>NZ_CP085135.1:6145000-6445000 GCF_020616515.1 Mesorhizobium sp. PAMC28654
GGCCGGCGTGATCGCCGATTGCTTGCCGCTGAAATGGCCGAGAACGTAGTTGCCGAGTGCCGCGATCTCGACGTCCGAATAGGCGTTGGCGAAAGCGGGCATCGCCTGCGTGCCCGTCGCCGTTGTCATGTGCGCCCCCTTGAGGATGACCTGGATCAGATTGGTCCCGTCGGGGTCGTTGACCGTGCGGCTTCCGTGCAAGGCGGCATAGGGCGTCTGCAGCCCTTCGCCGTTCCAGCCATGGCAACTGGCGCAGGCGCCCTGGAACAGCTTCAGGCCAAGCCCGCCTTGCGCGGCAGCGTCCGGAGCGGGGGCATAGGCTGTCGACGCCTTGAGCGTGGCCGGTTCAGCCTCGACGATGGCCTGGTCGGAACTTGCCTGCGGCGGCACGGTTCTCACATAGGCGACGATCGCCTTGATGTCTTCCGGCGTCAGATGGCGCAGGCTGTAGTCGACCGCTTCGCCCATGCTGCCCGTCGCCGAACCGCGCCCTTCGGCATGGCCCTTGGACAGATAGTCGGCCAGTTGCTCGTCGCTCCAGCCGCCTATGCCCGAGCGCTTGTCTGAACTGATATTGTAGGCCTTCCAGCCCTGCAGTTCGGCGCCGGCGAATTTCTTGCCGCTGTCGAGCGCGTAGAGCAAATTGCGCGGCGTGTGGCATTCGCCGCAATGCGCCATGGCCTCGACCAGATAAGCGCCACGGTTCCAGTCCGCTGTCTGCTGCGGATCGGGTTGCAGCGGGCCGCTCGGCACGAACAGCAGGTTCCAGAAGCGCATCACATAACGCTGGTTGAACGGGAAGATGAGATCGTTCTTCGGCTTGTCCGCGTGCACCACGGGCAGGCTGAACAGATAGGCCTTGATCGCCAGCGCGTCCTCCGTCGTCATCCGCGCATAGGCGGCATAGGGGAAGGCCGGATAGAGATTGCCACCTTGCCAGCCGATGCCCTGGTGCAGGGCGCGCACGAACTGCGCGTCGGTCCAGTCGCCGATGCCGGTTTCCTTGTCGGCCGTGATGTTGGGCGAGTAGAGCGTGCCGAACGGCAGCTTGAAGGCGAGGCCGCCCGCATAGGGCTTGCCGCCAGCCGTCGTGTGGCAGGCGACGCAGTCGGCGGCGCGCGTCAGATACTCACCGCGATCGATCAGCGCCTGGCCGGTGGGCAGTGCCGCCTGTGCCACGGAGACATCCGGCAGCGATGCCGGCTTGAACAGGAATACCGCGACGGCAGCAACAATGATCACAACGGCGGCGAGAACGATGAGGCCCAGCCGTTTCATCGTTACGCCGCCTCGGGCTTGGATTCGGCGGGTTCGTCGCTCACGGCCAGCGCGGCCAGAACAGGCACGCTGAGCGGCGGCATCATCGAGACGCTGGTCTTGTCGGCGCCGTCGCTCTTCAGCTGGTTGCGGTCGAAGGGCAGGCTGCGCAGGCGCTTTCCCGTGGCGGCGAAGATCGCATTGGCAAGGGCAGGGGCCGCCGACACCGTAGCCGTCTCGCCGATGCCGCCCGGCGATTCCAGGCTCTTGACGTGATAGACCTCGATCTTCGGCGCCTCGTTGTTGCGCAGGATGCGGTAGTCGTGAAAATTGCTCTGGTCGACGCGGCCATTGGTGAAGGTTATGCCGCTGTAGAGCGCGGCCGACAGGCCGAAGATGAGCCCGCCTTCGATCTGCGCCTCGACGGTGTTGGGGTTGATGGCGATGCCGCAATCCACCGCCACCACCGCCCGGTGCAGCGTGATCTCGCCGGTCGATGCCACCGAGATTTCCAGAACCGCCGCCATATAGCTGCCGAAGGCATCGTGCAGGGCAATGCCGCGTCCCGAGCCGACCGGCATGGGCGTGCCCCAGCCGGATTTTTCGGCCACCAGTTCCAGCACGCCCGCCGCGCGCGGCTGGTTCTTCGTCAGCGCCCGGCGATACTCGACAGGGTCCTTGCCCGCCGCGTTGGCGAGTTCGTCCATGAAGCTTTCGACGACGAAGACATTGTGTGTGGAACCGACGCCGCGCCACCAGGTGATCGGCACCGGCGGATCCTGGCGCACCCAGTCGACCTGGATGACCGGCAGGTCATAGGGCGGCTTGACCGCGCCCTCGACGGCGTCGTCGTCAAGCTTGTCGTCCGGCCAGCCGCCGGGAATATAGTTGCCCAGCACCGAGCCGCCGGCGACATGGTCGATCCAGACCACCGGCAGACCATCCGGGCCGAGCCCGGCGGAGATCCGGTCGTAATAGGCGGGCCGGTAGAGGTCGTGCTGGATGTCTTCCTCGCGGGTCCAGATCACCTTGACCGGGTAGCTCACCTGCTTGGCGATCGCCACGGCCTGCGCAACCGATTCAGCGACCAGCCGGCGGCCGAAGCCGCCGCCGATCAGATGGTTGTGGACGATGATCTTGTCGAGCGGGAAGCCGGTGACCTGTGCCGCGCCGGCCTGAGCCTGGGTTGGCACCTGCGTGCCGACCCAGATCTCGCATTCGTCGGCGCGAACATGCACGACGCAGTTGATCGGCTCCATCGGCGCATGGGCGAGGAACGGCAGTTCATAGGCCGCCTCGACCGTCTTCGATGCCGATTTCAACTTGCCTTCCACGTCGCCTTCCTTGCGCGCCATGATCGGCGTCTTGTGCTCGGACGCGGCCTTCAGGGCTGTCATGATATCGGCGCTGCCGAGTTTTTCATTGGCGCCATCGTTCCAGGTGATGTCGAGCGCCGCCAGCCCCTTCTTAGCGGCCCAGAAATGATCGCCGATGACGGCCACGGCGTTGGGCAGCCGGACAATATCGCGCACGCCGGGAATGGCGCGCGCGGCCTTCTCGTCGACATCCCGCAGCGTGCCGCCAAGGACTGGGCAGGCGGATACGGTCGCCACCTTCATGCCGGGCACGCGCACGTCGATGCCGTAGATCACCGCGCCATTGACCTTGCCCGCCGTGTCCACCCTGCGCAGCGACTTGCCGATCAGTTCGAAATCCTTGGGATCCTTGAGTTTTACGTCGCTGGGTACCGGCTGCTTGCCCGCCGCATCGGCGAGTGCGCGATAGGCAAGCTGCCTGCCGGTCGGCTGGTGCGTGACAACACCCAGTTTGGCCACGCATTCCGATGCTGGAACCGACCATTGCGCGGCCGCTGCAGCAACCAGCATCATGCGCGCCGTGGCGCCGGCCTTGCGCAGCGACTCCCAGGTGGCACGCATCGAGGTGGAGCCGCCCGTCGCCTGGCCGCCAAGAGCGGCGGTGGCATAGAGCTTGTCGTTGGGCGGTGCGTCGACGACGCTCACCTGATCGAGACCGACTTCCAGTTCCTCGGCGATCAGCGTGGCCTCGCCGGTATGCGTGCCCTGTCCCATTTCGATGTTGGGCAGGATGAAGGTGATCTTGCCGTCGCTGCCGATGCGGATGAAGGCATCGGGTGCGAAGGCGGCGGAGACGTCGCCCTCGACAGGGTCGGTCGAGGCAAGCACCGGCCTGATGCCGGCGCCAAGCATGGCGAAGCCCAGAAGAAGGCCGCTGCCTTGCAGGAAGGCCCGGCGCGAGCGGCCTGGTTTCGCTGGAGAGGTCGGGGAGGGGGAGAATGGCTTGCTCATGCTGGCTGTCTCCCGTTCCTCAGGCCTTGGCGGCCTGTTTTATCGCCGCTCGGATCCGCGTGTAGGTGCCGCATCGGCAGATGTTGCCGGACATGGCCGCGTCGATGTCGCTGTCGCTCGGATCGGGCGTGCGGTCGAGAAGCGCCGAGGCGGACATGATCTGCCCGGACTGGCAATAGCCGCACTGGATCACTTCGAGGTCGAGCCAGGCCTGCTGCACTTTCTTGCCAGAGGGCGTCGCGCCGATCGCCTCGACGGTGGTGACATGCCGTGAACCGACCGAAGCGACAGGCAGGACGCAGGAGCGGACGGGTTGCCCGTCAAGCTGCACCGTGCAGGCGCCGCACTGAGCGATACCGCAGCCGAACTTGGTGCCGGTCAGGCCGATGACGTCTCGCAACACCCACAGCAGCGGCATGTCGTCGGGAACATCGACGTTGCGGTCCTGGCCATTCACGTTCAGCGCAATCATCGGCCGATCCTCGCTTGTCCACATCCCCCGCGTGCACAATTGGCATCGGCTCGCGCGATGTGTCCAATCAAATGGAATGTGTTCCGACGGCGGCAAGGGAGGCTGTGTCTTTTCCGTAGGAAAATCTGGGAACAATCCGGCCGGTGATAGCCTGGGCAAGCCCGGCGTCGGCATCGGCCTCCCGGTCTGCGCCACTCACGCAGGAAACGGGTGGCTTGCCGGCGCCGTTTCGACGACGCTCAAGTTGGAAAAACCGCAGGAGGCAAGGCCATGACCATCCATTCGATAAATGTCGCTGCCCGGCTGACCGAGGACCGTGTCGCCCGATATGACTGGGCGGCTCTGGGTAGCGAATTGAGCGGCCATGGCTGCGCGGTGATGGAAAAACTCCTGTCACCTGACGAGTGCCGGCAGATCGCCGGCCTCTATCCGGAGGAAGGCCATTTCCGCAGCCATATCCACATGGCCCGGCACGGCTTCGGCAAGGGCGAGTATCGCTATTTCCGCTATCCGCTTCCCGACCTGATCGGGAGCCTGCGCAGCGCGCTCTATCCTCGTCTCGCTTCGGTCGCCAATGAGTGGAACGAGCGCATGGGGCAGGCCCAGCGCTATCCAGCCGAGCACGCCGCGCTCCTGAAACAATGCCGCGACCAGGGCCAGACAAGGCCG
Organism: Mesorhizobium sp. PAMC28654; assembly: GCF_020616515.1. Lineage (GTDB taxonomy): Bacteria > Pseudomonadota > Alphaproteobacteria > Rhizobiales > Rhizobiaceae > Mesorhizobium. Next base: position 6,149,726 of record NZ_CP085135.1, read on the forward strand.
ACGCCGCTTTTGCTGCAATACGTGCCCGGCGACTTCAACTGCCTGCACCAGGACCTCTATGGCGATCTCGCCTTTCCGCTGCAGGTGGCGATCCTGCTGTCGGAGCCGGGCGAGGATTTCACCGGCGGCGAGTTCGTGCTGACGGAGCAGCGCCCGCGCATGCAGAGCCGGGTCGAGGTGGTGCCGCTCAGGCAGGGCGATGCCGTGGTCTTCGCCGTCCACAACCGCCCGGTGCAGGGCACGAAGGGCAATTATCGGGTGAATTTGCGGCACGGCGTCAGCCGCCTGCGATCGGGCATGCGGCATACTGTGGGGATTATTTTTCACGATGCGAAGTAGTGGGCACGACGCGAAGTAGCGGGTCCGGCAAGGGGCCGTCGCACGACTCCAGGTACGCCACGGCTTGTTATTGTGCGGTGCAGCAACGATATTGCTGCAAGTGCGTTGTGCGCGGACATCCGCCATTCCGGCGGCAAGGGTACCGAGTTGCGAAACATATCAGACACGATCGCTCGCCTGAGCGCGATGAGCGGCCGGCAGGGTGCTTCGCACTCCAATTATCCAGACCGTTTGTCGGACGTGACCGGATTCGGCTCCAATCCCGGCGCCTTGCGTGCACGCGCCTACATTCCCGGGAATATTCCCGGGAATGCGGCACTCGTCGTCGTGCTGCATGGCTGCACTCAGAGCGCGGCCGCTTACGATCATGGTTCCGGATGGTCACAGCTCGCGGACCAGGAGGGTTTCGCGGTCCTGTTTCCCGAGCAGCAACGCGCCAACAATGCCAATCTCTGCTTCAACTGGTTCGTGCCCGGAGATATCAGCCGTGACAGCGGCGAAGCGCTTTCCATCCGCCAGATGATCGAAGCCGTGGTCGTCGCCCATGGTCTCGACCGCAAGCGAATCTACATCACCGGCCTGTCGGCGGGCGGCGCCATGGCGACGGCGATGCTGGCTGCCTATCCGGAAGTGTTCACCGGCGGCGCAATAATCGCCGGACTTGCCTATGGCAGCGCTTCCACGATCCCCGAGGCGTTCGACCGCATGCGCGGCCATGGCGGTCAGTCGATAGCCGAACTGCAGATGCGCTTGCGCGAGGCCTCGCCGCACAAGGGTTCCTGGCCGAGGATTTCGGTCTGGCAGGGCTCGGCCGACACGACCGTCGTGCCGTCCAACGCGGATGCAATCCTCGCTCAATGGCAAGGGGTGCATGGCCTGGGCGCCAAGCCCACACGCGTGGAAACCGTCGACGGACAGAAGCGGCAGGTCTGGTGCGACGCCGATGGCCGCGAAGTGGTCGAGCGCTATAGCATTGTCGGCATGGGCCATGGCACGCCATTGAAGACGAATGGCGATGACGGAATAGGTCGGGCAGGGCCATTCATGCTGGATGTGGGGATATCCTCCACACATCATATCGCCAGCTTCTGGGGTATTGCGAAAGCCGGCGCACGTCGCCCGGCGCAAACAGACGCCGCCTCGGCAGTGCCCGCGTCCGGCACGGCTATTCGAGCCTACAGCTCGAAGGAAAAGCCGCGCGCGGTCCGCCTGGACCCGACGGACGAACAGCGGCCTGAGGCACGCGGTTCGTCCGCCGGCATAACCAAGGTCATCGAGGATGCCTTGCGTGCGGCAGGCTTGATGCGCTAGCCGCTACATCTTCACCTTCGGCTCGCGCGCCCAGAAACGCAGCGCGCCCAACTTCGTCAGAAATTCGGCCGTGTCCTTGGGGCCGGAGAGGTGCGCAAAACCATCGTCGAGCATGCCGGCGATGCCAGCCTTTTCCAGCAGCGGCATGGCGGCATCGACATAGCCGATGAACTTGCAATGGGCGAAAGCGTCGGCCACGAAATCGCGCGCGGTCGCTTCCTTCACCAGTCCTGGCACGGCGCTTGTAGCGGGCAGCAATGCAACCGCGTCATAGAGCACCGACGGACCGCCGCCGATCATCTGGTGCGCCTCGATCAGGCTGCCGTCGCTGGCCTTGGCGCCGCCGACCTTGGGGGCGATGATCTCGAAACTGGCTCCGGCCTTTGTCAGCGCTCCGGTCAACGCCTTGAGCAGCGCCGCATCGGTGCCGTCGGTGACGAGGATGCCGAGCTTGCGGCCCTCGAACCGCTCCGGCCCCTTCGCCAGTATGCTGAGCGACGGCGCTTCGGCCAAATCCTGCCGGGTGGCGACGGCGGCATCGGCGGGCTTGGGCATCGCCTTCAGCCCAAGACCGTCGCTGACCTTGGCCGCCAGGCCATCGTCGATGTTGAGCAGGTGAGACACCATCCGTTCGCGGATGACCGGTGTCTGCACCTTGCTGAGCTCGAAGGTCAGCGCATCGGCGATATGGCCTTGCTCCGGCGGCGTCTGGCTGATGTAGAACTGCCGTGCCTGGCTGTAATGATCGGCAAGGCTCTCGGCGCGGATGCGCTGCTTCTGGCCTTGCTCTGCCTCGGCAAACGAGCGGAAGCCGCGCTGCGGCGATTCCCTTGGGCCTTCGCCGAAGGAGTTGGGTTGGTAGTTCACGCGGCCTACGGGATTGCGCATGGCCATATGGCCATCCTGCTGGAAATTGTGGAACGGGCACTTTGGCGCGTTGATCGGGATATGCGTGAAGTTCGGCCCGCCCAGCCGCTTTATCTGCGTGTCGAGGTATGAGAAATTCCGGCCCTGAAGCAGCGGGTCGTTGGAGAAATCGATCCCTGGCGGCACGTTCTGGGTCATGAACGCGACCTGCTCGGTCTCGGCGAAGACATTGTCGGGCATGCGGTCGAGCACGAGGCGGCCGACCGGGACCGGCTTCAGGATTTCCTCGGGGATCAGCTTGGTGGCGTCGAGGACGTCGAAATCAAAACTGTCGGCGAACGCCTGGTCGAACAGTTGCACCTGCAGTTCCCATTCCGGGAAATTGCCGGCCTGGATCGCTTCCCACAGGTCGCGGCGATGGAAGTCAGGATCGGCGCCGTTGATCTTCACCGCCTCGTTCCAGGCGACGGACTGCATGCCGAGCTTGGGCTTCCAGTGGAATTTCACGAAGGTGGATTCATCCTTGGCGTTGATCATGCGGAATGTGTGGACGCCGAACCCTTCCATGAAGCGCAGGGAACGCGGGATGGCCCGGTCGGACATGACCCACATGATCATGTGCATGCTCTCGGGGGTCAGCGAGATGAAATCCCAGAAATTGTCATGCGCTGATTGTGCTTGCGGGAAGCCGCGATCGGGCTCTTCCTTTACGGAATGGATGAGGTCGGGAAACTTGATTGCGTCCTGGATGAAGAACACCGGCATGTTGTTGCCGACGATGTCCCAGTTGCCTTCCTTTGTGTAGAGCTTGACGGCAAACCCCCGCACATCGCGCGCCAGGTCGGCCGAGCCCTTGTTGCCGGCCACGGTGGAGAAGCGGACGAAGGCCGGCGTCTTCTCGCCGGCGCGCTGGAAGATGTCGGCGCGCGTGTATTTGGACAGCGGCTGGTAGGTTTCGAAATAGCCGTGTGCACCGTAGCCGCGCGCATGCACGACGCGCTCGGGAATGCGTTCGTGATCGAAATGAAAGATCTTTTCGCGGAAATGGAAATCCTCCAGCACGGTCGGGCCACGCGCGCCGATCTTCAGCGAATTCTGATCATCGGAAACCGGGCCGCCCTGCGCGGTCGTCAGCACAGGGGTGGATCCGCCGGCATGTTGGTGCAATTCGCCTCCTTCGCCTCGAACCAGTTTCTGGTCATGAATGACGGCTTGGCTGCCGGCATTTCGGCTTGGAGACTTGGCCATGGCTTGTTCCTTTCCGGGTTTTGGAGATGACGATCTCAGCCACAATGTCCGCCAGGCCATGAGGTTCCGACATGTCATGGGGTATTGGCCGGGCTTTGGCGATGTCTCAAAGCCCTGCGAAATCAGACCTTGCCAGCCGCCGCACGAGGAGACGACCGCGTCTTTCAGCAACTAAGGACGCTCGCTAAACGACGCCTGGTGATGGCGCGGAACAATTCACTGGACCGCTCATTGTCCCTGCGAGGGTAAGTCCCACAGGAGAACACAATGGCCAGACAGAAAATGCTCGCAGACCTTTTTCATGACACGCTGAAAGACATCTATTTTGCCGAGAAGAAGATACTCGCAACCTTGCCCAAGATGGCCAAGGCGGCCCAGAGTGCCGACTTGAAGGCCGCCTTCGAGAAGCATCGCACCGAAACCCAGGGGCACGTCGCCCGCCTCGAGAAAGTGTTCGCCATCATCGACAAGAAGCCGCAGGCCAAGACCTGCGCGGCGATCGTCGGCATCACCGACGAGGGCGCGGAAATCATGGAAGAATACAAGGGGTCGCCAGCGCTCGACGCCGGGCTTCTGGCAGCCGCGCAGGCGGTCGAGCACTATGAGATTTCACGCTACGGCACGATGCGCACATGGGCCAACGAGCTTGGCCTGAAGGACGCGGTGGCGCTGCTTGACGCGACGTTGAAGGAAGAAAAGGCGACCGATGAAGCCCTGACGGGCATCGCCATGACAGTCGTCAACCAGCAAGCGGAAGCAGCCTGAGCGAACAGGAGGCCCGCCGGCGTTCGGCGGGCCCCTTTTGGAGGTTTCAATGGCAAATACCCCATCGAAAGACCATCGCATTTCCGACCAGGAGGCTTTGCGTATAGCCGAGCAAACCGACGTCTCGCCACGGCAGGCCAAGGAACTCGCCAAGGAGCATGGCAAGGCCAAGGGCGAGCAGGAAGCCCGGAAAACCAAGAATGAAGGTTGACGACTGAACCAGTTTCGAATCGACAATGATCGAGACGAGCGAGCAACCCGCGCCGCACGGACAAGGTGTAGGCGAAATCCAAACAAATGATCGAGACAGGAAGCTAGGCCCCGAGTTCACAGGTTTCCAATGGCACGCACTTCGATAGTCGTCATCGGTGCTTCCGCAGGGGGCGTAAGCGCGCTGCGTCTGCTGGCAGGCGCACTGCCGGCGGATTTTCCGGCGGCTATTTTGGTCGTCCAACATATCGGCGCCCACAAAAGCGAGTTGCCGGCGCTTTTGACCGCGGCTGGGTCGATGCCGGCTAAGCACGCCGAGGACGGCGAAACGATAGTTCCAGGCCACATCTACCTTGCACCGCCCGATCGCCATCTGACAGTCAACGACGGTAGATTGCACCTCTCGCGAGGCCCAAAGGAAAACTGCTCCCGGCCGGCCATCGATCCGCTATTCCGCAGCGTTGCCGCAAACTATGGTGCGAAGGCCGCGGGCGTTATCCTGACGGGCAATCTGAACGATGGGACGCTCGGCCTCCTGGAGATAAAACTGCGGGGCGGCGTCGCCATCGTGCAGGATCCCGAAGACGCGGCCCATCCTGACATGCCGAGAAGCGCCGCCGCCCATGTCAGGCCGGATTATTGCCTACCACTGACGGCTATCCCGAAGTTGCTTGTTGAATTGGTCAACGGATCAGACAGAAAGGCAGCGGCCATGCCAATCTCCCCTTCACAACAGAATGCCGGGGCGGAGCCCGAGAAAATCAACGGCAACAGATTCGAGCGGCCGCTGACCGTCACCTGTCCGGAATGCGGCGGAGCTCTAAAGAGACGGGTGGTTGGGTCAATCGTCAAATTCGACTGCCACATCGGGCACACCTACACCGCCGAGGTCATGGCGGCCGCACAATTTGAAGAGATGGAAAAGGTCATGCGCGCCGCGGTGAGGTTCCTCAATGAGCGAGCCGAATTCTGCCTGCAGATGGCCGAACATATCCGTACCGCTGAACCTGTCGCCGCCGCCGAGTGGCATGCGGCTAGCAAGCAGGCGATGGATCGGGCCTACAAGCTCCGCGACCTCGTTGAGCAGGACTGGATCACGCCGGAGTCCTCTGGAATTGCGCCGGTTGGGAATGGTCGAGACCGGGCTGTCAGCGATAACGCTATCGAAAACTAGCTCCATCCCGATGGAATCGGGATGCGGCTCTATCTTGTTGTTTGATCATGATCTCTGGACAAACCGGGAGACCGTTTGTCCGATAAAACCGGTTCCCACTTTTCGGGATCATGCTCTAATCCAGGCAGCCTCCGCGATCAGTCGCTGCAGTTCTTCCGGTTGATACGGCTTCTGCAGTGTTGGCTCATCACGGTATCCGTCCACCAGCCCTGCCGAGCCGTAGCCCGTTGCGAAGATAAAAGGGATGCCCCGTTGTCTCAGGATGTCGGCGACAGGGAACGTTTGTATTCCCGCCAAATTGAGGTCGAGAATCGCGAAGTCGATGTCGGCTCGCAGGGCAAGTTCCACCGCTGTCGGCACGCGAGTGGCCAGGCCCACCACTGTGTGTCCCATTCCCGCCAACAAATATTCAAGGTCCATGGCGAGCAGGAATTCATCTTCGACGATCAGGATTCTTCTGGCTGTGTGGTTCGGCACCCGGTTTCCCCGCCTGTTCTGTTCGCTCGGGCAACGGCGCATCTATCGTGCACACAACACCGGACGATCCATATGAAACGCGGACCTCGCCACCAAGTTCCGACGCGAGTGCTCGTTCGATCAGCCGCGACCCAAAACCCTTGCTTTTCGGAGTAACCACGGCTGGGCCACCGCTTTCGGTCCAGCTGAGATTCAAGCGCCGATCAGCGCCGCTCCCCGGCAGGTGCCACACAATGACAACGTGCCCCTCATCGCGCGACAGCGCGCCATATTTCGCCGCGTTGGTGGATAGTTCGTGCAGCGCCATCGAGACGGCGAGTGCCGCACCGGGCGAAAGCTTCACGTGCGGTCCATCGATACGGAAGCGATTTTCCCCGCCGGCATGCGGCTTGACCGTATCGAGGATGATCTCGGTGAGGTCGGCGCCCGCCCAGCTTTCACGGGTCAGCACGTCGTGCGCCTGCGCCAGGTTCAGCAATCGCGAGCCGAAGGCTTGGCGCGCTTCCTCGATCGTCGCCGCATGACCAAGTGTCTGTGATGCGATCGACTGCACCACCGCCAGCGTGTTTTGACACGGTGGTTGAGTTCGCCGACCATGATCTTTCGGTGCTCGTCGGCGCGCCTGCGCTCGGTCATGTCCCGCGCGATCTTCGACGCGCCGATGATCTTGCCTTCGGCGTCCTTGAGCGGCGATACGCTCAACGACACCCAGACGTGGCTGCCGTCCTTGCGCAGGCGAATGGTCTCGAAATGGTCAATGTGCTCGTCGCGACGGATGCTTTCGAGAATATCCACTTCCTCCTCGTGTCGGTCGGTGGGGATCAGCAGCATGATGGATTTGCCGATGATCTCATCGGCCGTGTAACCGAAGAGCCGCTCCGCGGCCTTGTTCCAGCTGGCGATGATGCCATCGGTGTTCTTGCTTATGATCGCGTCATCGGAGGAACCGACGATCGCTGCCAGCTGCTCGCCTGCCGCCTCCGCACGCTTGCGTGCGGTGATGTCCTGGAAGATGACCGCAAGCCGTCGCCGCCGGATACCCTCAAGGGGAAACGCATAGAGCTCCAATACGCGTCCGTTCGTTATGAGACCGCGCTCGAACCGGATTGGCTCCCCACTTTTCAAGACAGCATCATAGGTCTTGAGCCATTCTTCCGATTCTCCCGGAACGACGTCCCGGATGGTTTTGCCCACAACATCGGCGATGCCACTTTGACTTTCGAAGGCAGGATTGGCCTCGATATATCGAAAATCGATTGGCGTGCCCGGCTGGGTGTCGGTCCTCTCGATGATGCAGAACCCCTCGTCGATCGAATCGAAAAGAGCCCGGTATTGGGTTTCGCTCTCGCGGAGCGCGGCTTCACTGCGCCTGTGCTCCGTGGCGTCCTCGATGGACAGCAGGATCAAATTGTCGCGGCCACCGTTGCGCGCCAGCCGGCGCGCATTGAACAACAGGGATCGCGATCCGATGTCACGATAGTCGTGCTCGATCTCGAAATCCGTGACTTGCTCGTCCTTGGGAATAACCGCCTCGAGCAGCGTTCGCAGCGCCGGTATGTTCCATTGACTGCTTCCAATTTCGTAGATCAAACGGCCTTCGGCCTCGTTCTTCGCAACCTTGAACAGATTGTAGAAAGCACTGTTGGCGGACTGAACGCGCAGATCCCCGTCGAGAACCAGAAGTGGCTGCCTTACCGTCTGGACAATGGCTTCAGCATAGATGCGCGCCTCATTGACCGCGTCGGCGGCCTGTTTCTGCGCGGTGATGTCGCTGAAGGCAATGACAACGCCGGCTATGTGGTTGTCCAGCGTGCGATAGGGAAGCATGCGCCGCAGATACCAGCGGCCGGAGTCGCTGGGGACTTCGGCTTCGATGGTGGTGAGTTTCCTCAGCACCGTTTCAGCATCCGTCAAAAGCTCCTTGTCGGAAAACTTTCGAGCGAAGTGGCCGATAGGGCGTCCTATGTCGGATGACACGAGGTCGAACTGCGCTTTGGTGGCGGGGGAAAACCATTTGACGCGGAAATGGGTGTCGAGAAAGAGGGTTGCCGTATCGGACCCGGCCAGCAGATTGTTCAGATCGTTGGTGGCGTGCTCCAGTTCGCCGATCTTGTGCTGAAGCTGGCTGTTGACGGTGTTCAACTCCTCATTGAACGACTGCAACTCCTCCTTCGACGTCTCCAGTTCCTCATTCGTGGATTGAAGCTCCTCGTTCATCGAGGTGGCTTCTTCATTCGAGGCCTTCAATTCCTCGTTGGTCGTTTCCATCTGTTCAATGGTGGTCCGCAATTCGGCGCGCGAGGCCTTCAATTCATCCAGCAGCGCGCGTTCGCCAGCCGACGCATCAGCCGCATTCTCGCGGGCGAGCGTCGGCCGGCTCCTGCGGTGACGGTGCGGGCGCGAAGCTTACCAGCAGGAACCGTCCGTCGCGGGAAGACTCCGGCAGCGGCATCACCGTCATCACCACGGACCGACCCGACTTGCTCTCCCGCATGCGGGCGCTGACGGTCACGCTCTTGTCGTCCTTGACCGCTTCGCGCAGCGCCACGCGAAGTTTGGAACCCAGCCCATCGCGGGCCATGGTCAGCAAATCCCTGGTCGGCTCGCCCGGCGGCTGCTCCAGATAGTCCCGGGTCCTCCCGTGGAAATAGAGAACGCGGCCCTGGTGATCGATCAAAACCGACGCGGGTGCATAGCGCTCAAGCAATGCGCGGCGTGCCATTTCGGCCGCCGGAACGTTTTGCTCGGTTGCAGGCGAAAGAATCTTGTCTATGGCGTGTCGCTCCCTGGAACCGTTCGGCGCTGGATAGTTGATGAGATCGTGCCGGGTCGGTCCCAGGCGTCGAAAAATACGCCATTTCTTCGACGCCGTCTCGAACAGGTCTTCATACCGGCCGATCGTTTCGGCATTGCCAAGAAACAGATGGCCGCCCGGCCGCAGGGCGAAGTGGCAAAGGGCAAGGATTCTCTGCTGCGCTTCCGGTTCCAGGTAGATCAGAACGTTGCGGCATGAGACCAGGTCCATGCGGGAAAACGGCGGATCGCGCAGCAGATTCTGTGCCGCGAACACGACCATGTCGCGAAGCGCCTTGCGCACCTGCCAGGTTCCGTCGAGCTTCTCGAAGAAGCGGTGCAAGCGAGAGGCGGGGAAACCGGCTATGGCGGCGGCCGGGTAGATACCATCGCGGGCCTTGCGCAGATTGACTTCCTGGGCATCCGTCGCGAAGACTTTCAGGTCGAAACGCTTTCCGGCCGCTTCAGCCAGTTCGGTCACCAGCATGCCGATGGAATAGGCCTCCTCGCCTGTGGAACAGGCTGGCACCCAGACCCGGATCGAACCGCCGGTCGTGCGTTCCGCGACCAATGGCGCGATTACCAGTTCGGCAAGTGCCTCCCACGCTTCAGCGTCGCGGAAAAATGCGGTGACGCTGATCATCAGGTCTCCGGACAGTGCGTGGACTTCCTCCGGTCTGGTGCGCAAGTCATCGATATATTCGTCCAGCGTCTCGATGTTCCGCAGACCCATACGGCGGTGAACGCGGCGCTTGAGCGTGCTTCGCTTGTAGGTGCGGAAATCAGGCCCGCCGTGAGCCCGCACGAGGTCCAGTACCTGCTCGATCGTCGCATGGCCGTCCGGCGAAGCGGCCTCGATCTCTGTTTCCGGGGAGACGTAGCCGTGGCGCATGTAGGCAAGCAGAACCTCCGGCATTTTTTCCGCAGATAGAATATGATCGGCCATGCCAGCCGCGATCGCACTTCGAGGCATGCCGTCGAATTTGGCTGTCTCGGGCGCCTGCACCAGGCTCATGCCACCCTCGGCCCGGATGTCCTTGAGGCCCTCGGTGCCGTTGCTTCCGGTGCCGGAGAGCACGATGGCAACGGCTCGTCGGTGCTGGTCCGCGGCCAGTGAACTGAACAGCACATCGACGGGATGCCCTTGGCCGCGTGGGGCGACCGGCTTCGACACGTGCAAGGCGCCGTCGCCAATCCGCAGGTCGGAATTGGGTGCAATCACATAGACGTGGTTGGGTGCGATCCGCATGCCATCGATGACCTGAACAACCGACATCGCCGTGCGGGCACCCAGCACATTCGCCATCTCGCTTTCGCGCTTCGGATCGAGATGCAGAACAACCACGAAGGCGCAGCCGCTGTCTGCCGGCATGGCGTCGAAGAAGTGGCTGAGCGCCTCGATGCCGCCGGCCGACGCGCCGATGCCTATGACCGGGACGGTCGAAATGCCATGGGAGACGTTTCCGGTGGCGCTGGCGGCGCGCTTCCTGTTGGCCAGCAGGAGACTGTTCTTGCCGTCATGGCGAGCCCGTGGCCGCTTCTGGTTCGGCCCGGTTCCGGGCTCGTCGATTTTCTTTATGGGGTCGTCCGTCACACCAGCCCAGCCTCTCACCCAAATTAACGCCGGATCGCTCGAAACGATCCCGAACTTGATGAGCGCTAGATACAATAGGGTCCGAGAAGCTTTGCATGCGCCGCACCAGCCCACAAGAAGCGCAGGCGCTGGGCGCTGCCAACGACGCCCGGTCGCGGCCCGTCAGGAGCGGCTTTTTCGCGCGGGAGCCGTTTGCAAGCTTTCGCGCACGCCGCCGATCGCGTAAGGGCCCGGGGAAAATCCCCTTCAATTTCCAGACCTCCCCGGAAAATCATGATTCGTCTCGAAAGCATCGGCAAGCAGAACGGCCGACAGATTGTCTTTATCGAAGCCTCGGCTGCCCTGCAGAAGGGCGAGAAGGTCGGACTCGTCGGCCCCAATGGCGCGGGCAAGACCACGCTGTTTCGCATGATCACCGGGCAGGAGCTGCCCGACGAGGGCCAGGTGCAGGTCGATCGCGGCGTGACCATCGGCTATTTCAGCCAGGATGTCGGCGAGATGGGCGGCCGCAGTGCTGTGGCCGAGACCATGGACGGCGCCGGTCCAGTGAGTGAGCTGATCCGCGAGATGAGCGAGCTGGAGGTCGCCATGGGCGACCCCGACCGAGCCGACGAGATGGATGATATCATCCAGAAATATGGCGAGGCGCAGCACCGCTTCGAGGAACTGGACGGCTATGCGCTGGATGGCCGCGCGCGCGAGGTGCTGGATGGCCTGGGCTTCTCGCAGGAAATGATGGACGGCGATGTCGGAAAACTGTCCGGCGGCTGGAAGATGCGCGTGGCGCTGGCGCGCATCCTGCTGATGCGCCCCGACGCGCTGCTGCTCGACGAGCCAAGCAACCATCTGGATCTCGAAAGCCTGATCTGGCTGGAATCCTTCCTCAAGAACTTCGACGGCGGGCTACTGATGACCTCGCACGACCGCGAGTTCATGAACCGCATCGTCAACAAGATCGTCGAGATCGACGGCGGCTCGCTGACCGCCTATTCCGGCAATTACGAATTCTACCAGCAGCAGCGCGCGATCGCCGACAAGCAGCAGCAGGCGCAGTTCGACCGCCAGCAGGCGATGCTGGCCAAGGAGATCGCCTTCATCGAGCGCTTCAAGGCGCGCGCCTCGCATGCAGCCCAGGTGCAGAGCCGGGTGAAGAAGCTGGACAAGATCGACAAGGTGGAGCCGCCCAAGCGCCGCCAGACCGTGTCGTTCGAGTTCCAGCCGGCGCCGCGTTCGGGCGAGGACGTGGTGACCTTGAAGAACATCCACAAGCGCTATGGCAACCGCACGATCTATGAGGGGCTGGATTTCCAGGTCCGCCGGCGCGAGCGCTGGTGCATCATGGGCGTCAACGGCGCCGGCAAATCGACGCTGCTGAAACTGGTGGCCGGCGCTTCCGAGCCCGACGACGGCACGGTGGCGCGTGGCCCGAGCGTGAAGATGGGCTATTTCGCCCAGCACGCCATGGACCTCTTGGAAGGCGAACGCACCGTGTTCCAGACGCTGGAGGACGCGTTTCCGCAGGCGGGCCAGGCGCCGCTGCGCGCGCTGGCCGGCTGCTTCGGCTTTTCCGGCGACGAGATCGAGAAGCGCTGCCGCGTGCTTTCAGGAGGCGAGAAGGCGCGGCTGGTCATGGCGCTCATGCTGTTCGATCCGCCCAACCTGCTGGTGCTGGACGAGCCGACCAACCATCTGGACATCACCACCAAGGAAATGCTGATCACAGCACTTTCGCAGTATGAAGGCACGATGCTGTTCGTCTCGCATGATCGGCACTTCCTGGCGAAGCTCTCCAACCGCGTGCTGGAACTGACGCCCGAGGGCGTCCACACCTATGGCGGCGGCTATACGGAATATGTTGAACGCACGGGGCACGAGGCGCCGGGATTGCGGAGCTAATGCCATTTCAGAAAAGTGAAACGGTTTTCCTGAAATTGCGTCAGACGAAGAGATGAAGCGGTTCCGCGTTTCGGGGAAACGATGGACCGCTCCAGACTCAGAAATCGTTGAAGATCCGCCCTTCGACACCGCCGAGATAGGTTTTCCAGATATAGGTCGACAGCCGCTTGCCGTAGCCGTCAATATTGACCGTCGACTTCTTGTCCGCCGCACCCAGGACGTGGAACAGCTTCCCATCGACCATCTGGTGGCCGCCCTCCGTGCCTTCGGCCTGGACCGTGACGAGCGTTTCATACGCTTCCGCGATATCATCCAGCTTCACGTGGGAATAAAACACCGGCCAATTCCCACCCCCGGTGTCCATTCCCCACTCCATGCGAGGCGTGAAATCAAGGTCGAGACCTTTCACGGCCGAGAACTTCAGGAAACAGAATCCGGGCCAGAAATACCACCCGGCTTCGTTCGGGCCGGCCGTGTACAGATAGTTGCTGTTGGCGTCGCGTTTCACGCCATAGCCGATCTTGTCCGCAAGCTGGCTTGGTATGTCCAGCGGTGCGACCGGAATGCAGTCATGATCGAGGAAGCCGAACAGGTCAGGCTCGAGGCGGCAAATCAGGTGATGGAAAATCCAGTTCAGCGCCACGCCATGGGAACGTGAGGGGTGACGCTCCGGGTTCTTGTGGAGGGCGAAATACTTGATTCCCCTTGAGGCGCAGATGCGGCCGATGGCATCGCGGGCAGCGGCGTTCGATGAATTGTCGATGACCACGAGTGTCATGCTTTTGGAGTACATCAACCAGGCCTTTGTCATCGCATCGATGACCCAGGGGGTGTTGAAGGCGACCACAAAGCAGAACTGCTTCGAACCGGTCTGTTTCAGTGCATCCGCGAAAGCCGCGCCTTCAGCCGAAGATCTTGAACGGAAATAGTTTCTCCTGACGACGTCGCGAACGGACTTTACGCGCAGGACCAGCGGGTTCCTGTTGAGCGCCCGGACCAAAGGCTTGAATAATCGCATCGTGGCAACCCATTGGAATAGCCGGAATTGGCCTCAGGACATTGGCTGCAGCCGACGATCCTTGCATTCGAGCCGATATCGCTCAACGCACTTGTCGAAGGCAAGCGATAATATTCCGGATAGTCCAATCGCCTTTATCGGCAGGGCCGGGGGCGCTGTCCCCGTAACCTTTTCGATCAATGCCCTGACGCTCCGGGGCCTACTTGCCGGCCATGTGATCGGCAAGTGCCTGCGCCTGGGCGAGAAGCGCGGGGAAGACCGGGTCGCCCGGCAGGTTCTGGGACATGCAGGCGCGGTAGTCGCCGTCACCTTTTTCCCAGGCGGCATTGGCGGTGTCATACGCCTTTTCGTCGTTTTGCTCGGAAGCCTGGGCGGCCAGCTTCTGCGCGGCGTCGTTGGCCGAGGTCCACAGGGCGTCGCAGGCGGCGATCCTGGGAACAGCGGGGGCCGCGGGCGCCGAGGCGATCATGACGCTCTTGCCCTTGACGAGCGTGACGACGACCTGCTGCTCGTAGATCGGCCCCACGTCCTGCGTCCAGCCGCCAAGTCGGGCAATGGCAATATCGGCGCCTTCGGGCTTCTTCAGCGGAAGGTCGAGCGTTCCCGAGAAGGCGGCGTCGCTGTTGATCGCCTGGGTGTAGAAGGCATCGAGCTTCAGCGCCTCATCGATGCCGGTGGGCAGCCTGAGGCCCGCATCCGTATCGGCGGCCCTGGACTGGAGCCAGCGCTGAAGGAGCCCCCGCGTCGTTGCCACGATGCTCGGGCTGTCGTCGCTCTTGGCGTATCTCAGCCCGTCGAGCATGCCGTATCCGACATCGGCGTCGCTCAGGCTTTCCAGATTGATGGTGCCGGTTGCCGGGAAATCCGTAACCGCCAAGGGGCCGAGAAGGATGGAAAGGCGCCCTTCGAGGTCGGCCCGCGCCTTCGCATCGGCCGCATCGAGCGTTTCCACGGGAGCGTTCGCGCTGTTGAGGGCGGCGATGGCTGAAATCGCCTTGTCGCGCGCGGCGATGTAATCGTCCTCGGGCGAGGCCGCGAAAGCAGCGCTGCTTGCAAGCGCGAACATGATCGTCCAGATCAACCGCATGATCTAACCCTCCGATTTCGAATGCATATCGCTTGGCTTGGTGGCTATTGTGCGGCGGCCCCCATGCGAACGTGCCCCATTAACCATCAATTAACTATCCAGTCGCCTTTGATTCAAATTTGCAGGATACTGGTTTGGTCAGAGGGCTCTTCGGGGAGCCTGGATACACGAGATCTACTGGCGCGCCGCTTCGTCCGTGCGCGACAGGCTGAATTCCAAAAAAAGAAGCGGCGGAACACCGTCGCCAAACGGGGAGGCGTCAGCATCATTTTTGATGAGGAGCGCCAGAATGAAGATCGAAGAAGCAGTTACGGCAGTGACAGCCGAAGCGAATGCCCTGCTGTCGTGCCTCGGCCAGCCCGTTGTCGCCTACCACGTCACGGCAATCATGAGCGAGGCGGACTTCGAGCACGCCCGGGAGATGCAACTCGCCTTGATGCGGCGAAGCATCGAGGCGCTGGTCGATGACGGCTTGGAAGACGTCGCCGCCGAACATTTCGCGGCGCGGTTCCACGGTTGCGTCGGCTCGACCTGGAGGCTGCTGCATCGGTCCGAGGCCGCGTCGCACTGATCTCGCCCGAACGGCCTTGGTTGGGCTTTGGCGATGTCCGCGTCTGGGGCAGGGCGGAGTTGTTTTCCACTCTTCCGGCTTGCTTCAGGTCCGCTTGCGCTTCTCCACCTCCGCCTTGCGCAGCAAGAACCGCTGGATCTTGCCGCTCGGTGTCTTCGGCAATTCGCTGACGAAATCGATCTCACGCGGATAGGCGTGGGCCGAGAGCCGCTTTTTCACGTGCTGTGCCAGTTCCTTGGCGAGTTCGGGGCTGCCCTTGAAGGCGGGTGCCAGCACCACGAAGGCCTTGACGATCTCGGTGCGTTGCGGATCGGGAACGCCGACGACGGCGGCCTCGTTGACGGCCGGATGCTCGATGAGCGCGCTTTCGACGTCGAACGGGCCGATGCGGTAGCCGGACGAGGTGATGACGTCATCGGCCCGGCCGATGAAGGAGATCGAGCCGTCCGGCTCGAACTCTACCGTGTCGCCGGTGCGGTAATAGCCCCCCGATATGGCTGGGGTTTCCGACCGGTGATAGCCGTCGAACCAGCGCAGCGGCGAGTTGGCGATGTCGACGGCGAGGATGCCCGGCTGGTTGGGGCCAAGCTCGCGGCCGGCGTCGTCGAGCACGACGATGCGGTAGCCCGGCATGGCAAAGCCGGCCGAGCCGACGCGCACCTTGTGCGACAGGCCGTGGTGGTTGTTGACCATCATGCCGTTCTCGGTCTGGCCGTAATGGTCGTGGATGGGAGCAGCGAGATGAGCGTGGAACCAGCGGATCACTTCCGGGTTGAGCGGCTCGCCGGCGCTGCTCACGACGCGGAGCCGCCCCTTGACGCGGGCGGCGGACGCCGCGCCTTCGGCGAGCAGCAGCCGGAAGGCGGTGGGCGAACCGGCGAGGCTGGTGACGCCCAGGCGCTCGATGATGTCGTAGGTGCTTTGTGCGTTGAAGGCGCCTTCGTAAAGCGTCGTCGCGATGCCGAGCAGCAGGGGCCCGGTGATGGCGTAGTAGAGGCCGTAAGCCCAGCCGGGATCGGCGATGTTCCAGAACACATCATCGGAGCGCAGCCCGATGGCATCGCGCATATAGGCGCCGAAGGCCAGCAGCGCGCTGAGCGGCACCGGCACGCCCTTGGGGAAACCGGTGGTGCCCGACGTCGACATCATCATGAACAGGTCGTCGCCCTTGCGAAGGACGGGCTCGCAGTCGGACGAGGCGGCGGCAAAGGCGGCGCGGAAATCGATGTCGCCGGCCGGCAGGGCTTCGCCGGGGGCAAGGATGGTCGCCACCCGAGCGCAGTCCTCCACCTCGTCGAGCTTGCCGCGATTGGCCGTGTTGGTGACGACGAGTTTCGCCCCGCTGGTCTTCAGCCGGTGGTCGATGGCTTTCGGGCCGAATGCAGTGAACAGCGGCTGATAGACCGCGCCGATGCGCCATGTGCCGAGAATGACAGCCACCAGTTCGGGAATGCGCGGCAGCATGCCGGCCACCACATCGCCGGGACCAACGCCGGCGGCTTTCAGCATAGTGCCGACACGCGCCGACATCTCGCTGAGCTGGTCGAAGGTGAATTCGCGCAGCTGGCCGTCGGCGGAGATCGCGCGCAACGCCAGCCGGTTCTGCCCGGTGTGGCGATCGCAGCATTCGATGCAGGCATTGATGCCCGTCGCGGGATCGCCCTGAAGTCTTGCGATTTCATCCTCGATGCGAAAGCGGGCGAGGGCGTCGTCATAGCGCGGCGTCTTGGTCATGGCAGTCCTCCCTGGCGGCGTGCTGTCTCCTCATGGCGCGCTGTCCGGGTACTAGATGCCTGAAATCGTTGTCGTGGTCGATGCGGCGAAAGTTGGTGGGGCAGCGCGCGCTCCGTCGCGCCTGTTCCGCCGACGTTGCGGCCAGCGTCTTTCTCCCCGTTCACGGGGAGAAATGCCCGGCAGGGCAATGAGGGGCAGCGTGGAGGCTGATAATTTGGTGGTCAACTCCTGTGTTGCCGAAGGTCGGCGGCGCTCAGGACACCGGGCCGAACTGGAGCAATTTGAAGCAATCACCGGTGCCTGGCGTCAGCTGCGTCAGGAAGAGTTTCGACCGATCAATCCATTCCTGGTGCGACCTTGCATCGGCTTCGATCTCCTTGACCGGTGCAAGGTTCACGAAGCCGCGCCCGTTGCTGAAAAGCCAGCACGCACGGCCGAGAAATCTCCTGGCCCGTTGGCGCAAGAGGTCGGTATCATAAAAGATGTCGAGCACCTTCTGCTTGATCTTCCGCTCCCCTTCAGGATTGGCGATCGCAACCTCGATTGGCTCGCCGCCAATTGCATCCGCCAGGTCCTTGTAGTCCAGGCTGAGCTGGGTGGTGGCATATTTGATGTCGCTCTCATCCCGCACGATGTTGAACCACAGCGTCGGGTTGAGTTCGTTGATGACGAATGACGATTCGAAATCGCGAGACAGGTTCAGGATGTCGAACTCGTGAACATCAACGTCGCGCTCGACCAGGCGGATCTTGGCGACCTGCTCGCCGAGTTTTGTTCCGTGCGCGCTGATCGCCGCGTTCGTTCCACCAAGTTCCGGACTGACATAGGGCCCACCATCATCCAGCAGCGCATCGAATTCGCCAAGGAAGCCGACGGCGGCGCTGCCGCGCGCAATGCGTGCCGCCAGTTTGGCCAGAACCTGCTGGAGCTCCGTTTCGCGTTTGCGCTGGTCCTGATAATTCTGCTGAAAAAAGAAGATGAACAGCGACACGCCGATGCCGATCATGATCACGCCCAGCTGCGAAAATATGTTGCGATAATATTCCAGCAACTTTTCACGATGGCGGACATCGTCGCGCACACTCTTGGCCACGCGAAGATTGACGATCAGCGACAGGGTCAGCAGCCCGGCGCCGACCAGGATGAGGCCGCCGATGAGCAGGTAGCCGTGGCCTGAGCTGAAATCCATTCGCTTGCCCTGAAACCCCAGACTGCGCAGAGTAATGCCATTTTGCTCCAACACCTAAGGTTTCGTGCGGTCGGAGCTCATTCCTGGGCCCGCGCTTTCTTTGTGGTGATCGCATTTGGAAAGTCCCCCTGGCTCGGCGAAGCCGAGACGCAGAGGGGGACTTGTTCTGATGCCGCAACCCTTGGCAGGGACAATCCGCAGCAAGCGCGGCTGTTGACCGAAACCCGCTTCCGCCCGATAGGTCCGCCCCAAGCATACCCACCCCGAGAAACCGATGACGTCAAACTCCAACCTCCTTCACGCACCAAACGCCGCGCAGAGCGCAGACGCCGACGCAGCCTGGCAGGCCGATGTCCGCGCCGGCGTGCGCCATGTCGGTGATCTCGCGTCCCTGCCGCTGTCGCCAGCCGAGCGCGCCGCAGCGCAGGCGGCGGCCGCGAACCACAAGGTGCGCGCCCCCAAAGCCTATCTCGACCTGATCGACTGGAACGACCCCGCCGACCCGATCCGGCTGCAGGTCATCCCGCAGCCGCAGGAACTCATCGAGCAGGAGGGCGAGCTTGACGATCCGATCGCCGACCACGGGTTCAGCCCGGTGCCGCGGCTGACGCATCGCCATGCCGACCGGGTGCTGCTGTTCCCGACCTATCAATGTGCCGTCTATTGCCGGTTCTGCTTTCGCAAGGAGTCGCTGACCTCGATCGGCCGTGGCTATTCGCGCGAAGCGCTGGAGCCGGCCTTCGCATACATCGCCGCGCATCCCGAGATCCGCGAGGTGATCCTGACCGGCGGCGATCCGCTGTCGCTACCCGACAAGGCGCTGGCCGAGATCCGCGCCCGCATCGAGGCCATCGCCCATGTGCGGCTGCTGCGCATTCACACGCGCGTGCCGGTGGCGCTGCCCTCGCGCATCACCGCCGGGCTGATAGCTGCCCTGCAGGGCCGGCTGATGGTCACCGTCGTCACCCATTTCAACCACGCACGCGAGATCACCGACGCCACCGAAACGGCGTGCCGTACGCTCAGGCAAGGCGGCTTCATGCTGCTCAACCAGAGCGTACTGCTGAAGGGCGTCAACGACACGGTCGAGGTGCTGGAGGAACTGTGCCGCGAGCTGATGTACCGGCTGGGCGTCAAGCCATATTACCTCCACCACGGCGACCTCGCGCGCGGCATGGCGCACCGGCGCACGACGATCGCCGAGGGCCAGGCGCTTGCCGCCGCGCTGCGCGCGCGCCTCTCGGGCATCTGCAACCCGGTCTATGTGCTGGACCTGCCCGAGGGTGGCGGCAAAGTGCCGCTTGGGCCGTGTTATGTCGAGGCGCGGGACGGGGAGGACTGGCGCATACGCGGGCTGGATGGACAGGTGAGGGCGTATCGGGAGGTGGTGGGGGAGTAGGAAACGCTTTTGCAGGCCTCTGCGCTGCCCCTTACCTGCCTGCCGGGCGATGAGGGGCGGCGCCGACTTTGGCGATTGAAACGATTGCCCTGGGCGTGACCGCCGATTGCGTTGCGCCAGCCCCTAATTCCCCCTCTCAAAAAAATCTCGCCACGCCCGGGAATAAAGCGCGGCCCTCCCGGGTCTTGCTCTGTAGCGAGGCCATTCTTCCGGCACGCACCCAGGAAACAGAACAAGGACCTACCGACATGACCAAGCTCGCTCTCAGCGTGGCTGCGATGATGCTTGCCTCGAGCACTGCCTTCGCCGGCAGTGACCACTTCTCGAACGACTTCAATCAGCCGCTCGCTTCAGTCGATGGCAATGCCACGGCTTCGATCCCTTACGGGGCGCACCACAAGAAGGTCGACACCAAGGTGACGACCGGCCCCAGCCAGACGGCTCCCCAGACTGATGCGGGCGACTTCGTTGGCCCGCCGATCCCGGGCAACTGAGTTCACGGGTCGGGGCTCACCCTCAAGGTCCCACCCAATCCGCATCAGGACGGAGGGCCATGTGGCGTGGCCCTCCGTCACCTCCCATCACCTTCACAAGGAGATCACCATGTTCAGCATGACACGTCGCACATTGCTTGGTTCGGCCGCCGCCGCTGCCGCCTTCGGCCTTGCCGGCAAGCTTGAATTCACCCAGGCCGCCTTCGCGCAAACGCCGGTGGAACCCACTGTCGGTTTCTACAGATACAAGGTCGGCGATATCGAGATCACCGCCATCTATGACGGCATCTGGCGCAAGCCGCACGACCCCGCCTTCATCGCGAACGCCTCGGTCGACGACACCAAGGCGGCACTCGCCAAGGCCGGCCTGACCACCGACTTCATGCCCATTCCGCTCACCGTCGTCGTGCTGAAGATGAACGGCCGGCTGATCATGATGGATGCCGGCTCGGGCGTTGGCCAGTGGCAGACCAATGCCACGCACCTGCCGGCCAACATGGCCGCCGCCGGCATCGACTACAAGGCGATCGACACCATCATGATCTCGCATTTCCACCCTGACCATGTCTGGGGCCTGATGGAAAAGGGCACCAGCGCGCCGGTGTTCCCCAATGCCGAGCTCATCGTCAACGCCACCGAATACAATTGGTGGACCGACCCCAGCCGGCTGGGAAAACTGGCGGAAGGCCGCAAGCCGGCGGGAAAGCGCATCGCCGACAATTTTCCAAAGTGGAAGAACTGGAAGCTGGTCGAGGACGGCGCCGAGGTCGCGCCCGGCATCCAGATCATCGCCGCCCCCGGCCACACGCCGGGACATTCGGTGTACCTCGCCAACTCCGGCAAGGAGCAGATCATGATTTCGGCCGACACCATGTATGTGCCGGCCCTTCTGGCGCCGCATCCGGAATGGCAGGGCAGCTACGACCAGGACGGGCCGACGGCCATCGCCACGCGCCACAAGATCATCGACCGGGTGATTGCCGACAACATCCGCATTTCCGGTTCGCACTTCCCATTCCCGGGCACCGGCACCTTCGTCAAGGACGGCAATGCCTACGGCTTCTCTCCCGTTCAGATTTGAACGGGTAACTCCAACCCAAGCGAGAAAGACAATGAAACAGTTCCTCTACAGCAAGCACGCCCTGTTCGGCCTGCTCGGCGCCATCGCCGTGCTGACCGTGGTTCCCGTCGTCACCGTCATGCCGGCCTATGCCGTCGACGACATCGAGGGCGACGACGCGCCCGACCTCACCGCCGTGAAAGCCAAGATCGACGCCAAGGATTATCAGGGCGCGCTGGCCCAATTGCGCGACATCGCGCAGGACACGCAGCAGGCCGACGTCTACAACCTGCTCGGCTTCACGCTGCGCAAGACCGGCGACTACAAGACCGCGCTGACCTACTACAACAAGGCGCTGGAGCTGAAACCCGACCACAAGGCCGCCCGCGAATATCTGGGCGAGCTCTATGTCGAGACCGGCGACATGCCCAAGGCCAATGAGCAGCTGGCATCGCTGCAAAAACTCTGCCCCGCCGGCTGCGAGGAACTCGAAGACCTGCAGAAGGCCATCGACACCAAGGTCACGAAGTAGGGCTTGGCATTTCCTCTCCCTCCGCAAAGCGGGGGGAGAGGTGGCTCGGCGAAGCCGAGACGGAGTGGGGGGCCTTGGCGCCAACCTCACCCCCAACGCACCACAGCTTCGGGCGCGCGTGGCTGGCGCCCCTTGCCGGAGCCGGCATCGTCCCCCAATGCGCCGGATCCGGCCCTTTCAAACACCAGACATCGGCAGCGCCATTGCGCGCGCCCACCCGGACGCGCCGCGCCTGCCTGTCTTCAAAATCGGAGCCTGACCATGACACCGACAGAACTCACTACGAAGCTGCACGCCTTCGCCACCAGGCTACACGTCAAGGACATCACCCTGCTGGCCGGCCGCCTGCTGCTTTCCCTGCTGTTCCTGCATGAAGGCGTGACACTGGCCACCCATTTCGACGCCGCCGCCAAGGCCATGGCCGCCCAGGGCGTCGGCCTGCCTCTGTTCATCGCGACCATCGCGCTGCAGCTCGGAGCAGGGCTCTCCATCGGCCTTGGCCTGCTGACCCGCCTCGGCGCGGTTGGTCTCGGCCTGTTCTGCCTGGCAACGGCAACGCTCTTCCACACCAACTTCGCCAGCCAGAACGAACTGCTGCATTTCGAGAAGGACCTGGCGATCGCCGGCGGGATGTTCGTGCTGGCGATTGCCGGGGCGGGGAGGGTGTCGCTGGATGGGGTGGTGGCTGGGTATGTGAAGCAGCGGCAGCGGGAGAGCACGGTGGTGGAGACGCTGATGGCGGAGAACCAGATGTCGGTGGGCGAGCTTAAGTTGCCGGTTTGAGGGGCGCGCTGACATTCCGGTTTGGCGCACCGGCGTGGCCGGCCAAGTGCCGCTCAGCGCTTCGTACTACCCCACCCACCCAACGATCACGCAGATGTTCCGGATCGTTCGGCTGCGCGCGGCGTTCATCCGTCACACAACCGGAGGAACCGACCATGGGCGACGAACGGCACGAGAAGACCCAGCAGCGCGCATATGAGATCTGGGAACGCGAAGGCGGGGTTCATGGCGATCCCGAGCGGCACTGGCATCAGGCGCAGGCGGAGATCGACAGGGAGTCGGCTTTGCCGCTGACGGCTGATGATGCGCTGCCGGAAACCCGCGAGATCGCCAGCGCCGATGTGCTCACGGTCGAGGAACTGGCGGTGCGCACCGGCATATCGGGCGACGAGGCGCAGGAGCTGATGGACAGGCTGGGCAGCGACCGCGCGGCGGTCGAGCAGGCGGCGCGGGGTCTCAAGGCGAAACGGCGGAGCTAGGCTGCACGGCGAGGCAGTAGGCAGTAGGCAGTAGGCAGTAGGCAGTAGGCAGTAGGCAGTAGGCAGTAGGCAGTAGGCAGTAGGATCTGGCTGTCCTCGGCTGGCATCTGTTTGTCGGTTTGCAAGCTATCTTGTTGCCGTCCGCCTGCCTGTCGCCGGCCTTGCCGGTTATAGGTCCGGCCCAGCTGGATAGCCTCCGCCAAAATGCTTCGGAACCCTTCGCCGTCTCCCAAGTTGCTCCTGTCCCAACCCAAGGAGATGCACTCATGGACCATACTAACCACGTCAGGCTTACCGATGCCGAGTTGACCCCGGATACGCTCGACGGCGCAACCATCTACGGCCCCGATGACGAGAAGATCGGTTCCGTCGACCATGTTCACGGCAGCCAGATCATCGTCGATGTCGGCGGTTTCCTGGGCATCGGCGCCAAGCCGGTGGCTGTCGCGTCGCGGGAACTGGATTTCATGCGCGACGAGGACGGTGATGTCCACGCCGTGACCAGTTGGACCAAGGATCAGCTGAAAGCCATGCCCGAACATCGCGACTGAAAGACAGAGAGGGGCCGAAAGGCCCCTTCTCCTTTTGCGAAAGGAGAGACCGATGATCAGGAAACTCAAATCAGGACAATACCGGCTCTATTCGCGCAAGAAGGACGAAAAGACCGGCAAGCGCCGCAACCTCGGCACCTTCGACAATCGCGAGGCGGCTGTGAAGCACGAACGCGAGGTGCAGTATTTCAAGCGGCATTGAGGGTTGATTGTCCTTAGGGTCAATCGCAAAGGCCGGCGCTGCCCCTCATTGCCCTGCCCGGCATTTCTCCCCATTTAACGGCTGCGTTATCCACATATCTTCCGTGACTGGCGTGACTGATCGGCCCGAGGCTTGATTGCCACGTGGTTCCCCCAATCCGTCGCTGCTACGCAGCGCCACCTTTCCCCCCTCCGGAGGGAAAGGAAGGAGCGTTGCTGGACGAGCGTTGGCGGCAAAAATCCTGGCGCCTTTCCTCTACCCCGTCGATCGGGGGAGAGGTGGCTCGGCGAAGCCGAGACGGAGTGGGGGTCGACAAGCGCAGCATAAGACAATGCATGCGCCAAGCTGCCATGCACGCCATCGCCAAAGACCAGCGCTTGGAAATGTACGCATTCCGTAGCCGTGAACGGGGAGGAAGAGGCGGAGGGGCGCCCTCGAACTTGGCTTCCCTTAATCCACCGAGACAATCTTGCCCGGGTTCATCACATTGCCGGGGTCGATCATCGCCTTGATCGATCGCGCCAGCGCCTGTTTCACCGGGTCGGCGTGGCGCTCATAGGCGTCGCGCTTTTCCAGGCCGACGCCGTGCTCGGCCGAAAACGAGCCGCCGGCTTCGTTCAGGCCTTCATAGAGCACGTCCTCGATCGCTTCGTGCAGCGCGTGCGAAAGCGGTCCGTCGGTATTGATCGAGATGTGCAAATTGCCGTCGGCGAGATGGCCGAACACATAGGGCGCGTAGGACACGTCGATCTTCTTCAGCCTGGCCTCGATGCGCTCGACATAGGCATCGAGCGCGCCACCGGGCACCGATACGTCGAAGGAGGGCGGCAGATGGTGCATGCGCTCGATCTCGCCGGTCTCCTCGCGTAGCCGCCAGATCGCTTCGGCCTGGGCCTGCGAGGTGGCCACCAGCCCGTCGATGATGCCAGCGTCTTCCCACACCGCCGCAAGCCCTTCCTCCAGTGCCGATTGCGCTGCCTCGACGCTGTCGGCGCCGAGCCCGAGCACCAGCAGGCAGGGCGCCTCCAGCGGCAACTGTCCGGTGGGGTAGCCGAGCGCGCGCTGCATGGCGGTGGCAAAGCGCTGCCACAGGATCTCAGCGGCGGTGAGCCGGGCCCCTGTCGAGGACAGGAAATGCCGGACGATGCGCTGCGCGCTCGCCGCATCGGGCACGCCGACCAGTGCGGTGGCGCTGGCGCCTGCCACCGGGTCGAGCCGGATGGCGACGCGGGTGACGATGCCCAGCGTGCCCTCGGCGCCGATGAACAGGTGTTTCAGGTCATAGCCCGCGCTGGTCTTCAGCACGCGGGTGAGATCGGAGAATATCCGCCCATCGGGGAGCACCGCTTCAATGCCCAGCACGCGGTGGCGCATCGTGCCGTTGCGAAAGGCCATGATGCCGCCGGCATTGGTGGAAACCATGCCGCCGATGGTGGCGCTGCCGCGCGCGGCAAGGTCGATGCCGGGGTCCAGCCCATGCACCGCCAGCGCTTCCTGCAGCACGCCAAGCGCGGTGCCGGCCTGGACGATCGCCACGCGCGCGAACGGGTCGATTTCTTCTATCCGGTTCAGCCCGCCGAGGTCGCAGATGATCTGGCCGGGCAGGGTGGCAGCGCCGCCCGCAAGCCCGGTGCGCCCGCCCTGGGCGACGAGGCTCAATCCACGCGCGGCGCAGAACCTGACCAGCGCCGCGACGCCTTCCGTGTCCCTCGGCCGCACCAGCGCCGAGGCGCCGAAATTGCGGCCATCAAAGCCCGGATCGCGCGTTGCCAGCTCAGCCTCGTCCCAGATGGTGGCGTTGGGACAAGCGGCGCGAAGTTCGGCGATCAGGGAATGCATTTGAAGCTCCGGGGAGGGGATCGCGGCAAGATATAGAGGCAGCGCGGCGCTGGAGTCACGCAATGACTTGCGGCTCCGTCATGCTCGGTTCGCGCGAACACGCTCACGCACTTTCCTGTGGAGCCCGCTTGATGGTCTTGGGAGAATCACGAACCAAGCGCTAACACATGGACAGGGGGATCATGCGCATGTGGCTTCGATCGGCGGACCATCTCATCTCGGAACTGACCCGGGCTTCCAGCGAAATCGACGGGCTGACCAAGTTCGAGCGCGGCAGGCTGCTGCGCCGCGCCGCTTCGGCGATCAAGGCGCGTCGCGACGAGTTCGGTCATTCCGCCGCATCCATCGACGGCGACCAGCCTGTCGACATCGTCTTCGATCTGGAATCGATGGCGAGCCTTGTCGATATCTTCCCGGCGGCCAAGGTTTCATCGCTGATGCTCGAGGCGGTGGATTGCATCAAGCCGGTGCGGGCAACGGATTCGGTTCGTATCTGATTGCTGTTTGGGGAAGCCTCTGCCGGGATGAACCCGGCGAGGCGCCGGCCATCACGGTTGACGCAATTCCGGACGGAAAACCGTTTCACACTTTTCCTGGAATTGCTCTGAGCCTGCCTCAGGCCGATACTCGGGCCACGGCTCTTTGACCAAGCAGCCGGATCGCCTCTTCCTGCGACACGGCTTGGCTGAAACGGAACCCTTGTCCCTCCGAGCCGCCGCCCTCGTAAAGCTGCTCGATCAGCGCTTCGTCTTCGATGCCTTCGGCGGTCACGGGCAGACCGAGTGCCTTGGACAGGCCGAGTATGGCGTTGACCAGTGACGTCGCCTCAACGGAGCCGGCCATCGACATGACGAACGAGCGATCGATTTTCAGACGATCGAAATGACATGTGCGCAGATGCTGGAGGCTGGAATTGCCGGTGCCGAAATCATCGAGCGCGATGCGCACGCCCGCCGCATGGAAGGCCGCGAACGCTTCCTTCGCGGCAACGATGTCGCCGACCAGCACCTGCTCGCTGATCTCGACCTCAAGCCGTGTCGGGCTGAGGCCGGTTTCGCCGAGAATCTGGAGAATGCGCAGCACCATCAGCGGATCGGCAAGCTGCACCCGGGAAATGTTGAAACAAAGCTTGGTGTCCACGGGCCATTGCGTGGCATCGCGCGCCGCGATCCGCAGCAGATGGGCGGAGAGCGGGATGATCAACCCGCCATCCTCGGCGATGCCGATGAACTGCTCCGGCTCCAGCTGTCCGAATTCGGGATGATCCCAGCGCGCCAGCGCCTCGAAGCCGATGATGAGGCCCGACTTCAGGTCGACGATCGGCTGGTAGTGCGGCCGCACCGTGCCGTCGGCGATTGCCTTGCGCAGATCGCGTTCGATCCTGGCGCGCTTCTGCACCTGGGCATCCATGTCGGCCTCGAAGAAGCAGAAACTGCCGCGGCCGTTCATCTTGGCCCGATAGAGGGCAATGTCGGCCCGCCGCACGAGCTCTTCCGAATCCGTCGCATCCTGCGGCGCCATGGAGATGCCGATCGAGGCGCCGAGCGTCACCTGCACGTCGTCGATGTCGAACGGCCGCTCGAACAGCGCAAGCAGCCTGCGGGCGACGCGCGCCGGCTCATCGGTGTCGGCAGCCGGCAGCAACAGCGCGAATTCATCGCCGCCGAAGCGGGCGAGCATTGCTCCGGTCCCGACAATCGCCGAGGCCCGCTTGGCGAATGCGATCAACACCTTGTCGCCGACGCCATGGCCAAAAACGTCGTTGACCGGCTTGAAGCGATCGAGGTCGATCATCATCAGCGCGAAGCTGTCGTTTCCGCCAGGACCGCCAGGGCCGTCAAGCGATGCCAGGAGACGGCTGCCGAACTGGCGCCGATTGGGGAGGCCGGTGAGGGCATCGGCGAGCGCGAGATGCTGGGCCCGGTCCTCGGCATGCTGGCGAGCCTTGATCTCGCGCCGCATCTCCTGAAGCCGCCGAACACCGAAGAGGATGAGGCCGACGAAACCCAGCAATACAGCCAGGACGATCTCATCGAACAGCGAATCCGAATAGAAATCCAGTCTGCGGTCGATCTCTCCGAGCAGGGCATGGGCATCAAAGGCCTGCGCTATCAAGAACACAAGCAGCAGGCCGCCCACGATCGCGATCGTGTCGAAGGCCGCGCGCCGCTGATCATGGATAGCCGAAGCCAGATGCCGCCGCTCCGGCAGTCGAAAGCGCATTGCTCAATCCTCTTTGGCCGAGAATGGACGCAACCGATTAACAAATTCCGGACGCGGGCGGGCAGGACGTCATGCGCGCGGCAATCGAATCCAGCCAACATGGATTGGTTTGGCTACCGGTGTCTCGCTGGCCGATCAGTTTTGACCGGCCAGCGCCGACAGGCTGCCGAGAAGCTTCGTCTTGTCCTTGCCGATCATCAGCACACCGCTGTCCGGGGCCAGCAGGGCGGAGAACGGCAACATCGCCGCGCCGATCGGCGAGGCCTCGGGTCCGAACTGCCCCGACACGATTTCCGGCGCCACGATGCCTATGGCGCTGATCCGGTTGAACTGGGTCTGGACCCTTGCCAGAAGTTCGAGATGGATCTGCCGCGGCAGGATGCTGTCGAGAACGATCGCCTCGATGTCGATGACGGAGGTGATGGCGATGATTGCCTCGACCAGCGCGTTCGCGCAATCGTCGATCCATTCGAACAGCGGCTCGCGCGCGCCCGGCGGCAGCGGGTCCAGTTCCCGCACGCGATTGATCTCGACGCCGCGCGACTTGAGATGATTGACCAGCACATAGATCGAGGCGCGATGCAGCAGGCTCTGGTAGCGCGCCGGCTTGGCCGCCACCGAATCGAGGCTTGAAGGCGAGACCGGCAGAGGGCCGAGCGCGGCGCTGTTGCCGTGCGGTCCGGTATGGACCCTGCCGCCTTGCACCAGCCCGCCGCCGACGAAAGTGTCGATCGAAATATGCATGAAATCGCGGAACCGGGCGCCGGCCCCTTGGATCAGTTCGGCGAGCGCCGCCGATGACGCGTCGTTTTCCACGAAGACCGGCGTCTTCGGCCTCGTGGCGAAGAATGCTGTCAGGTCGATTGCTTCCCAGCGGTTGCCAAGATCGTCGGGAAAGCCGAGTTCCTCGCTCCAGCCGCCGAGGAAATAGGGCGAAGCGATGCCGACGCCGACGATGCTGGCATCGTCAAGCCCGTCGACCAGCTTTTCGAAATTAGCCAGCGACATGTTGCCGGCCTTGAGCACCAGATCGGGATCCGGAAAGCGGTACTCGTGCGACTCGCGGGCACGGACCTCGCCGGCGAAGTCGACGAGCACTGCTTCCAGCGCGCGTCGGCCGATCTTGATGCCAACGCTGTAGATCCGCTCCGGCGCAAGCCTGTAGAGAGTGGACGGCGATCCACGCTGTCCGAACCTTTTTCCCACTTGCTTTACAAATCCAGACGACTCCAGCCCGTCAACAATGGCGGCGACCGCAGCCGGGGTCAGATTCGCGGCGCGTGCCAGGTCCGGCTTCGATGCCTCTTTCAGGCGCCGAATGGCATCAAGCACGAAGCGCTCATTGTAATGCCGGACTTTGACTGAATTGCTGCCTTTTCCAGACAAAACTGGCGTCTCCCTAACTATTCTCGCGGAGCGAGGCTGGCCGCCCGCAACCTTGAAACGGCTACGATCGAGGCACTCCGGCCGCCCCTGTCCGCGAGGCGACAGTGCGCGCCGGGATCGTGGAAGTCAATTTTCCTGTTGCGACTTTCGCCTATTTAATATAGCAAATTGAAAAAATAACTACCCCAGGGAGGGAGAGTGCTGCACGTGGGCGCATATGGCGAAACCGATGCCGCGATGGAGAGGGCGGCCGTTCCCGTTGCCCTGGTTCAGGTGACAAAGGCCTTCGGCGGCACGATCGCCCTCAAGGACGCGTCCTTCGAATTGCGCTCCGGCGAGGTGCTGGCACTGCTTGGCGAAAATGGCGCTGGCAAGAGCACCTGCGTGAAGCTGCTGGCCGGCGTGCACTCCCCAACCGACGGTCATGTCGAAGTCGACGGCAAGCCCGTGGTTTTTCGTTCCCCTCACGACGCTCAGGCCGCCGGCATTGCGGTCATGCACCAGCATCCCGGCCTGTTCCCGGATCTTTCAGTCGGGGAAAATATCTATCTCGGCCACATGTTGCGCGACCGCTTCGGCGGCATCGACAACGCCGCCATGCTTGCTGGCGCGCGCAAGGTGCTTGCGACGGTCGGCCTGGACGTTCCTGCCGAAACGCGGCTAGGCGCGCTGCGCACCTCCGAACAACAACTCGTCGAGATCGCCCGCGCGCTATCGCTCAACGCGCGCGTGCTGATCATGGACGAGCCCACGGCGGCCCTCTCGCAGCGCGAGGTTGAGCGGCTTTTCACCGTCGTCGCCGATCTGAGGTTGCACGGCGTGGCGATGATGTTCGTCGGCCATCGCATGGACGAAATCTTCCGCATCGCCGATCGCATCGCGGTGCTGCGTGACGGGCGCCTCATCGGCGTCAAGCCGAAGGCAGAGCTTGGTCGCGCCGCAGCCATCAGCATGATGGTCGGCCGCGAAGTGACCGACCTCTATCCCGAACGGCGCCACGCGCCTGGCGCGCTGGTGCTGGAGGCGAGGGGGCTTTCGCACGCCGGCGGGTTTTCCAACATCGACCTCAAGCTCCATGCCGGAGAAGTGCTCGGGCTTGGCGGCCTGGTCGGCAGCGGGCGGACCGAGATCGCGCGCGTGCTGTTCGGCATCGACCGGCAGGATGCCGGCGAAATTCTCATCGACGGCCAGGCCATGCGCTTCGCATCGGCGCGCGACGCCATGAACGCGCGCATCGCCTATGTCTCGGAAGACCGCATGGGCCAGAGCCTGGTGATGGATTTCTCCATCCTCGACAATGCGGTGCTGCCGGTTCTAGACAAGGCCGCCCATTTCGGATTCTACGGCACGGATCGTGCCATCGATCTGGTCTCGGATTGGCTGAAGCGCATGAAGCTGCGCTTCTCCGGTTATGGGCAGCCGGTCAAGGAATTGTCCGGCGGCAACCAGCAGAAGGTCGTGCTGGCCAAATGGCTGCGCACCGAGCCGCGCGTACTCATCCTCGACGAGCCGACACAAGGCATCGACGTCGGCACCAAGGCGGAAGTGCACGCGATGATCGCGGACCTTGCCGCGCAAGGCATGGCGATCATCCTGATCTCCTCCGAGATGCCCGAGCTCATCGGCATGTGCGACCGCATCGTCGTTCTGCGCGAAGGACACCAGACGGCCGAATTCGCCAGGGAAGACGCCACCCAGGAAAAAGTGCTGGAGGCGGCGACCAAGACCAGCGAGCGCGTCGATGCGTCAGCGCGGGCGGAGCGTGCCGCCTTCAAGGAGAAGAAAAAAGCACCGCTCGATTTCCTCAAGCGGCGGGAGTTCGGGCTGCTCGCCGCGATGCTGGCGGTCGCCATCCCGGTTACCATCATCAATCCGCGCATGGTGAGTGCGGCAAACCTGACCGCCATCTCGATGGATGCCGCGCTGCTGATCGTCGCGGCACTCGCCCAGATGCTGGTGCTGATCACGCGCAACATCGACCTTTCGATCGCCGCAGTGATCGGCCTTTCGGCCTACATGGCGGCCAGTATGGTTCAAGCCTATCCAGGGCTCGACATCGGCGTCGGTCTGGCGACCGCTTGCGCGGTCGGTGGCGTCGCCGGGCTGCTCAACGGCCTTGTCGTCACCAAGGGAAGGATTCCGGCCATCGTCGTCACGCTGGGCTCGATGTCGATCTTTCGCGGCTTTAATTCGCTGTGGGCGGCCGGCAACCAGATCAGTGCCGACGAGGTTACGCAGGCCTGGCTTGACATGACCGGACTGAAGATCGCCGGCGTGCCGCTGATCGTCGTCATTGCCATGGTCATTCTGTGCGCCGGCTATGTGCTGCTCTATCGCACGGCCATCGGGCGCGAACTGTACGCCACCGGCTCCAACCCGGATGGCGCGCGCCTTATCGGTATCCCCGTCGACCGGCGCATCCTCCTGGCCTTCGGCGTGGCTGGAGTGCTCGGCGGCCTGTGCGGGGCGCTCTGGGCATCCCGCTACGCCACCATAGATGCCCGCGTCGCGGTCGGCTTCGAACTCACGGTGATCGCTTCGGCGGTCGTCGGCGGCGTCGCCATTCGCGGCGGTTCGGGCACACTGCTCGGTGTTATCCTCGGCGCGCTCACCCTACTGGTCATTAAGAACGGCCTGACGCTGGTGCGCGTTGACCCGCTGTGGCTGCAGGGCGTCTACGGCCTGGTGATCCTGGCCGCCATAGGCATCGATAGCTTCATTGTCCGGCGTGCGGAGCAGGCAAGACAGGCGAGGGCGAGATGAAAAAGCTCCTCCGATCGATCGATTTCTGGGATCTGCTGCTGGCGAGCGCCTGCCTCGCCATCTTCCTCTACGCGGCGATCTTCGTGCCGAATTTCGTCTCGGGTTTCAACCTCTCGCAACTGGCCGCGAGTGCCTCGGAAAAGGCCTTGCTGATCCTGCCGATGACGCTGCTCATCATTACCCGCGAGATCGACCTGTCGATCGCCTCGATGCTGGCGCTGACGTCCGTGGTCTTTGGCCTGCTTGTCCAGGCCGGCATGCCGACGCTGGCGGCAATCCCGCTGACGCTCGTCGCCGGAGGCCTGCTCGGCGCCTTCAACGGCTATCTGGTCTCGAGGCTGGGGTTGCAGTCGCTGGTGGTGACGCTCGGCACCATGGCGCTCTATCGCGGTGTTGGCTACATCCTGCTCGGCACCGGTTCGGTCAATATCCTGCCGCCGGCGGTCGTCGATTTCGGCATCAACAACCTGCCGGGCACCGAGATACCATGGACCATCGTGCCCTTCCTGCTGCTGGCGCCGGTGTTCGCGGTCGTCCTGCAGAAGACGCCGACCGGCAAGCGCATCTACGCGCTCGGCGGCAGTCCCGAAGTGGCGCGCTATTCCGGCATCAACACGCGCCGGATGGTGTTGAACCTGTTCGTCGTCTCGGGCGTGGTCGCGGCGATCGCCGGCATCGTCTATACCGCGCGCCTTTCCAACGCCCGCGCCAACAATGCGCTTGGCATGGAGCTCGACGTCATCACCATCGTGCTGCTCGGGGGCGTCAGCGTCTTTGGCGGCAAGGGCCGCTTGACAGGCGTTATGCTGGCGCTGGTCTTGATCGCCATCATCCGCAACGTGCTGGCGCTCAACCAGATCGGCGGTGACGCGCAGGGCATGATCATCGGCATGCTTCTGATCGGCTCGCTGCTGGTCGGCAATTACTGGCGCTCCGCACAGGAGAGGCTCTCAAGATCGCGCGTCTTGCGCGAGACCAAGGGGTGATGTCGGGCCCCTTCCTTCAAGCCCGAATTTTCAGACGGAGGAGTCACAATGAAAGCGTTTAGACTAGCCCTGCTCGCATCCGCGGTTCTCCTGGCGCCTGCCTCGCTGGCCTTCAGCCAGGAATGCGCCAAGGCACCGGTAACGGTCGGCTTCCTGCCCAAGCTCGACACCGATCCCTACTTCAAGGTTGCCCAGCAGGGCGCCGAGGAGGCCGCGAAGGAAATCGGCGGCAAGGCAATTCAGGTCGCGCCCTCGCAGGCAACGGCGGAAGCGCAGATCGATTTCATCAACAGCCTGGTCTCGCAGAAGGTCGGCGTGATCGCGATTTCCGCCAATGATGCGAACGCCGTCGCCCCGGCGCTGAAGCGAGCCGCACAGCAGGGCGTCAGGGTCATCTCTTACGATTCCGACGTCGCCGGCGACGCCCGCTCGATCTTCGTCAACCAGGCCAAGGGCGACAGCCTGGCCGAGATGATGCTGGAAAGCGCCTACAATCTGACCGGCGGCGACGGTGAGTTCGCGATCCTCTCATCGACGCCGACGGCCACCAACCAGAACGCCTGGATCGACTTCATGAAGAAGAAGATGGCGGCCGAGCCGAAATTCGCCAAGATGAAGCTGGTCCAGGTCGCCTATGGCGAGGAGAGCGAGCAGATCAACCAGCAGCAGGCGCTGGCGCTGGTGCAGGCTTTCCCCGACCTCAAGGCGATCATCGTTCCGGCCGGCATAGGCCTGCCCGCGGCGGCGCGCGCACTGGAGGAAGCCGGCATGATCGGCAAGGTCAAGCTGACCGGCCTCGCTCCGGCCACGCTGATCTCGAAATACATCAAGGACGGGGCCGCGCAGGACATCTGGTGGAACGTCTCCGATCTCGGCTACCTGACCTACCAGGCCGCCCAGGCGCTCGCCCAGTGCAAGATCACCGGCAAGGAAGGCGACAAGTTCACCGCTGGCCGGCTCGGCGAATACACGATCGGCGCCGGCGGCGAACTGATCCTGGGGCCGGCCAAGATCGTAACCCCCGCCAATCTGGCTGAGTTCAAGTTCTGATCTCAGACCTCGAAACCCCGGCGGGCGCCGGCTCCATCCGGCGCCCTCTCTCAACTCTTTCATTCGAACATGCGAGGGCGACAATGAAAATGTTGCTTGCAGGCGAAACCTTCGCGGCGACAACATCGGTCGCCATCGGCGGCGATGTGCTCACAAGCGCGACCTGGACAAATGGTGCGACGGCCTTCAACGCCGCGCTGGCCATCGAGGGCATCACCGTCACGCAGATCGGTGGCGAGCGCTGCGCCGCGGAATTTCCCTATGACCTTGAGGCGCTCGCCCACTATCAGGCTGTGGTGATCTCCGATGTCGGCGCGCTGACATTGCTGGTCACGCCGGATGCCCGCGCCGGGCGTGTCGGCGTCAACCGCTTCGAGGTCCTGAAAGCCTACGTCGAAGGTGGCGGAGGGCTGATGCTGGCCGGCGGCTACATGGGCTTTCAGGGCATGTTCGGGACAGCGCGGTTCTATGACACCCCAGTCGAGGATGTGTTGCCCGTCCGCTGCCTGCCGTTCTGCGACGGCATGGAGGTGCCACAAGGCCTGCAGGCCTCCATCCTGCAATCGTCCCATCCGATTTTTGCGGGCGTGGAGGGGCCGTTGCCGCCGATCCTCGGTATGAACAAGCTGGATTTCAGGCACGACGGTTCGTCCCGGCTTCTGGCGACCTGTCACCATCGCGGCACGGACTGGCCGCTTCTTGCCGTTCGCAACCATGGTCGTGGCCGGACGGTCGCCTGGGCGACCGACATCGGCCCGCACTGGCTGTCGCAGGATTTTCTCGCATGGCCGCTTTACGGCAAGCTGATGGCCAACATCGTCCGCTGGCTGGCCGGGGACGAATAGGAAGGCTTTCCGTGACTCCAGCGCATGGCTGCGCCGGGCGAAAACCCCTTATGCACCTTTGCCGGAATTGCTCGCGGGCACAGCCACGCACTTGTCGCACAGGCCGCGAATCTCGATTGTCGTGCTCGCGGCCCAGAAACCCGATTGCCTGCACATGTCCTGTATCAGCGGGCGGAGATGGCCGACGTCGATTTCGGCGACTGTCATGCATTGTTCGCAGATGGCGTGGCCGGGCAGATGGTCGATGGCGCCGGGGTGCGCAGGCAATGAAGGCCTTCAGGCTTTCCAGCCGGTGCGCCAGGCCGCTGGTGCACAAATGGTCGAGCGCGCGGTAGATTTGCATCGGTCCGCGAAGTCCGCGCGGGCGCAGTCTGTCGAGGATCTGGTATGCGCTGAGTGGCGCCGTCGCCTGGGTGAGTACGCCGAGAACGAGTTCCTCGTTCCTGGTCATTGCAATGCCTTCAGCGGGCAAGACTTCAGCGGGCCAATCTTCACCGGGCCAGTCTTCATCGGAGTTGGCCGCTGTCCTCGAGCGTTTCCGTCATTCGCGGTTCACCGGCCGTCGGGCGGCCCATGCGGCGCGATGCGGTGAGGCGCTCGGCGTAGCCGCTTGCGAGATAGGCCGCTGCACCCAGTGCGGTGATCCAGAAGCTTGTCGGCCAGTCGGTCCGGTAGGCGAATGCCAGGCTGATCCAGGCGATGGCGACGGCAAGCGCCATGGACACCAATATGCCGGCGAAGACGCCGCGCGTCAGTCTGAAGGCGGTTGCCGCCGGGGCCACCATCAGCGCGAAGACCAGCAATACGCCGACGATCTGGGCGGCTTCCGCCGTGGCGAAGGCGACGAGGACCATGAACAGGGTCGAGACCAGGGTGACCGGCACGCCGCGCGCCTCGGCAAGCTCCGGCTGCAGGCTGGCGAACAGCAGCGGTCGGGCGATCACCACCAGCACCACCAGGATCGCCACGGCCAGCACGGCAAGGATGATGACGGTGCGCAGGCTGATGCCCAGCACATTGCCGAACAGCACATTCGTCGCCTGCCCGGCGAAGGCGGTGTAGAAATGCAGGAACAACAGCCCAAGGCCAAGCGAGAGGGTGAGCACGATGCCGATGGCGACGTCGCGATGCGCGCGCTCGCCGAGCAGGCCGATGCCGATGCCGGCGATGACGGTGAACACGGTCAGGCCGAGGAACGGCGACAGGCCGATGAGGCCGGCCCCCGTGGCTCCAGAGAAACCGACGTGGGTGAGCGCGTGGCCAGCAAAAGTCTGGCCGCGCAGCACCAGGAAATAGCCGACAGCACCTGCGACGATGCCGACCACCGTGCAGGCATAGAAGGCGTTGCGCATGAACTCGTAGTCAAACATCGTGGACATGGGCGGCGCCCTCCAATTCGATATCGTCGGCCATGACGAAGATCCTGCCCGCGACGCGCATCACAGTGATCGGCGTGCCGTAGAGCCGCGACAGGACGGGGCCGTTGATGACCTCGTCGACGCTGCCGATCGCCGCCTTGCCGTTGCCGAGATAGAGCACGCGGTCGACGGCGCGCATGAGCGGGTTGATCTCGTGCGAGCAGAACAAAATTGCGATGCCGAGCCGCTGCGCGACCTCGTGCACGAGGTCGATGATGACGCGCTGGTGCGCGGCGTCGAGGCTGATCAGCGGCTCGTCGAGCAGCAGGAGCCTGGGGTCGCCGATCAGCGCCTGGGCAATGAGGATGCGCTGGCGCTCGCCGCCGGAAAGCTCCGCCAGCGGACGCCGGGCAAGGTCGGCGGCACCGACCTCCTCCAGCGCCTTCCAGGCGGCCTCTCTCTCGGCGGCGTTGGCGACCGGCCAGCCCCAGCGATGGCCGCCGGCGGCGGTGAGCACGAAGTCGACGCCGCTGATGCCGGGATGGGGCAGGGCGCGGCGCGCCTGCGGCATGTAGCCGATGGTCGGATTGCCGCGCGTCGGCGGCCGGCCAAGCACGGAGATCGCTCCACCAGCCGGCCTGACAAGGCCAAGGATCGCGCGCAGCATCGTCGTCTTGCCGGCGCCATTGGCGCCGAGGTCGCCGTAGAAGTTCTCGGCCGCAACGATGTTTATCTTCTCTTCGGCCCTGGCGGCATTGCCAGCCAAAAGCGGCGCTGCAACGAGCAGTGCCGCCAGCAATGGAACGGAACGCATTCTGGTCTCCTCAGCAATCGGGAAGTTGCGTGCGCGGGGAAGTCCACCCACTGGTGTTATGTAATACTATAACATTTGTGTTCGAAATGTGGCGCGTGCCTGGGCTGGCGCAAGCGTGCATACACGAAGCCGTGAGGCGCTTGACGAGCCGCCATTGTCTCCGGGGTGTTCACCCGGTTATGGGGCCGTTGATTTGCACCGCTGACCTTCCCGGCCAGCCGCGCACCTCGACGCCCTGGGTCAGGGCACGGCAGAGACCAGCAGGAAGACGGCGAAGATCACAAGGTGGATCGCGCCCTGCAGCACCGTGGTGCGACCGGTGCCCAGCGTCAGCGTGCTGACGAAAAGCGTCAGCACCAGCAAGGTGATGTTGGTGGGCGAGACGCCGAGCACCAGGTTCTGCTTGAGCACCAGCGACACGATCGCGACCGTGGGGATGGTCAGCCCGATGCTGGCGATCGCCGATCCGAGCGCCAGGTTGATGCTGTTCTGCAGCTGGTTCCTGACCGCCGACTTCGCCGCCGCCATGCCTTCCGGCAGGAGCACGATCGCGGCGATGATCACGCCGACGAAGGCTTGCGGCAGCCCGGCGGCGGCAATGCCCTTGTCCAGCGGGTAGGAAAGGACCTTGGCCAGCAGCACGACCGCCACCAGCGAGACCAGCAACAGGCCGAGGCTGAACAAGGCGATACGGTCGCTTGGCTTCTCCGGCGAAGGCTCCGCATCCTCGTCTGTCGGATCGGCCTCCGCCGGCGTGTCGAGAAAGTAGTCACGGTGCTTCACGGTCTGAACGAACACGAAAACGCCCCACAGCACCAGCGCCGCGATGCCGACAAAGACGACCTGCAAGTCGGAAAAGGACGGCCCGGACGCCGCCAGCGTGTAATTCGGCAGGATCAGCGCCAATGTGGCCAGCGTGCCAAGCACGGCCAGCGCCGATGATGCGCCCTGCAACTGGAAAGTCTGCTCGAAATGCCGCCTTCCGCCCATGATCAGGCAAAGGCCGACGACGCCGTTGAGCACGATCATCACGGCGGCAAAGACGGTGTCGCGCGCCACCGCGTCGCTGCCTTCGGCGCCCGTGAGCATGATCGAGACGATCAACGCGACCTCGATCACCGTCACCGCCACCGCCAGCAGGATCGAGCCAAACGGTTCGCCGAGTTTCAGCGCCAGGACCTCCGCATGGTGGACGGCCGCGAAAACCGCCAAGCCAAGCAGGGCGGCGGCGAGAACAAGCACCGATGTGGCGTCCGAAGGGACGATGCCGGCGAATTTGAGAGCAAGCAGACCGGCGGCCAGCGCGGGCGCCACCCAGGTCCAGGTCGGGATGGAAGCGTGACTGTGTCCGGACATCGGCTGGCCTTCCCCGTGATTTCCGCACGTGGCAGCGTTGCCGCAACGATCACAATGCGCAGTACCCCTCTACAATCTCATTTTCGGCTTGTCCGGGAAAATCTTGGCCTTCCTGCTCGAAACAGGGGCGTGCATGGCGGGATGCCCTGAGCGGCGCGGACTATTCGGCCGCCTGCGTGCGCTCCGCCAGGGCAAAAGCCTGCAGATTCCTGGCCTTGCCGATATCCTGATCCGCGTTTGCAATGATCGAGAAGAAGGCCGCCCTGGCGATGTCCTTCTTGGATGCGGTGGGATGCACTTTCCTGGCAGCCTTGATGAGCTGCTTGGGCGTCATGTCCGGAGTGACGATCCGCATCAGCGTATCGCCGATCGCCTGCATCTCGCTTGCTTCCATGAGGGAACTCCGTGTTGGCTGCCGCGCGCGGAGCCTAGACCATCTCGTGGCCAAAGGGAATCATTTCGCGGCTGCGACATGGCAACGGCCGGCGCGGGCCAATGGTTCCCCGGCGGCGCGATAGGCGGGCAACCGTCTCCCTACTGCGTGCAGATCGGCAATGGCTGCGGGGGCGGTGCCGGGTGATCCGCCTTGTACTTTGCGATGACCGGCTCCAGTGTTTCCTTCGGCCAGAATTTCGGCGTGCCGATCTGCTTCAGGCAGGCCGCGTTCCAGTAGAGGCCGGCGCCCAGCGCATGGCCGGCGGTCGCGGAACGCGCGACGGCGGCGATGTCGCGCGATTCAGGATAGATGTAGAGCGTCGTCGGCTTGTCCTTCATCAGCGGGATGATCAGCTGGGCGTCCTCCGGCGTCCAGCTGGTGCAGCCATTGCTGCGGCCGCCGGCGTAAGTCACCAGCGTGCCCGCCGGAACGAAACCGTCATGGTTGGCGTAGGGGCTGGCCGGATCCTTGCGCATGCACAGGCCTTTCAGCACCTGGGCCGCGTGGCCACCGATCTTGCGCGGCCTGGCGTTGGCGGTTTCGCCTTCGCCGTTGAACTGCACGAAAGTGCGCATGAACACCGCGTTCTGCTTGGCGCCGACGCGGTAATAGCCCTTGAACGAGGTCTTGGTATCGCTGGTCATGTAGTCGCCGCCGCCGGTCAGTTCGGAATCCATGGCATTGCCGAAGTTCTTGGAGCATTCGCGTCCATTGGCGAAGTTGACGACGCCCTTCAAATCGCGGCCGGCGCCATGGCCCGCCGCCACCGCTCGAAACGATTGGTTGGCCTCGCAGATGATGTAATAGCGGTGCCCGAGCACGCCGTTGCCGAGGTCGCTGGGGCGCGTGGCGTCCATGGCGAAGTAGCAGGGGTTCTTGACCACGCCTTCGCCCACCTTGCGCATGTAAAGCGCGCGCGCCCGCTCCAGCACCACCTGCGAAATCTGGTCCGTGCCGTCGCCGACATGGGCCTTCAGCCAGGCCGGAATGCCCGGCTGCAAAGCGGCGAACGACCGCGCAGACGCCGCCAGGCCGATAACCACGACGAGCAGGCCGAGGATGGCGACAAACCCCACGGGGGCAGATCTCAACCGCACCAGATCAATTCTCCTGTCAGAAACCGCCAGCGATTCGCTGTCGAGGCTGGGCGTGTATCATAAGGGGCGGTGCGGCGGTCGGCGAAACACATCTTGGTTAGTGGGGGCGGGAGAGCGTGCGGGAAGGATGGCGACGGGAGGCGGAACGGCATTGGCTTAGGGGAGGCACCGAGCCCGGTGGCTGCTTTCGAGCTGAAGCAATCTCTCCCAGGCGATCATCCGTGTGACTGTTTCGCGCCTTGTGGTCGCCGTCCGCCGACCCCCTCGCCAGGCCGGGAAGCTGCCGTCCGGCCACCTTCGGCTGGCGGCTGACATGGACATTTCCGCCCGACAGCTTTTGACAAGATCGGCGTTGATGGCGGCCTATCGCGAGGCAAGCCGAATGCGGATTTGATTGCGCCCTGGCGATAACATCATGCAGTCGATTGGGCGCGGATGAAAAGCCGTATGGACGAGAATGGCGACATCAGGTGCGCCAAGGTCTGGAAATGCCCGACCTGGCCGAGGCCGTCCTCAAGTCTGGCAGAAACGTCCGCCAGCGCGCGGAGGGCTCAACCCCACCAAAACGTAACCTACGCGGCGCGCCGTTGAGCGAAGGGGGGACCCGAACGGGCTCGACGAGGGTCGACGGCGGTCACGATGCCGTGGTGGTGATCGCAGTAGACGCGATCCGTCGAAGTTGGCCCGGCACAAAAACGGTAACCGCCGGGTACCGATGCGTCTTCGCTCACCGGGAAGCGGCACTGATAGACGCCTAGCTGAATGAGGGGGACGTCTCTCGAAGTCAGTTTGATATTGTCACGGATGATGGTTTTCAGGTTCCTGGTTCATAAGCCGATGCCGGCTGTCGGCCGCAGCGCGACCACGCCGAGGCGAGCTTCTCTCGTTTTGAAAGGCTATGGGGCATCATATGATGTTGGTGGCAGCATCAATGAAGCCCGAGGCCCTGCTGCACGAAGCCAATTGTTTGCGACTTAAGGCCACACCCGCGCGCGTAAGAACGTACAAGTGTCATCGCAGGCTGCCTTGGGCACCAGCCCTGCCGGGGTTTGTCGGCGGCGGGGGTGTAGCGGCCTTGTGGGACCCCTAACAGGCGCGCCAAGCCGTTCGCGTTCAGGACCGTGATAGAAGGGGTCTCGCCCCAAGACCCAAATCGCTCTGAAGGACGGAGTTCGACCCAACGGGGACCTTGTTCA
Organism: Mesorhizobium sp. PAMC28654; assembly: GCF_020616515.1. Lineage (GTDB taxonomy): Bacteria > Pseudomonadota > Alphaproteobacteria > Rhizobiales > Rhizobiaceae > Mesorhizobium. The sequence goes on from NZ_CP085135.1 coordinate 6,190,848, forward strand.
TTGTCCGTGTTGCGAATGACGGAAATGCGCCGCATAACATCATGTCGCCGATTGGGCGCGGATGAAAATCCGTACGGACGAGGCGACCCTCGCGAAACGGCGACATCAACAAAGTGTTGCGTACCCGATAGTGACCTTGGCCTCAAATCCCAGCTCGGCTAGAAGTTCGTAGCATGCTGAACGGCATTCACCACGTCGCTCTCATCTGCACCGACTACCACCGGTCGCGACGGTTTTATGTCGAACTCCTCGGCCTCGATCTGATCCGCGAGGTCTATCGGGAGGCTGACGAGTTCCTCTGAAGCCCCTGCATTGCTTAGCTGCGAAAATTGGGTCAAGCATTCGAGCTCGACTAGCAAGAGGAATCTCCGCAGTGCTTCGTGAAACAACGGATTCTTTGCCTCAACGGATGTTGGTAACGTTGCTCGCAGAATTTGCCTCAGTAAGAAGTGCACCAATAGCGTCCAGCGTTCTCGTAGACATTTTTGAAGACTTTGGGATATCTGTCGACGCTACGCGAACAGCCCTCAGCCGTCTCGTTTCAAAATCCTTGCTGGTTAGACAAAAGGACGGACGCTCTACTAGCTACGCTTTGAGTCCGTCCGCTGCCACAATGATTCGTGAGGATCGTGATCGCATTCTCAAATTCGGGGAACCCCAGGAATGGGACGGGAGATGGACGTTGGTCGCCTTTTCTGTTTCGGAAGCCCAACGTGAGCGTCGTCACACCCTACGAAGTCAGCTGCGCGGACTAGGTTTCGCTCCACTTTTTGATGGGTTGTGGGGGGCTGCTTTTGCGAGCGAGGATGATGCCAGGAAAGCACTTGAATTTGCAGACGTTCCAGAATCCCTCGTCGCTAGGGGCGAAATCAGCATGTTGGGTGCGAAGATAAATACCTTTCATCGAGCGTGGAAACTCGACGACATCGCGATGCAATACAATACATTTATCGCGGATGTGGCCCCAATCGTCGAGCGGGCCGAAAAGGGTGAGGTTGCTCCTGCCGAAGCATTGTTAATCCGGACCAGGATCATGGATGACTGGCGCACATTCCCTATCAACGATCCCGGTCTGCCGCGAGAGTTGCTACCAGACGGCTGGCCTCGTGAATATGCTCACCAGTTGTTTATAAGGGCCTACGAGCTACTTAAGCCCCCGGCCGAACTCCGTTTGAAGATGTTAATGCAGACAACGTCTCCAGGTAAACGCGTAGCGTGATCGTTCGCTGAAATGGAACCGGCGATGCGATGAAAATCTGGTTCGAACGTCACCAATTTCCTTTCCTGCACCGGTTTTCGGGCGGATTATTGACATGCGAAGTTGAGAGCGACCCTCGTCAGAATTTTGCTGCCGTATTCGTCCAAAGGCAACTTTCGCCCTCCATCAACCTTTTCCAGTTCCAGAAACCGAGCAGCAAAAACCAGGTGCTGACGACTTTGATCGTTCAGGACGGGACGAGCGCAGTTCTGGCTGTGGAGCATATCGTGGTCGGTGAGGGAGAAAAGAGAAAGATTGCTCTGCGAATCCTTCGAGGCTCGTTGGCGGGAAGGATGTCTTACAAGAATTTGTTGGATTTCCCGGTTTCTGAACCGAGCGAATGCACACTCGAAATCGCGCCAGTTAATGGCAAATATGGCCCGCCGCTGTATGCAAGCCTGACGCGGTCGGGTCGAATAAGGAGCTGGATTGAGCGTCGCGAAAGCAGACAAATGGATGTCAAGTACGCTGCGATCGGCCGCCTACTAGCCATGAATTCTGACACTTTCGTCTTGCCTTGGTCTGGTGATTTAGAGGGCGGAATTGTCGTCATCGATGGAAAAGAGATGACAGTCTTGGGAACGGCTGTTCGCGTCGAAGGCCTCGGACAAATAGACGTACATCAAGTAGCCGGCGTCTTGCTTAGCTGTCGCTGGTAAGTGGGTTACGTCCCTGTTTTGATAACAAGATAGCGAAATTTTACCTTTTTGGAACGCTGGGCCGCCTGTTCATCGCCTAGATTCCGGAGTGAAGCACTCCCGCAACGCAATCTACGCATATGCCCATTGGAAAACCGCACTCACACTCGGGGCTGGCGACGAGCGGTCATACTTGTTCGCGCCACGTCGTACCAAGCATTTGTATGTCGATATGTGTTGCTATCGTAAAAAAAATTGCCATATAAAAACTAAGGGAGCTGTGCGGAGATATCCTCCGCTATCGAAAAAAAAGGGAGTTGAGATCGTGTGGAATTTGACACCCATGCCGGGTCTTTCGACCAATGCGGCAAAACAGCCTCGTACTTTTTCCATCTCAATAGCCGCCGGCTCAAATGCTCGGGACGGTAGGCTATGAGTGAACCTCAAAAACACCTTCGATCGAACTCAATCGGCGTTCTCGGGCTGGTATTTTTCGTTGTCGCTGCCGTTGGGCCGATAGGCGCCGTCATGGGAGCTACGCCGCTGGTATTCATGCAAAGCGGCACCGGTGCGTCAGGCATTTACCTTTTGGCAGCAGTCCTGTTCGCTGTGTTCTCTTCCGGTTATGTGGCAATGAGCCGCTATGTCGGAACTGCAGGGGGCTTCGCAACCTACATCGCGCGGGGTTTTGACTATCGAACTGGCGGAGCAGCCGCATACCTGACACTGTTCATGTATGTTGTGATGGTTACGTCGATATATGGCGTGTTCGCTGTTTTCGCCGCCCAAGCTGTGCAGGAATATCTCGGCGTTTCGGTGCGTTGGGAATACTTCATCGCGATCACGCTTCCGATAATCGCGATTCTATCTTACACGCGGGTGGAGCTATCGACGCGCATCCTCGGAGTGTTACTTATCGCGGAAGTCTTCGTCATTTTGGTTCTTGACTTCGCGATTGTGTTTCAAGGCGGTAATGGCGGCGCGCCCTTGGATTTTAGTGGCTTCGCCCCCCACAATGTGTTCGGGGGCGGATTAGGACTTGCGTTCCTGTTCGGCTTGGCCTCGTTTGGCGGTTTTGAGGCGACCGTGGTCTTCAGCGAAGAAGCCAAGGATCCGAAGCGGACAATTCCAATTGCCACCTATGCCGCCGTCGCGCTGATCGGTGTATTTTATGCGTTCACCACATGGGCGCTCGGAAATGGCGCTGGCGCCGCAAATATTCAGCAGGTTGCGACGACCGACCCAACCGGTTTTATTCTGAAGATCACGGAAACCTATGTTGGAAAGACGTGGGCACATGTGATCAGCATACTAGCCATTAGCAGCTTTCTGGGTGTCTTGCTCGGATTTACCAATATTCTTAGCCGCTACATCTTCTCGATGGCGCGCGTGGGCTTGCTTCCCGGCTTTATGGCGCTGACGCATGCCAAGCACCAATCTCCCCATCGCGGGAGCGTCGTTGCGAACGTGTCAATCGCTGTAATTATTGCCGGTTTCATCGTTGCCGGTGCCGATCCGTTTACAACCCTGTACACCTATCTCCTGGCGCTCGGTACCGTTGGGCTCCTTGCAATGCTGGCCGCAGCGTCATTGGCCTGCGTATTTTTCTTTATGAGGAACCCCCGCAGCGAGAGCAGATGGAGTACGACGATAGCGCCTCTACTTGCGTTCGCCGGCTTCTGTATCGCTACGTATTTGGCCATCAGCAACTTCGGATTCCTGGTTGGAACAGATAGTGGATGGCGCCTTTGGCTTTGGCTTATTCTGCCGGCGGTCTCAATCCTCGGCTACGCCGTGGCTACTCTGCGAGGGAAGGAGGCAATCAACTTTCGCGTCGCTGAATTTGATACCGGGCTTGCTCCAAACGCATTCGCAGAACCTGAGCATATGGGGGTATGAAATTGTCCACATCCAGTCATATTCTTGGAAGAACGAACCTTAATCATCGGGATTTTGAGCCGATGTTTATTGAAGGCGAAAAGCATGGCGCGGTGCATTTCTTTCGCAATGATCAGCGAGATGGCAAGGTATATCGGGCCGCTCTCTGGGAACTCACTGAAAAGGAACTTCCCTATTCCTCCCATTACATCTTTGCCAATGAAGAGACATTTCTTGTTGTTGAGGGTGAACTCGAAATCGTTTTTGAGGACGGTTCGAAAGTGTTCCCCGTCAGCACCTGTGTCCCAGATTTGAGGTTGTGAATTAAGGAGGGTTTTGATCTCGTCGTCACGACGAAGGAACCAAGATGAGCCCTAAATCCTCAAGTGCCAAGAAGCCTGCCGAGCAGGTGGTAAAGGACATTCGCCGGGCGACCCGGCGGCATTTTTCAGCGGAAGACAAGATCCGGATCGTGCTGGACGGGCTGCGCGGCGAAGACAGCATCGCCGAGCTGTGCCGCAAGGAAGGGATCGCGCAGAGCCTGTATTACACCTGGTCCAAGGAGTTCATGGAGGCCGGCAAGCGCCGATTGGCGGGTGATACCGCTCGTGCTGCCACCAGCGACGAGGTCAAGGATTTGCGCCGGGAGGCCGGCGCGCTGAAGGAATGCGTCGCTGATCTGACACTGGAAAACCGTCTGCTCAAAAAAAGCATGATCGCGGATGGGGACGAGCAAGAATGAGATATCCCGCATCCGAAAAGCTCGAGATCATCAGGATCGTCGAGCAGTCACACCTGCCAACCCGCAAAACGCTGGACCGACTGGGCATCCCGCGCCGGACCTTCTATCGCTGGTATGACCGTTATGTCGAGGGCGGGCCTGAGGCGCTGCAGGATCGGCCCTCGGCGCCGAGCCGGGTGTGGAACCGCATCCCGCCTGCCATCCATGACCAGATCATCGAACTGGCGCTGGAGCAGTCCGAGCTCTCCCCGCGCGAACTGGCAGTACGGTTCACCGACGAGACGCGCTACTTCGTGTCAGAAGCCAGCGTTTACCGGCTCCTCAAGGCCTACGATCTGATCACCAGCCCGGCCTATGTGGTGATCAAGGCGGCGAACGAGTTCCACACCAAGACGACGCGACCCAACGAGATGTGGCAGACGGACTTCACCTACTTCAAGATCATCGGCTGGGGCTGGATGTACCTGTCGACCGTGCTCGACGATTACTCCCGCTACATCATCGCCTGGAAACTGTGCAGCACCATGCGGGCCGAGGACGTCACCGACACGCTGGACATGGCACTTACTGCCTCAGGGTGCGACCAGGCCCATGTGCACCACAAGCCTCGGCTGCTCAGCGATAATGGCCCCAGCTACATCGCCGGCGAACTGGCGGACTATATCCAGGACCAACGCATGAGCCATGTCCGGGGCGCTCCAATGCATCCCCAGACCCAAGGCAAGATCGAGCGCTGGCACCAGACCCTCAAAAACCGAATCCTCTTGGAGAACTACTTTCTGCCCGGCGACCTTGAGGCCCAGATCGCAGCCTTCGTCGAACATTACAACCATCGACGCTACCACGAGAGCCTGGCCAACGTAACGCCAGCCGACGCCTACTTCGGCAGGGCCGCAGCCATTATCAAACAGCGAGAAAGGATCAAACGCCAAACCATCCAACATCGGCGCTTGCAGCACCGCAAGATCGCCGCTTAACATCAACCCCAAGATGAGGCCGACACTCCGCTAATCTGCGATCCAATCTGAGCCAAATGATCTGACGACGGACACCTGAGGATGTTTCTCGCGACAGTGTCGATGGACGCGTTCACTTCAACGTAATTGTGAATACCGAGCGGGCTGGTGTGTGCCGTGTAGTCTATCGACGGGAATGGATCATAAATTAATGATGCGCATTGGCTGCATCGATAAAGTGACATCCTGTCTACGCGGAGAACCTTCGCCTTGATGTCGGAACCGCGACAAGCCGGGCAAACGAATTCCGCCGAAGCCGGCGCGCAGTCGAAGTCAATGGTGTTGTTCTGCCGCATCGTCGTCAGTGCTTCGGGTAAGTTTTGCTATGTTCAAACGATTTGCCTCGCGGAAGCGGCCACGAAACCGCTCCATCCGGGAGATCGAAAATTTTGCGCGCCAAGACGTGGGACACCGCCATTCCGTCGTGAAGCGCCAACTCTAGCATTGGGCCTTCGCGGAATTCCGGATGCACAAGCATCCTTACAGGCGTGGTCATTCCCACGTTCAGGATCTCAAAGCCCATCTCATGTGAAAACAACACTTTCAGCCCTTCGTCCGAAACGCGCCAAAAGTCGTTTGGCGTTTCATGGATTGGAAAAGCTTGTGGCAGGGTATGCAGCGTCAGGCCGCCAATCCTAAGAACCTTGTTGATCTGCGCGGCCAGCAGCCAGGGGCTGGCCAGATGTTCCATGACCGCGTGCGACATGATCCCATCCACGGAGCCTGGCGCGAAATGATCGCCGAGAAAATGGGCGTCCGCCACCACGTCGACCCCTGATGCCGGGTGAATGTCAACGCCGATGAATTTGCATTCAGGCTCGAACAGTCCTGCCTGCAGCGTCTGCCCGGGCGCTACCGCCCTGGCACCAATTTCGATGACCGTTCCCTTGACCTTCTTCATCTCGGCTATGAAATCGTCCATCCCGTTGTCGGTCTCTGGCAACGAAACATTGACGGGGTGGTCCATCGGCAACGCCGTAATGTCGAATTCCGATTGTCCTGCCGAGGTCTCGACAACCAGCGTTACCGGCCGGAAAGGGCTGCACGCCAGATAGACAGAAAATCCGTATCTGGCCGGTGCAAGATCAGGGTAGAATTTTAGGAGGTCTGGTCGGTCATGAAATTCGGACACACGCTGCCGAAAATCACCGCTACACAGATATATCGCGGTTATTGATGTCCCGTGCGAATGAGCCCAGCCTTTTACATACACGCCATATGTGTCGCACCATATGTTATCGATCATATGCACGACCTTATCAGCTGGTAAAGTTACGGGGGTCGCGTCGGGAGTTTTTGAAGCCTCAATGACCATGGATAAACCTTCTCGAGGTGCGGACACATTCGAGCCTTCAAAGCGGCGGGGTGCGGTTGCTAGGAACGCAAGGCGCGGTATTGCAAAATAGTAAGAAAATATCTTTTTCAAATCAGTTAGTAATTTACCCATGTCCTACCATTATACTGCTTGGTATTCCTAAGTTCCTACGTCGCCCTGGAGTGTGGTGGTTCGAGTTTAAACGTCCGCGAACTGCCAAGAAGCACTGAATTATTACGACATGCTTGCTCTCCGGTATCAATCCCACAATTTTCATCTGGTGCGCTCAGGTTTGGTTTTGGAAGCCGGATGTCGTGCCTTTCGCTTGATGCCCACGTATCCAAAAGATGGGCGAGCACGGCATGCGCCACCCCGGAGTGTGGGCCTGCTCGCGCCGCACTCGGTAATGCGATATTGGCGCAAAATCATTTCACGGTTCGATTTTGACCCCGGATAGCCAAGCTCAAATGACCCAAAACTGGCTCACCACCCCCATCACCCCCGCGCTCCTGCGCGGCTTCATAGAGCTAGAACAGACCGAGCGGGGCGTGCTTCCACATCGCTTGCCGGGCTGGGCGAGGGCGCAGTGTAGCGATCCGCAGTTGGCGATGGCCGAATCCGAGCCCGCGGGCGTGCGCATCGCCTTTCGGTCGCGGACAACGTTGATCGAGGTCGATACGGTGCCTACCCGCTTCGTCTATGTCGGGGTGCCGGCTCGCCCCGCCGGCCTGTATGACCTGCATATCGATGGCGGGCTCGCGGGACAGGCCAGCGCTGGCGACGCCGATACGGTGACCTTCGACATGGCGACCGGCAGCGTTACCAAACAAAAGGGCGAGATCAGCACGCTGCGCTTCACCGACTTGCCGGACCACGACAAGGCGATCGAGATCTGGCTGCCCTATGGCGAAATCACGCAACTGGTTGAAGTGCGCACCAATGCGCCCGTGGAACCTTTTCCCGACCGGGGCCGCAAGGTCTGGCTCCATCATGGCAGTTCCATCAGCAAGGGTTCGAACACCGACAGCCCTTCGACGAGCTGGCCTGTTTTGGCCGCCGCCCAGGGCGAGGTGGAACTGATCAATCTGGGGTTCAGCGGCAGCGCCTTGCTCGATCCGTTCACGGCGCGCGTTATCAGGGATACGCCGGCCGACCTGATCAGCCTCAAGATCGGCATCAACCTCGTCAACACCGACCTGATGCGGATGCGCGCCTTCACGTCAGCCGTGCACGGTTTTGTCGATGTGATACGCGAGGGGCGGCCGACCGTGCCGATCCTGCTGGTGTCGCCGCTCTACTGCCCGATCCACGAGGACACGCCGGGTCCGGGCGCCTTCGATCTGGACGCGCTGGCGGCGGGCAAGATTGCCTTCCGGGCGACGGGAAATCCCGCCGATCGCGCGCAGGGAAAGCTGACGCTTGTCAGCATCCGCGACGAGCTGCAGCGGATCGCGCGGCAGCGCATGGCCGGTGATCCGCACCTGCATTATCTGGATGGTCTCAGCCTCTATGGCCCGGCCGACTTCGCCGACCTGCCGCTGCCGGACGCGCTCCACCCAGATGCCGCCGCGCATCGCCGCATCGGCGAGCGCTTCGCCGCGTTCGCCTTCACGGATGGCGGACCATTTTGCCCCGCGTGATTGTGGCCAGTTCTCATTCCCTGAGCGATGCCGGACCGCTGACGAACGGGCTGCCCCGGAGATAAAACCGCAGGGGGCGGTCCGCGTCTTTCGAAATGCCGATCCTGATGCTCTGGCCGATCTCGCCGTGTTCCCGGTCATCGTGCGCGAGCCATAGCGGCCCTTGCCGGCAAAGATCGAGGCCGTCCAGCGAACGGTCGATCCGCAGCGCCATGGCCAGCCGTCCCGGTCCTCGCGTCAGGTCGCGCAGGCGCTCATTGCCGCGATTGAGTTGCATGATCGGGATGCCTTCGAGCGGCGCGAGCGCCCGGATCAGCACGCCGGTTCCGGTCCCCGCCGCTTCGCTGGAGACATTCAGCATCCAGGATACGCCATAGGCGCGATAGACATAGGCGTGGCCGCGCTCGAGAAACAGCGAACGGTTGCGCAGCGTCATGCCTCGAAAACCGTGCCCGGCGGCGTCGCCAACGACATAGGCTTCTGTCTCGACAATGCGGCCGCTGACCATGCCTTCGGGCAATTGCCGGATCACCAGCTTGCCGATGAGATAGCGGGCGAGTGCGGCGGTATCATCCGGCAGCTCGGCGCGGGCGATCGGCGGATGATCGTCCTTTTGACTGTTCACGGTATCCGCTCGACCCATTGCGCGCGCGACGGCCCCGGTTCGAACGGATCGCCGAAATACTGGGTCTCGCTGATCACCTTGCCATCGAGGAATTCCATGATGCTCACCGTGTAGGAAGGCCGCCCGTCATAGCTGAGCACATATTCGGTGACCCAGAGGTCGCCAGCGCCGACGATGCGCCGCACGGTGAAGCGCTTGCGGTTCGGCTGCGCGGCACGGGATTTCTGGATGTTGCCGCGCCCGCGGATGCGCTCGCCCGATTGCGGATAGTCGAGCACCGCGTCCTCTCGATAAATCTCGTGCTCCGCCTCGAAGTCATCGACATCGGAGGCAGCCCAGTGGCGATCGAGTGCCGCTCGTATCTCCCGGTCTTCCATGTCGAACCTCCCTAGCCGCTGATGTCCGTCCTACCATATGCCGTCCCGCGGCGGGCCTGCCAGATGGGCCGGGACGGGCGGGCCGAATTCGTGGATCATCGATGAGAGCCGGGAAGGTGCTGGAGCAATGGCTGCTTTTGCGGAGAATACGGCTCAAACGGAGACGGACGAATTGACCCTTACCAACAGCGATATTGTCGAGTTGACGGCGTGGCGGCGCAGGCTGCACCAGAATCCGGAAATCTCGAACGAGGAGGAGAAGACCGCCCGCGAGGTCGTCGATTTCCTCGCCGACACCGGGCCGGACAAGGTGCTGACCGGATTGGGCGGCCACGGCGTTGCGGCGATCTACGATAGCGGCAAGGCGGGACCGACGGTGCTGTTTCGTTCGGAACTCGATGCGCTGCCGATTGAAGAGCTTTCAGGCGCGCCGCATTCATCGCTGGTGCCGGGCAAATCGCATATGTGCGGCCATGACGGGCATACCGCGATCCTGGCGTCGCTTGGCCGCCAGCTGGGGCGCGAGAGGCCAGCGCGCGGCCGCGTCGTGCTGATGTTCCAGCCGGCGGAAGAAACCGGCAATGGTGCTGCCGGCGTCGTCGCCGATCCCCGCTTCGGCGAGATCGCGCCGGATTTCGCCTTCTCGCTGCACAACCTGCCCGGCGTGCCCCTGGGCGAGGTCAGGCTCAAGCCCGGCGTGGTCAATTGTGCCTCGCGCGGCATGCGCATTACGCTGGAGGGCAAGACCGCGCATTCGTCGATGCCCGAGACCGGCGTGTCGCCGATGCTGGCGATCAGCCAGCTGATGCCGCAACTGCCCGCGCTTGGGCGCGGCACCTTCGCCGAGGACGAGTTCAGCATGGTCACCGTCACCCATGCCGCGATGGGCGAAGCCGTGTTCGGCATCGCGCCGGGTCATGCGGAGGTCTGGGCGACGCTGCGCACCCGCCGCGACGAGCGCATGGCAAACCTGTGCGCCGCTGCCGAGGCGCTGGTCACGAAGATCGCCGGCCAGCATGGCCTTTCCGCCCGCTGGGACTATCACGAGGTCTTCGTCGCCAGCGTCAACGCGCCGGATGCGGTGGAGCATCTGCGGCGGGCTCTCGATGAAGAGGGCGTGTCGCAGGGCGAAGAAGACCTGCCGATGCGCGCTTCGGAGGATTTCGGCCTGTTCGGCCACAGCGCTTCGTCGGCGATGTTCTTCCTGGGTGCGGGCGAGCGCCACCCTGCCTTGCACAATCCGGACTACGACTTTCCCGACGATCTGATCCCGATCGGTTCAAAAATCTTCATGCGCACGGCGCGCAATCTGCTGGGGTGAGATCATTCCAATGCGGCTGTGAAGACCGCCAATTGAGCACCGAAAGCATGCCTGGAGGCCGGCCGCGCTTCGCCGCGGTCGGGCGACCGTTCAAAGTAAGGCCGAAGGGGTTTAGCTGGCTCTATTCAGCCTTTGGCTCCGCCGGCGCTTTGGGCCCGCCGGCTTGAAACCTCGCGAAAGCGTCGCGAAATTCCTGCTCGTTCTTTTCGCGAAAGCCCTCCGCACCGTAGCGCGCGATGCCATCGTTGAGCGAATTTGCGACACTGCCGCCAAAAGTCGGGAGTGTCGGCTGCTTTGGGGCGGTCCACATCCAGAAGCCGACGACTATCAGTATCCCGAGGCTTACCAATAGAAAAACGTTCTTGTTGAATATCGCTGACATTATCGCCTCAGGCTTGTTGTTCAGTTGCAGCTTAGAGCAGATTTTCTGAAAACACCGCGATGATCACTATTACAATTTTAGCTAGCAGCAGGCTACGCAAGCTGGTGCCCCTCAGGCGGCGTCATGCCGCCCATTCGGGCTCGCCGGACCATCGTGACGCGGCTAGGGCGAGCGGCACTGCACGATCGCGACCATGATTTTCCTGACGATTTGATCCCGATCGGCTCAAGGATTTTCATGCGCACGGCGCGCAATCTCCCGGGGTGAAATCATCCCGGGCGCCTAATCGTCTCGGGGCGGCGCGGGCCTGTCCCGGCTTTGGTTGTCGCGCCCTGGGCGGAGGCGGTTCAACACACTGGAGGATCAGGGATTATTAGCGCTCACTACATGATGGCGTGTTGGGCGGAAATCGGGCAGGAGTACCCAATGCCCATGTCCAGTCGTTACATCGTCCGATTCACTTCCGCCGCCTTGCTGATCGGATTCTTCGCTCTGACGGCTATCGTCGCCATGAACTTCTGGCTGGGCGAGCGCGCAATCCTATTTCGACGACGCGATCGCGGCACGCGACACCCGCATCGCGGCTGTCGAGCTTAGAAATGCCATGCAGACCGCCGAGGCCAGCCAGCGCGGCTTCATCATCACCGGCAACGAGATCTATCTCGCGCCGTTCCAATCCGCCAAGACACAGGCGCAACGTCATCTGCTGGCCCTGGAGACGCTCCTGCCTGCGTCTTCGAGTCCGGACATAAAGCTGCAGCGCCTGTCCGCGATCATTGCCAGCAAATTCGACGAAATGGACCGGACAATCGATCTCAAGCGCAGCCAGCGCGACGAGGAAGTCCTGGCTATCTTTCGCACCAACAACGGCAAGGCCCTGACCGACGAAGCCAATGTTTTCTTCGCGGGCATCATCGGAAGCGCGGACGAGCGGTTGACATCCGGCGTTGCCGAACAACGAGCCAACACGGGATTGCTGCGGCTCGTTTCCGCGATCGGCGCGCTTGTCATTGTCGCGGTGGTAAGCGGCGCGGCTTATGGCGTGTCCCGTTATACCAGGGAGCTTCGGGGCACACGTGACGAGGTCAACGCACTCAACCGGGACCTTGAACGGCGCGTTGCCACGCGCACCGCCGATCTGGCCCAGGCGCGTGACCGGGCCGAAGTGCTGTTGTCCGAGGTAAACCACAGGGTCGCGAACAGTCTCGCTCTTGTCTCGTCGCTTGTGAAACTGCAATCAAAGGCGCTGAGTGACCAAGGCGCCAAGGATGCCCTGGCTGAAACGCAGGACCGTATCTTTGCAATCTCGCTCGTTCATAAGCGGCTCTATGGTGCGGGGGGTGTGCGCTCGGTCGCCCTCGACGAGTATCTGAGCGGGCTGCTCGACCATTTGCGCACCTCGCTGCGCAGCCAGGTTCACGGTGTCAGCCTGTCCTACAGCATCGATCCGGTAGACTTGGAAACCGATACCAGCATCAACCTTGGCGTTGTCATCACCGAACTCGTCACCAATGCATTCAAATATGCCTATCCCGACGCGGTCGGAGAGATTCGCGTGCGTCTGGAAAAACTGGCCGACGAACAGGCGGAACTGGTCGTCGAGGATGACGGCGTTGGCCGCGCCGAAGGTGCGCCCGCCAAGGGCACGGGTGTCGGCAGCCGGATCGTCAACGCCATGTGCGTGAGCCTTGGCGCGAACATGGACTATCAGCAACGTCACCCCGGCACCGCTGCCCGTCTCGTGTTTTCGACCAAGCCCCGGCGGAGCGCTTCGATCTGAATCAGTCGCTTGCGGCGGACGCCGCTGCCTGCTCTATCGTCGGCATCAAGAAGGGGAGGACTTTCGATGCCTTTCGATCGAAAGAAGACTGAGGGCGGCTGGCCGACGGCGTTGCGGTTCCTGCTTTTGCTGGTGACCTTGACGCTCGGCGGGCTTGACCGCGTGGGCGCGCAGGAAGGCGCGCCAGGCATCACGCAGCGGACCGTGTTTCCCGCCTTCGACCCCAACGCCCCGGCATGCTCGCCGCCGCCAGGACTTAACAAGGTGCTGGGCTACGTTCAGGAAAACGATCGCGACTTCCTGCAGGGGGTCGATCACGGCCTGGCCATGGCCGCCAGGGATCGTGGGTTGGAGTATCGCAGGGTCCTGGCGCAAAACGATGTGGCCAAGGCTGTCGAACAGATACAATCGTTTCTCGCGGGCAAGGTTGGTGGTCTGGTCGCCACATCATCCGATCCCGCGGCGGTCAGCCACTCGCTTCAGCAAACGATCTGGTCGGGGGCATTCGTCGGCACCATTGTTCCGCCGCCGGCCACGCTGCTGCTCAACGCGCCACAATACGCGACGGGCAAGGTGCTGGCGGACGCGGCGATCGCCCACATAAACGCCAGGCTTGGGGGCAAAGCCAATGTGGTTCTGCTGACGCAGGACACGATGGAGTTCCTGGCGCCTCGCTTCGAAGCCATGCGTGACGGCCTCAATGCCATTCCCGGCGTGACGATCGTGGCCGACATCGCACCCAGGCCGGTGACCAAGGAAGGCGGCTTCGAGACCATGAAGACGATTCTTCTGGCAAACCCCAGGGTCGACGTGGTGCTGGGTGGCGATGCGGTCGTGCTGGGCGCGCTGCAGGCCCTGCGCGCCGCCGGAAAGGACCGGCCGGACCAGTTCCTTGGCGGCATTGACGGTGAGCCTGAGGCGGTAGCCGAGATCAAGAAAGGCGACAGCCCCTACAAGGCGAGCATATCCCTGTCATCCCCCGTCTTCGGCTACGCCATGGGGCAGTTCGCGGCCGACTGGCTCGAAGGCAAGAGCGTGCCGCAGGCCATGGACATACTGCCCATCGCGCTCACCAGCAGCAACATGGCCCAATACGAGGCGGACCTGGCCAATCCCGCGCCCGTTTTTGCCGACCCCGTGCGCCGAAACACCTACCTCAAGATGTATGGAAACATCTGCTACGATACGCGCGACCGCTATGTGAACTTCCCCTGGTCATCCGAGCAGAAGTAACGGACCCGCGGCGGCTACCGGCTGGCGAAGCTGGGCCGGCCGCGAGTCGGCCCTGTCAAAGCGCCAAACTCCCTTGCTCCACCTCGACGTCCCTGCGAATATCAGAATGGGTCAGCGGGCGGAGTGGCCAGGCTTCATGACGAATAAGGTTCAGTTTGCGCCACTTGCAAAGGAACTCCAGTCGCTTGTTGAGAGATGTCTGGTAGTCGATCCCTCTCGGAGACCTACCGCGACCGATATTGTGAAGGCCTGTGAAAACCTGTGTTTTTCGGAGGCTAAGAGGGAGTATGGTGTCGTTGAGGAATGGAAATATAACCACGCCCATGGGATCATCCGATCCGATGCGAAACAGCGAGTTTTTTTCCATTCTCAGAGTGTGTACGGTTTCTCACCAAAACTTGGCGAGCGTGTGTGTTTCGCAAAGGAACCAGGAATTCCATTCCCCCGGGCACATCCCGTGGTGCGAGTGGAAGTTTAGACCCTCCCGTTAGTGCGCGTCACTGCTGTAGATTGACGGGCGCGCCCGGCCCCCCCCTTGCAGTTGATGCAATAGAGGTGAGCAGACTTTGCCGCGCCGCATGTGCACCGCCCGTTTAGAACAGATTCCTTTCTTCGTTTCGGTTCGCCCATAGCCGACCTCACTGCATAATAGTTTTGTACCACAACCACTTTTCGATACCACTCCACACCCCTCCACGCAAAATCCCCCACACCCCAATTGACTCCGCCCCCAACTCCGCTCTATCAAGTTGTACACCTAACCCTACAATACCAAACTTCGGGAACACAGTTTGATGACACTCCAACGTGCCTCCGGCGCGGTGCGCGTCGATGTCGGGGCGCTCAGTCAGCGCAGCTACAGGATCGTGCGGCTGAAGCATGTCGGGCGCTGGGTCGGCGCTGTCGTCGTGGTCGCGGCACTTGGCCTGCTGGTGCAGGCTTTCGCGCATGGGCAGATCCACTGGCCGATCGTGGGCGAGTTCCTGACGGCAGGCGTCATCGTGCGCGGCTTCGGCAACACGCTGCTCATCTCGTTCTTCGCCATGATCATCGGCGTGTCGCTGGGCACGCTGTTCGCCATCATGCGGCTGTCGGCCAATCCGGTCACCCGCTTCGTCGCCTGGCTCTATGTCTGGGTGTTCCGGGGCACGCCGGTGATGCTGCAGCTTTTGATCTGGTTCAACATCGCGCTGGTGTTTCCGCGGCTGGTCATTCCCGGCCTCTACGAGGCGCGCATGGTCGATGTCGTCACGCCCTTCGTCGCCGCGCTGCTGGGGCTCGGCATCAATGAGGGCGCCTACATGACCGAGGTGGTGCGCGGCGGCATCTCGTCGGTCGACCACGGCCAGACGGAAGCCGCCAAGACGATTGGCATGTCGCGCTTCCAGACGCTGCGGCGCATCATCCTGCCGCAGGCCATGCGGCTGATCATCCCTGTCATGGGCAATTCGGCGATCGGCATGCTGAAATTCTCCTCGCTCGCCGCCGCCATCTCGATGGGCGAGATGCTGAACGCGGCGCAGCAGATCTATTTCATCAATGGCGCGGTCATCGAGCTGCTGTTCGTCTGCGGCATCTGGTACCTCGCCGGCACCACCGTGCTCAGCATCATCCAGTATTATATCGAGCAGCACTTTGGGCGCGGCGTGGCCGGCGCGCCGGCCAAATTCTCCTTCCGCATGCCGTTCAGGAGCAACACGCCGCTGTCGGGCGGCGTCGAGGAGTCCAAGGCATGACCACGATCGTCAAGGCCATCAACATCCACAAGAAGTACGGCGCGCACCGGGTGCTGCGCGGCGTCGACTTCGAGGTCGCCAATGGCGAGGTGCTGTGCATCCTGGGGCCTTCCGGCGGCGGCAAGAGCACGCTGCTGCGCTGCATCAACCATCTGGAAGACCTCGATGACGGCGTCGTCTGGGTCGACGGCGAGATCATCGGCTACGAGCTCAAGGGCAGCACGCTGCACGAACTGCCGCCGCGCCGGCTGCGCCTGCAGCAGCGCGAGATCGGCATGGTGTTCCAGCACTTCAACCTGTTTCCACACATGACGGCGCTGGAAAACGTCATCGAAGGCCCGGTCACCGTGCGCAAGGAGCCGAAGGCTGAAGCCGAGGCGAGGGGGCGCGAGCTCTTGGCCTCCGTCGGGCTCGCCGACCATTTCGGCGCCTATCCGGCGCAGCTTTCGGGCGGCCAGAAGCAGCGCGTGGCGATCGCGCGGTCGCTCGCCATGAAGCCCAAGATCATGCTGTTCGACGAGCCGACCTCGGCGCTCGACCCCGAACTGGTCGGCGAGGTGCTGGATGTGATGCGGGCGCTCGCCGCCACCGGCACGACGATGATCGTCGTCACCCACGAGATCGCCTTTGCCCGCGATGTCGCCGACCGCGTCGCCATCATGGTCGACGGCGAGATCCGCGAAATGGGCCCGCCGGCCGAAGTGCTGGCCAATCCCAAGGACCCCCGTGTGCGCAGCTTCCTCAGCCGCGTGCTCGCCTGAACGCCCCCGCCAACTTCCGCGACATCTTCACAACAAGGAGCCTGAAATGACGACTTCCACCGCCGCGACCCTCTCGCGGATCCTCGCCGGCGCCATGGTTTCGCTGGGCGTGCTGGCATCGGCCGCCCACGCCGGCACCGACGACAAGCTGCGCGCCATGCTGCCGGCCAAGGTGCGCGACAGCGGCGCGCTGAACATCGCCATCAGCCTTGCCTATCCGCCGATGGAATATTCCGATGCCGGCTCCACCGACCTCAAGGGCGCCGACATCGACATGGCCAAGGAAGTGGCCGACCGTCTCGGGCTGAAGGTGAATTTCCAGAATGTCGAGTTCCCGCAGTTGATCACCTCGGTGACCACCGGCCGCGCCGACATGATCTGGACGGCGTTCTCCGATCTCACCGCGCGCCAGACGCAGCTTGATTTCATCGACTATTTCCAGACCGGCAACCAGCTCTATTCGATGGTCAAGAACCAGGACACCATCAAGTCGGTGAAGGATCTGTGCGGCAAGTCCGTCGCGGTCGCCACCGGCACCAGCTGGGTCGGCCTGGTCGAGCGCGTCGGCAAGGAAACCTGCACCGAAGCCGCGCCGCTCACCGTGCTGCAGCTGCCGACCGAGGCCGAGCACATCCTGCAGATGAAGCAGGACCGCGCCCAGGCCTCGATCATGGGCTTCGAGGGCATCCTCGAGCTGCAGAAGCAGAAGCCGGGCGAGTTCTACACGATCGGCAACCTGCTCGAGCCCGGCCATTACGGCATTGCTTTTGCCAAGGATTCTGGTGATTTGCGTGGGGCGGTCAAGGCAACGCTGGAGGCCATGAAGACTGACGGCAGCTATGTCGCGATCCTCGATCGCTATGGCTTGAAAAACGCCGCCGTGCCGGAATTCACCGTCAACGCCGGCAGGTAAGGGGCGCCTGATGGCTGACACGATCGTTCTTGATCCGCACGCACCGGTTCCGCTGTACACGCAGCTCTACCGGATCCTGCGGCTGCGGATCCTCGAGGGCGAGTACGCGGAAGGGGATGCCATCCCCTCCGAGAACGTGCTGCGCGACGAGCATGGCATCACCCGCAGCACGGTCCGCAAGGCCATCGCGCTGCTGGTGAACGAGGGGCTGGTGCGCCAGTTTCGCGGCAAGGGAACGATCGTCAGCTACGCGCCGATCAGCAACAGCATCTGGAACTTTGGCGGCTTCACCGACTATTCGCGGGCGCGGGGACAACGCCCCGTCACCGCGCTGCTGGAGCAGGCAGTGGAGGACGGGGCGAATGGCCGGGTGCTGAAGCTGGTGCGTGCGCGCGGCATCGCGGTGGAGGACGTCACACTGTTCCTCAACCTCGACACGTCCTGGCTGTCGCTGAAGCGCTATCCCGGGCTC
The DNA here is from genome assembly GCF_020616515.1 of Mesorhizobium sp. PAMC28654. Lineage (GTDB taxonomy): Bacteria > Pseudomonadota > Alphaproteobacteria > Rhizobiales > Rhizobiaceae > Mesorhizobium. The sequence goes on from NZ_CP085135.1 coordinate 6,208,935, forward strand.
GAGGGCTTCGATTTCGAGAAGCAGTCGCTCTACCAGGTGCTGCGCGATCATTACGGCGTCTCGCCGGTCCGGTCGGAACTGACGCTTTCGGTGGTGGCGCCTTCCGCGCTGACCACAAAAGTGTTCGGCGACGGGCTCAACGTGCCTGGGTTCCTCTGCGCCACCGGCGACGTGTTCTCAAGCAGCGACGAGCTGGTGGAGCGAACCTCCGTCATCTACTCGCCGACGCTGGAGATGCGCGTCGGGACGTCGTGGGGCGCCGGCAACGGCCAGCCGCCGGGCGCTTGATTACGCAGGCGCGCCGCTGCCAGACAGATTCCGGCGGCGCGCTCAAGTCCTTGTTTTCGTATGCATCATCATGCCCGGCTGGTCAGGATTTGGGGGAGGCCGCCCGTGGGGCATCGACAAAAATTCATCTCAGCTTGATTGGAAATTCCCTTGGACTCCCGCTTCGAACAGACTTTCACCACGCCCAAACCCATTCTCGGCATGCTGCACCTGACCGGCGAAACGCCGGCCGAACGGCTCGACATCGCGCGGCGTGAAGCCGAAATCCTGCTGGCCAACGGTGTCGACGGCCTCATCGTCGAAAACTATTTTGGCGACAAGGACGATGTCCGCCACGTGCTGGAATGGCTGGAGACGCGCAAGCCGAGCGCGCTGGTCGGGCTCAACGTGTTGCGCGACCATCACCTGGCTTTCGAGCTCGCCCGGCAGTTCCGCGTCGACTTCATCCAGATGGATTCGGTCGCCGGCCATCTGCGCCCGGACGAGGACACGGATTTCGCCGCCGAGCTGGCGGCGCTTCGGGAAGGCGTGAAATCCCTGCTACTGGGCGGCGTGCGCTTCAAGTACCAGCCGGTCAATTCCGGCCGCAGCGAAGCGGAAGACCTGCTGCTCGGCATGCAGCGCTGCGATGCCTTCGTCGTCACCAGCGACGCCACCGGCCAGGAGACCGACCTCGACAAGGTCCGGCGCTTTCGCGCGCTGACCGGCGGCGGCTTCCCGCTGCTGATCGGCGCGGGGCTGACATCAGCCAATGCCGCCGAACAGCTGGCGCTCGCCGATGGCGCCATTGTCGGCAGCTTCTTCAAGGACAGCTATGTCGACATCGGCATTGTCGATGAGGCGCATGTGCGCGAATTGATGGGCGTCGTCGCCGACGTCCGCCACCAGCCGGTGGCGGCGAGAGCGGGAGCCGCGGAATGACGATCAGCATCAGCGCCGTTCCGGTTCACGAGGCGGATTTCTCCGCCTACGGCACCGTCCATTCGATGGCGGCGCCCGGCGCGCCGGAGGGCGAGGCCAAGCTGGTGCGTTCGTCGGGCCTCGGCTGGACCGATGTCTATACGGCGGCACCGCTGCTAACAACCAATGGCAGTCTCGGCTTCACGCTGGGCGAGGGCGGGCCGTTCGACACCGTCAAGATGGAGCGCCATTTAGAGACGCAGGAAGCGCTGTTCTGCGCGGCCAGGCCGATCGTGCTGGCGGTCGCCGCGCCCACGGATGCGGCGCGGCCGAAGGCCGGGGATATCCGAGCCTTCATCATCGAGCCGGGCACGGTCGTGGTGATGCACAAGGGGACCTGGCACGACGCCTGCCGGGGCATCGACGCGCCGACGCATTACTACTGGATGGCGACCTGCGGCTTCGGTTCGGTCTGGGTCGATGTCGAGGGCGGGCCGGTGCATGTGACGGCCGGGGGATACTCCCATGGCTGAGGCGCACACCGCCTTCTTTATCGGCGACGTCGCCCTCGACGACTATTTCACCGCGGAGCGCTGGCCCGCCATCGCCGACAAGGCCTATGTTCGCGAGGTGAAAAGCTATGTCGGCGGCATGATCGCCAATGCGGCCAGCGTGCATGCCGGGCTTGGCGGGCGTACGGAATTCATCTCGCTGCTCAACGACAGTGCGCTGTCGGCGCGACTGTGCACGGCGATGAACGACCTCGGCGTCTCGACGCGCCATATGTTGCACGATCCGTCGCTGGCGGATTCGCGCAACCTGATCTTCCTGACCGGCGGCGAGCATGTCGTTCTCATCATCGAGATGGCCAGCCTGCCGATGCATCTGACCGGCGAGGCGCTGGCCTCGCTGCGCACGCCCGGCCATCTCTATATGAGCCTTGGCCGCACCAAACGGCTGCGCGCCGAGGGGCTGCAGGGCAGGGAACTGCTGGCGGATTTCCGCCGCCATGGCCGCAGACTGATCCTCGATCTCGATGTCGACGGTTTTGCCGAGGGCGATCTCGATTACCTGCACGGCGCGGAGGTGCTGATCATGAACCAGATCGGCTTCGGCCACGCCTTCGGCGACACCGACCTCGCCGGCATCAATGCGTGGATGCGGCAGAACGAGGTCGGCACGGTCATCCGCACGCTGGCCGCGGCCGGCGCGGAAGCGTTCGACGGGGAGCGCCGTATCGAGGTCCGGGGCTACAGGGTTCCCGTGGTCGATGTGACCGGCGCCGGCGACACGTTTGGCGGCGCGCTGACCTATGCGCTGGGTGAAAATCTCGGCCTGCCGGAGGCGCTGGAACTGGCCATCGCGGCGGCGTCTCGCGCGGTCACCATCGAGGGGCCGCAGGGCGGTGTCGCCTCGCTGGAAACGATCGAAAAGTTCCGGGCGGAATTTGCCGGGCAGAGGAGCTAGGAGCAATTCCAGCAAATCGTTTCAGACTTTTCCTGGAATGGCCCTATGCTGAGTGCGCAGCTTTCACTTGTTTCCTCAGTTTCCGGATGTGCGGATCCATGAACAGGAACTTATAGTACATGGATGCCAGTGCCACTCTCCAGTATTTTTTCCTCAGGCCTACAAGGCCTACCACCATCTTTCGGACGGCGATGCGTTTCTGATCAATATACGCTGCAGGTACGCTTGAGCCTGATAAAATCCTGTATGAATTGTATATCCTGGCAAAGGGGGCGTTCTTCAGCGCCCACGGTTTTCCATGGCCGGAAAAATGGATTATCTTTGGAATCTTGCGTTCATACGAAACATATCTTCCCGAACAGAAATTCCATTCTCTCCCAAGAAGAAGCACGCGGCCGCGCGCTACGGAGTTCAAAACGGTCTGGTCCGGAAAGGTGATCTTTTTCGATCTCCGTGCTTCCTGGAACATCTTGTCGGCGATATTTTCCCTACGCCAGACGTCCAAATTCATGACAAGGACGCCGGAATTTATATATTCGTCGGCAGTCAATTCGAAGGAGTCAAGCTCTCCCTGATCCATGAATCCGTCCAGGACGCCGGCAACAAGGTTATCTCCCAAATCCATCGACCAGAGGTCATCCAGGCTGGAAACAACAACTGCATCCGCGTCAAGATATATCGCCTTGCTCTCGTTCTGGAGAAAGTCGGGAATAAGAAATCTGGCGTATGCCGCGCTTGTCCATTGCTCGGTGGTCGGGAGGCCTCGCGCGAATCCGTCAGGTGCACGTATGATTTCGCAGGGAATATGATGTTTTCTGCAAAAATTCAGAAGTAAACTTATGTTATCCGATTCAATGCCGACGCTTATTATAAATAATTTCGCCGTACGATTGTGAAGCCATGCGGAATATACAAGTGTAAATAGGCCTGGAACAAAATTATTGTCGCTCGCACTGATGATGATCACGACTACCCCATGCATCGCTTACGGAATCACTTGCCAACTTGAGAGCCAAAATAACGATTGCCGTCAACGGCTCCGCTCTCCGAAGATATGCCATTGTCGGAAGTTCGTTGCGGCCGTGCCAAGGCCCTGGCGGATCAGGCAATAGAGCTCGATCTCGCCTGCGCCTCACGCTGGTAGACGGCAAAGATCGCCTTTCCGATCAGCGACGTTTCGGCTGCCGCGCAGCGTTCATAGACGCTGGCCCGCTTCGCCTGGATTTCCTGGTCCAGCGGCGATGCCGAGCTGGCCAGTTCGACAAGATGAGCCGCCAGCCTGGTCTGGCCATTGTCAGCCAGTTCCGCGGCGCGCGCGGCCAGCCTGTCCGCGCCGCCGGCAAGCGCGGCGAGTTCCGCCGCCAGTTCGGCCTCCGGTGCGGGCTTGAGATGGGCCGGGTTGCCGTCGAACCAGCCGGCATAATGGTGCCAGATGCCGCGCACGACGAACTCCGGGTCGTCATATCTGGGCTTGAGATACGGCTTTGCCAGAAGCGCGGCGGGGGCCGAGACGGAATGCAGGATCTGGTCGAGCGAGCTTCCCTTGTTCATCAGCTCCAGGGTCTGGCGGGTCAGGCTTTCCAGCACCTCGGCACCATCGCCCAGAAGCTGGTCCACCCGCGCTTGCCCGGACACGACGGGGCCATGGCCGGGGATGAGCACTTCCGGTTTCAGAGCCTGCATCCGGCGCAGAGCCGCTGCCCAATCGGGTGCGTAGCGCTGAACCTTGCGCGGATTGCCGGCGTTCGGGAAAACCCAGATCACGAAATCGCCGCTTGCCAGCACGCGCCGCTCCGGCAACCAGACGAAGGTGGCGTCATCGGTCTCGCCCCGCCCATGGAACAGCTCGATGCGTTCGCCGCCGATCGTCAGGGAGAGCGTGTCGTCATAGACCTCGTCGGGGCGGCGGTGGCCTTGCGGGAATGTATAGTTCGGCTGGTTGAACTGACGGCCCATCACCAGGCTGTTCAGCCCCTGCGTGGCGTCATAGCGATCGAACCGATGGAGCACGTTGCGATGGGCGATGATGCGAGGCCGGGCCAGCCCCTTGGCGTCGGCCTCCTCGTCAAGCAGACGTGCGCCCCATGTGTGGTCGATATGGCCGTGCGTGTAGATGACGGTATGGATGGGGCTGTCGTCCCATTGGCGCAGCACGGCAAGGGTCTGGCTCGCGGTTTCCCGGCTGCCCGTATCCACCAGCACCAGGCCGGCGTCGGTGCGGATGGCGGTGGCATTGCCGAACAGATAGCCGGTGTGGATGGCGATGATGTTGTCGGCGACCGGCCTGGCGGACCCTCCCGACACGGTGGCCGTCCACTCTTCCATGGCGGCGGCGCCGTTCCAGAGACGCTCGAACACTTGATCCTGTTCCACGGCCTTGTCCTTTGCTGATGCTTCGATCCCGCGATCTAGCGAAGAAAGCCGTCCGCGCCCATCGCTCGCACGAGGTCTCCCGACAGCACTATGTCAGGAGACTGTTCGCCAGGCGAATGGCGGCATAGGGGCCGAAACCGAGGCCATGGCCGCAAACCTCGGACTTGCTCCCGTGCCCCATCAAGCCATCGCCGCTGCCTCACGACAGGCGGGCCCGTTGACCCTATCTGCCATCCATGCCGCCGGGCATCGGCTCGCGGCGGGAGGAAGTCATGACATCGACGCCGGCCGCCAAGCCAGTTTCCGCGGCGAAAGCCTTGCCGATCACCGCGCTGCTTGGCGCCATGGTGTCGATCCAGATCGGTGCCGCCTTCGCCAAGGGCCTGTTTCCGCTGGTCGGCGCGCAGGGCACGACGACGTTGCGGCTTGTGGTCGGCGCGCTGATGCTGGCGGCGGTGCTGCGGCCGTGGCGGGTCAGGCCATCGCGCGCCGTCTGGCCATGGCTCGCCGCTTATGGCGTCACGCTGGCGGCGATGAATCTCCTGTTTTACGCGGCTCTATCAACCATTCCGCTGGGCATCGCGGTGGCGCTGGAATTTTCCGGTCCGCTGCTGGTGGCGACGCTTGCCTCCCGGCGCGCCAGCGACTTTGCCTGGATCGCGCTGGCTGTCGCCGGCATCCTGCTGCTGTCGCCCTTCGTCCATTCAAACGGAGCGATCGACCCGACCGGGGTGATGCTGGCGCTGGCGGCGGGAGGCTGCTGGGCGCTCTACATCGTGTTCGCGCAGAAGGCGGGCGCGGAACTCGGCGGGCAGACCACGGCCTGGGGCATCGCCATTGCCGCCGTGCTGGTGCTGCCGGCGTGGCGCAGGCGGGCTCGGCACTTGTCGCGCCGTCGATCCTCATCAGCGCCGTCATCGTCGGCCTGTTCTCCAGCGCCTTGCCGTTTTCACTGGAGATGGCCGCGCTCACCCGAATGCCGGCGCGGCTCTATGGAACGCTGACCTGCCTGGAGCCGGCGCTCGGCGCGCTGATGGGTTTTCTGTTCCTGCACGAGGTGCTGAGTGGGCTGCAATGCGCCGGCATCGCGGCGGTGATCGCCGCCGCCTTCGGCGCGGCGGTGACGACGAAACCGCCCGTGCCGTCGCCGGAGTAGGCCTCGTCAGAATTTCACCTTCAGATCGCCGCTGAAGCCATGATCCTGGGCATCGCTGGCGAACTGGCCGGCATAAGAGAACCCGAGCTTCGCCGATGGTGCGATCGCGAGATCAAAGCCGGCCTCGAGCGCCAGCACATCGCCGGCGATCGGCAGGCCCTCGATGTCGAACGGCGTGCCGCCGGCGAAGGCAAAGCGAGAGGTCGGCGTGGTGTCGCCGAAGGCGTGACGCCAGCCCAGCATGCCACGAGCGGTCGCGCCGAGTTCGCCAAGGCTGAAGTCGGTGGCGCCATGCAGGCCGAGTGTCGTGAAGGTGACATCGGTGGTCGACGGCGCGGAGACGAGCGCCATCCCGCTGCCTGTTTCGGCAAAGCCAGCCGCTCTGAAGCGCGCATGCGCCAGTCCGGCGAAGGGCTCGAGCCGGAGATCGCCGGCGGACAGGCGGTAGCCGAGTTCGCCGAAGGCCTGCGCGGTGCCCGCGCCGTAGCCGGCCGCCAGTTCGCCGTCGAAATCGTAGAAATAGCTGCTGAACCGGGGCGTGCGCCGCGTGTCGATATCGTGCCAGGTGTAGGCGGCACCCGTGCGCAGGGCGATGGCGCCCCATTCGGCACCGGCATAAAGGCCGAGATGGATATTCTTCGAGGAGCCCGACGAGGATGTCGGCTGGCTCTCGAACGAGGTGTGGCTGTAGCCGCTGAGCACGCCCAGCCGCCATGCGTCGCCCACCGCCGCGTCGGCGCCGAACAGCATGCCGCCGACGGAATGCTCCAGCCCTGCCGCATTGTCCGTCTCCTGGCGTTCGCCGCGGGCGCCAATCACCTGGCTCCAGACCGCGAAACGATCGGTCGTGGCGGGCGCGAGGCTCGGCCCGTCCGGACCATAGGCCATCACCGGCAGCGCCGGAGCCCCCTTGTCGGCGAAGGCGGCGCGAAGGCGCGACGAAGCCGCATCGTTGAGGAGGCTGCTCTGCGTGATAAGCGTCCCGGCCAGCGAGGGATGGATCTCGCCGGTAAGCTGGTTGAAGGCGACGGCCGCTTCCTCGGTGCTCAGGGTCGTGATGATGCCGTAGTAGAGGCTGTTCACGCCGAGGCTTTCGATGCCGCCCGCGACCGCGGCGCCATTGCGGGTGGTGGCGACATCGGCGAAGGCGACGCTGTTGCGCGCAACGTCGAGATAGACATTCGTCAGATCGTAGGCGAGGTCGAAATCGAGGAAGGCGTAGCAGTTGCAGACATCCGCGAACTGTCCGGTGACGCCGCCATCGGCGGACAGGATCGTGTGGCGGCCATCGCCACGATAGCCGCCGGGCTCCAAGCCGATATCGACCGCTCCGCCCTCGATCGTGGCCGTGCCGGTGACGTCGAGACGGCTGGTGCCATTGGGCGCACCGAGTCGCACGACCAGCCAGGAGTTTTCGCGCTGGCGATAGTTGCCGTCGATGGTCAGCGTGCCGCCGTCGCGGTTCCAGCCGGCATACAGCGCGCCGCGATTGTCGACATCGCCGAAGATCGTTCCGGTGCCGGCAAGCGTGCCGTCCGCATCGACAAAGGTTTGCGATGCAATGGAGCCGCCGATGGCCAGCACGCCGCCGGCGATGCGGGTGTCGCCGAGATAGGTACTGTCACCCGTGAGAATAAGGGCGCCATTGCCGGATTTGATCAGCCCGCCAGCACCCGTGATGTCGTTTTCCCAGACACTCTCGCCCTCGTCGATGACGGCGTTGAAATCGCCCCAGTCAAACGTGCCCGGACCGAGAACAGCCTTGCCGACATCGAGCAGGCCGTAGCCAAAAACCTCGTCGACGCCCGGCGCGCCGATATCGCGCGCCGTCCCGAGCAGCACCTGGCGCACCTGGTCCATCGTCATGTAGGGAAACATCTGCGCGACCAGCGCGGCCGCTCCCGCCACATGCGGCACGGCGACGGACGTGCCGTTGACCAGGGCATAGCCGCGCCATCCGGCGCGGCGACCAGGATCGGGTCTTCCGGATGTTCCTCGTCGAACTCCCAGTCGCCGCCGCCGGGAGCAGCCAGGCACCAGTTCATAGCGATGCCGCACCGGTTCGCGTAGTCCGGGATGTAGCCGGGGCCGACGGCAGTGACCGCAAGCCAGCCGCGCTCGAGTTCCGGAAAGAGATATGGCAAACCCGCTTCGACGCTAGGCTGATCGCGGTATTCGTTGCCGTTGCCGAAGATCATCAACGCGCCCCGGTCCACCGCGGCGCGCGACGCGGCAAGCTGGTTAGGTATATCCCGCTCGATTTCCGCGACGGTGGAATCGGTTATCGGGTTTTCATCGCCCCAGCTGTTGTTGATGATACGCACGCCCTGATCCAGAAGGCCGGACCAGGCCTGACCGATGATGGCATCGTCCAGGGCAAGGAAGCCGTCGCTGTCGAAGATACGCGCATTGACGATCTTGGCGCCCGGCGCGACGCCATGCATGCCGATACCATCACGATTGCCGGCGATGATCGATGCGACCCCGGTGCCGTGGCCGATGGGATCGACGGCGACCGGCGACCCGGTCACATAGTCGTGGCCGCCGGCGACCTGCCCAATGAGTTCCCGAATGCCGGGAGTGACGCCGGAATCGACCACGCCCACCAGTACACCGCTGCCGTCGACGCCCTTGGCATAGGCATCGGCGGCGTGGATCGTCTCCAGGCCCCATTGCGCCAGATATTCCGGCGTTTTCCACGTCTGTGGATTGGTCGGATCGCCGGCTGTCTGCGCGCCGGCGATGCCAGGAAAACCGCCGCAAAGCGCGGTCGACAAAAGCAGCGCCGTGACATGGCGCGCATCGCGATTTCGAATGTTCATGGGGTAACTCCGAGGCAACCTTGCGGCAACATCGGCACCGCATGCGAAATATGAAATGAAAGACGGAATTCTCTGAAAAGATGGAGCGAAACTGCCGTGACCGGGTGCTGTCGGCAATACGCCAGATGGCGTAGTTCAGCGCATCGGGACGGGCGATCGAACAGAGCGGAAGCCTGCCCGTGGGGGTGTGCATTTCATGGTCCGGGCCTCAGATCTGGTGGCTGACCAGCGCCACGCCGAGCCCGACCAGGATCGAGCCGCAGGTCCTGGGCACCAGCCATCCGGAGCCGCTGCCGGGGAACCAGGCAAGCGCCAGCGAGGCGATGCTGACGGCGGCCATGTCGGCCATCGAGAAGACGAGATTGACGAAGACGCCCAGCACCAGGAACTGCAGCCAGAGCGGAACCGTGGCCGTCGGGTCGACGAATTGCGGCAGGAAGGTCAGGAAGAACAGCGCCGTCTTCGGGTTGAGGACCTCGACCACGATGCTGTCGCGAAAGGTTGTCGCGCTGGGGTTGCCGGTATCCTTGCTCGTCTTGTTCCAGCCCAGGAACATGACGATGCCCAGCCAGATCAGATAGGCAGCACCCGCAAGCCGGAGCGCCGCATAGACTCCCGGCGCCTGCTCGACCAGCGATGCGAGGCCGATCGTGGCGGCGGCGATGTGCACATAGCAGCCGAGATGGACGCCAAGCGCGGCCATGAACCCTGCTTGGCGGCCATGCGCCAGCGTCTGCGCGGTCATGTAGAGGATCGCCGGCCCGGGCATGCAGGCAAAGGCGAGCGTTGCGATGGCGAACGGAATCCAAAGGTCCAGCGACGGCATGACGGTTCCTCCCGTATGATCGAACGCTGGGAGGAATAGGCTCAGGCCTGGGGTGAAGACATACGGCGGATGGCGTATTTGGATCGCGCGTCCGTGGCGCTAGTCTGGGGATGGTTAAGGGGATGTTACGGGCGGCCGCCGCTTGTCTTGACGCAATTCCGGACTGAAAACGGTTTCACACTTTCCTGGAATTGCTGGAGGTCAGCCGGCGGGCAACCCCAGGCGAACCGCGTAGGCGGTCAGTTCGGCGGCGCTGTGGAGATTGAGCTTTCGCAACAGGTTTTCGCGGTGCTTGCGGGCGGTGAGGGGGCTAATGCCCAAGCGCCCGGCGGTGTCGCGCGCGGTCATGCCTTGCGCCACCAGCGCCAGGATCTCGCGCTCGCGCCGCGTCAGCGGCACTGGCGACAGAATCTCCTGGACCGCCGGCGGCCGGCGGTCCAGCTCGCTGACAGCGAAGCGAACGCTGCGCGCCAGATAGGTCGCGCCTGTCTTCACTGCTTCGATGGCGGCACCCAGTTCCTCGGGGTCGCCGTCCTTGGTGAGATAAGCGCTGGCGCCGGCCTCCAGCGCGGCGCGCACCGTCCTTGGCTCGACGTTGGCCGTCAGCACCAGGATCTTCATGCGCGGCGATAGCGCCTTGATGTCGGAAATGAAGTGGACGCCGGTGACGCCGGGCATGCCGAGGTCGAGGATCAGCAGGTCGGCGCGGGTGCCGCTGATCTGTTCCAGCAGCGCCTGTCCATCCGCCGCCTCGGCGACCACGGAGACGTTTTCCATCGCCGAGATCAGCAGCTTCAGCCCCTCGCGCACGATGGCATGGTCATCGGCGAGGATGGCGGTGAGCGGGCGGCTCATCTTATCATTGATTCCATGTTCGCCAACATATGGGAAACAAGTTGCCGCTAGATCAACCATACAACCCGACGATTGCGCGGGATAACCAGGAAGATTCGATGCAGGAAGACAAGATACGCGAGGCGCTGGTCGAACTTCTGTATCGCAATTCCTATGGCGTGGTCATCTCCAACATCGTCATCTCGCTGGCGGCTGTTTATGTGCTGAGATCAGCGGTTTCGCCCACCTGGCTGGCCGTGTGGCTCGGCACACTCTACATTTTGACCGCCATCCGAGTGCTGGCGTCGCGCCGCTTCCTCGGCCGCGAATGGGCGCCCGAGGCCATCCTGCGCTGGGCCTGGCTGGCGGCTGGCTTTTCCTGGGTGTCGGGCCTGTTGTGGGGCGGGCTCGGCTGGGTCGGCTTCGTGCCGGAGGCGCCCATCGTGCTGTCCTTCACGGTCATCGTGCTGACCGGCCTGGTCTGCGGCACGGTGCCGTCGCTGTCGGCCTTTCCGCCGGCCCTGTTCGGCTCGATCCTGGCCACCGTGGTGCCGATCGCCGTGCGGTGCCTGACGATCGACAGCGAGATTTCCGGCCCGTTCCTGTTCCTGCTGGGCGCGCTGGTGGCGATCAACTTCTACTATTGCCGCATCACTTACCGCATGCTGCGCGAAACCGTCAGCCTGCGGCTGGAGAATGAGCGCCTGGTGGAGCACCTGCAGGAAGAGCGCGACCGGGCGCAGAGCGCCGACCGCGCCAAGACGCGCTTCCTGGCGGCGGCCAGCCATGATCTGCGCCAGCCTATCCATGCGTTGAGCCTGCTGGTGTCGACGCTGGCGGTGCTGGGGCAGCGCGGCAACGTGCCCTCGGGCGAGGCGCGCGACCTGGCGGCCCGAGCGAAATCCGTGGTCGGCAACCTCAGCGGCCTGCTCAACGCGCTGCTCGACATCTCAAAGCTCGACGCTGGCATCGTCACGGTCGCCAATGAAACAGTGCGGCTACGCGAACTGTTCGGCGATCTCAGCCACGAGTTCGCCGCCGAGGCCAAGCAGCGCGGCCTCGGCTGGCGGGTGGTCGACAGCGATCTCAAGGTCGACAGCGATCCGATGATGCTGAAGCGCATCCTGAACAACCTGCTGTCGAACGCCTTTCGCTACACCAGGGAGGGCGGCGTCCTGCTCGGGGTCCGCCGGCGCGGCGGACTGGTCGAAATCCAGGTTCTGGATACGGGACCGGGCATTGCCGCCGACCAGCAGGCGCTGGTGTTCGAGGAATTCGTCCAATTGCAGAATCCGGCGCGCGACCGCACGCAAGGACTGGGGCTGGGCCTTGCCATCGTGCGCCGCACAGCCGGGTTGCTCGGCCATCCGCTGAAACTGGTGTCGGTGCCCGGACGCGGCTCGATGTTTTCCATCACGATAGCGCAAGCCGAGGCCCTACAGTTTGCCCCGCCGCGTGATGCGGTACCGCAGGCGAACATCGCCGCCGGCATCATGGTGGTGGAGGACGAGACGGATGTGCTCGACGCCATGGTGCTGCTGCTCGGCCTGGAGGGGCACCGCGTCCATGCCGGCCGCTCGGCTGCGGAGGTGCTGCGGGTCCATGCTGAGGCGCTGGCGGTGGGCGAGGCGCCAGTCGACCTGATCATCGCCGACTACCGCCTGGGTGAGGGTGCCACAGGGCTGGAGGCGGTCAGGGCACTCCGCGCCCATCTCGGCCGCGCCGTGCCGTCGATCATCGTCACCGGCGACACCTCGCCCTCGCGTCTCAAGGAGGTCAGCGCCAGCGGTAGCCGCATCCTGCACAAGCCGATCGCCGGCGAGGAATTGCGCGAGGCGATCCGTGCCGCTTGTGGCGAAGGCGACCGGAGCAAAGCTGGCAGCCGATATGACCATGCCTAGCCAGACGCGACATAGGTCTGGTCCGGCGACTGCATTCATCGAGAGCCATCGCCGACTACCCTTGTGCGCCGACCTGCTCGCAAAGAGGTGAACGGGCAAGCCCTCAAATCAACCATATTCCGACTGATCGCCATGGGCACATCGCGCCAAGATCACCGGAGAATCCCATGTCCACTGTTACCGAGGCCGCCTCGGATACGCCAACACCGCGGTACCGGCCGTCTCAGCGCGTCTTGCACTGGCTGATGGCTATTGTCGTCATTTCAGCGCTCGTCATCGGCCTTTATTGCTCGTATCTCGAGCAGGGTACAGCGCTCCGCCGCGCCTTGCTCGACGTGCACAAGTCGCTCGGCATGACGGCACTTGTCTTGATCGCGATCCGCCTGCCACTCAGGTTTTCTTTCGGTGAACCTGCAAATCGGCCGCCGCTTGGCACGTTCATTCATTATGCCGCGCGCTGCACGCATATCCTGCTTTACGTGCTGATGATCCTGATGCCGCTCGCTGGCTACACCACCTCCGCGGCCGGCGGCCATGACCTGCCATGGTTTGGGTTCTTCCAGTGGCCTGACTTCCTGCCGCTCGACAAGCCGCTGGAGAAAACCGCCGCCCAAATCCATGAGTATGGCGCCTATTGCTTGTACGCGATCCTCAGCCTGCATGTCCTGGCGGCCCTTTGGCACCACCTGTTCCTTAGGGACGGAGTGCTGCGGCGCATGCTGTAGCCAGGAAAGTCCGCCGGTCCAGCTGGGTAGCGCGGTGTCTCGCCATCAGCCCGAACTCGTGGTCCGATCCGGAGGCCATGGGCATCAGCCACGCAGGACATTCGTATCTTTATTGCATTGTGGCATTGGCCTTACGTGCTAAATCCACGCCATGAAGAAGATCGGCTTTTTGTCTTTCGGGCACTGGACGCCCTCCGCCCAGTCGCAAACGCGTTCGGCGTCCGACGCGCTGCTGCAATCCATCGAGCTCGCCGTCGCGGCGGAACAGCTGGGTGCGGACGGCGCCTATTTTCGCGTGCACCACTTCGCCCGCCAACTCGGCTCGCCATTCCCGTTGCTGGCGGCGGTGGGTGCGAAGACCAGCCGCATCGAGATCGGCACCGCCGTCATCGACATGCGCTACGAGAATCCGATGTACATGGCCGAGGATGCCGGCGCCGCCGATCTCATCGCCGGCGGGCGCCTGCAACTCGGCATCAGCCGGGGATCGCCCGAACAGGTGATCGATGGCTGGAAACATTTCGGCTACGCCCCAGCGGAAGGGCAGACCGACGCCGACATGGCCCGACACCATGCGGAAGTATTCCTGGACGTGCTGCGCGGCGAGGGGTTCGCGCAGCCCAACCCGCGACCGATGTTTCCCAACCCGCCCGGGCTGTTGCGCCTCGAGCCGCATTCGGAGGGCCTGCGCGAGCGGATCTGGTGGGGCGCTGCCACCAACGCCACCGCCGAATGGGCGGCGAAGCTCGGCATGAACCTGCAGAGCTCGACGCTGAAATTCGACGAAAGCGGCAAGCCGTTCCACATCCAGCAGGCCGAACAGATCCGGCTCTACCGCGAGGCCTGGAAGGCTGCGGGCCACGAGCGCCAGCCGCGTGTCTCGGTCAGCCGCAGCATCTTCGCGCTGGTTGACGATCGCGACCGCGCCTATTTTGGCCGGGGCGGACAGAGTAGCGACCAGATCGGTTTCATAGAGGAGAATACGAGGGCGATCTTCGGCCGCAACTATGCCGCCGAGCCGGACGTGCTGATCAAGGAACTGGCTGAGGATGAGGCCATCGCGGAAGCCGATACGCTGCTGTTGACCGTCCCCAACCAACTCGGCGTCGACTACAACGCGCATATCATCGAGGCCATCCTGACCCATGTCGCGCCGGCCCTGGGCTGGCGTTGAGTCTTGTCCTGGCCGTCGAGGTGCCGCTTCAGCGGGGTTGGGTGAACAGCCACAATTCGCGCAACGAATTCAAGATGGGCGTTTGATCACCGCTTCATTCTTATAGCGGTTCGTCATTCACAGAAAAGCAGAACCGCTCTATCTGTTGTTTTGACGCAATTCCCGACGGAAAACCGTTTCACACTTTTCCTCGACGCTCTTCACCGGGAAAAGCCAGCTGGCATGCTCTCGCCATCCGCTTGAATCTGATCAAGATATGCGTGGGTCGCGGCTGGCGCGACTTGCGACAGGTTGTTCAGATAGGGGTTGTGTCGCAACCATATCCTCAGCGGCTTGTTGCCTTCCTGGCTGACCTCCAGCCAGTCGCTGCGGTTGTGATGCTTGCCATATCGGTACCGATAGGTGATCTCGGCCGTAGCGCGGTTGAACACGTCTCTATAGGTGCTGGCCATATGACAGCTGGTGCCGATTATCGATGTGTCAGTGGCAACGACGTGGATTTTGGAATGAGAAAAAGAGACGACGACTGACGCTATGAGAATAGCAAGCGCAAATAGTCCTATGGGCGCCGACCTGGCTCCTTTTACGCTGGAATCAAGACCCTGATTTTCGGCCAGCCGGGCTGAATATCTTCCTCCAGGGACGCTTCCCCCCAAGGTCGTTTCCGGGAGGGGAATCAGCATGGTAAGCCAAAAGGCCAAAGCACAAAGGCAGCTAAGCAAAACGACGCTTGCCACGAACAACAGAACCATGCGTTGGTCGCAGGGATAGTCTGGGAGCAGACCGTCGGTGAGCGGAAGCTCCATTTTCGGAAAGCCTGTCTTGGTCGGTGGCGGTCTCATCGCTTCTATCTTACGGGCTTCCAGCCGTCCATTGGGTCATGCTGCTGATCCTCGATGCGCCTGGATGCGCCTGAGCCGCTGAAGCGCACCGCGTATGAACGGTTTCATGCGACGCGCCTCAGGTCCCGTTTTTATGCCTGCCGTTGTCCCCAAACCGGTGCACTCTTGGGCGACATGCATTAGCCGCACGGTGCTTCACAGTTCCTTCTCCGCCAGTTCCCTGAATGCGTCGGGGACCGATCGTGCGGCTTCCAGCGCCACCGTGCCGTAGCCGACGGCCTGCTTGCCGAAGCGTTCGCGGATCTTGTCGATGGCGAGGTCGGCGCCGAAGCGCGCGAGGCCTTGTTTAGTGCCCGGCCTTCGCCTTTCGTCGCCAAGACCGAGCGGCAATTCCAGTTGCAGTTCGGCACTTTCCTCCAGATGCGAGACGGAAATCGCCAGGAGCGAAATCGTCCTTTCGCGGGGATGGGCGGCGAGCACGCCGCGCACCAGATCCTCGGCGATCTCGGCCAGCATGGCGGTTGCCGAAATCGGCTGGTCCAGCGTGATCGAGCGGGTGACGGCGCTGAGATCGGCGAAGCGCACGCGCACCGTGACCGTGCGGCCGGGCCGCGCCTTGGCGCGCAGCCGGCTGGCGACGCGGTCGGCCAGATGCAGCAGCGTCGGCACAAAGACGCTCTCCACGGCCGGCTTGCTGCCCAGCGCCGACTGGGCGCCGGCCGAGCGCGCGCGGCGATGCGTCTCAAGCTTTCGCGGGTCACGATTCCAGGCAAGTGCCGCGAGCTTTTCGCCAGCGGCCGGACCGAGCAGGCGCTGCAGCGCGCCGCTGTGCGTCTTGGCCAACTGGCCGATGGTCTCGACGCCGATTTCGGCGAGCCTGGCCCTGGTCACCGGGCCCACGCCCCACATCAGCCCGACCGGCAATTCGTGAAGGAATTCAAGCTCGGTGCCGGGATCGACGACCACCAACCCGTCGGGTTTTGCCACTTGCGAGGCGATCTTGGCGAGATGCTTGGTGCGGGCGACGCCGATCGAGATCGGCAGGCCGAGCTCGTCGCGTACGCGGCGGCGAATGGTGGTGGCGATCTCGGCCGGCGGACCGAACAGATGGGTGCAGCCGGCGACATCGGCAAAGGCCTCGTCGATGGAGATGCGCTCGACCAGCGGTGTGAAATCGTCGAGCACCTTTATGGCGGCGTCGCCCAGCCGCTGGTATTCGCTGAAATTGCCGCCGACGAAGATCATTCGCGGGCAAAGCTCGCGCGCCTTGCGCCCCGGCATGCCGCCGCGCACACCAAAGGCCCTGGCCTCATAGGAGGCGGCGAGCACCACCCCGCCGCCGACGGCGATCGGCTTGCCCCTGAGTGACGGGTCGAGCAACTGCTCGACCGAGGCATAGAAGGCGTCGAGATCGGCGTGCAGGACGGTGGCTGTCGTTTCCATGCCGACCGTCCACTTGCGGCGGCCCAAAGAGGCGAACCGCATATTCGAGGTTGCTGACAGACTGGAACAAATAGAGAACAACTCCATTGTTTGTCAAGGCGCGGCCAGCAGCCTTTCCTGGTTTCCGCACCCTCCAATGCCGGTTGCCTCGCGTTTCCCAGCCGCTCCCTATGCGTCGAGCAGGGCGGTGCCGTAGGAATTGTCGATGACGCAAAGCCATTTTCCGTGGGCATCCTTGCGGAAAACATAGGTCGCCCGTCTCACGATGGAGCCCTGGATGCCGTGGGCATCGACCGTGTCCAGGACGGTCTCCATGATGACAAGGGCGGAGTCGCCGCCCTCGATCACCTTCATGGCGCCCTGCCTGACCTTGATCTGGTGATTGAAGTGATCGGCGATTGCCACGAAAGCCCTGTGGATTTGCGCCTTGCCCGTCGCGTTGAGTCCCGGCTTCACAACCAGCGTTGCGTCTTCGGCGTAGAAGCCCATCAACGCCTCGAAATCTTCAGCCGTGATCGCTCGATCGGCGGCTTCGATAAGCTGTTTCAATTCATGATCTGACATTTCCGTCTCCGGTTGCGCCCGCGAGACGGAAAACAAAAAACCCGCCTCGGGGGGCGGGTTGCATCATATGGAAAAAGGACGCGCGCTAACCCACCATTCAAGGAATGGTGGGAATAATCGGCAGGGCGCGAAAATTGTCCATGCCCGCCGTTTACCACATCCGCCGCCGCAGTCCAGCCGTGGTGCAGGCTTGGATCAATCAGTCCTGAACCTGGACAATATGCTCTGTGTGTAGCCTTGCCTTCATGGCTTCCAGCGCCGGCTCGCCGCCAGCCGCAAGCTCATTGGCGACATCAGCCAGATCGGCGTCGGCCTTGCGGTGCCTGGCTCCCCAGGCGCCCAACGTCGCCAGCACCGGCAGCAGGTCTATCCCGGCTTCTGTCAGTCGGTAGATCGCCTTGAGCTTGTGGCTGGGATCGCTGCTTCGGGTGATGATGCCTTCGTCCTGCAAGGTCTGCAGCCGCTCGGCCAGCGTGCGCGAGGAGATGCCTTCGTCGGATTGCAGGAGCTCCCGGAAGTGCTTCTTTCCCGCGAAAACCAGGTCGCGGATGATCAGCAGCGTCCAGCGGTCGCCGAGCAATTCAAGCGTCAGGTTGATGGGACAGCCGGATTTTCCCGTGGTCGACATCTCAGTGGTTCCATTTTTAAATCACTTTACTATTGACACCGTTTTTGGCTGGGATCAATAGTTCCAATTGTAAACCATTAATCGCCTCGGTCGCTCCGGGAAAGGTGACACAATGAGAAAGCTCATCCTGCAGATGCAGATGTCGGTCGACGGCTTTGTCGGCGCCCATGCCGATCATGACTGGCAGCTCTGGAACTGGGGCGGCGATTGCCCGTGGGACGATGCGTTGAAGCAGGATTTCAACGCCGTGTTCGGCGGCATCGACACCATATTGCTCAGCCGCAAGATGGCGGAGGAGGGGTACCTGACCCATTGGGGCAAGGCCGCCAAGAATTATCGAGCAGACAGCTTCTATGCATTCGCGCAACGCATCGTCGATGCAAGCAAGGTGGTGCCAACAGACAGGCTCAAGGCATCGCGGTGGGAACGAACGACGGTTGTCAGCGGAAACCTGCCGGATGAGGTCAAGGTGCTGAAAGCCGGGGCGCTGAAGGCCGCCGGGCAGGGAGACATCGCCGTCTTCGGCGGCGCGGGCTTTGCATCGGCGCTGATCGCCGCCGGGCTCGTGGACGAGTTCCAGCTGTTCATCAATCCGGCGGTGCTTGGCGACGGCCTCCGGATATTCGACGCCAGCAGTTTCTCGAAACTGGGTCTGCTCGGCTCGAAGGCCTATGCCTGCGGCATGGTGGTGAACCGCTACGCGCCGGTCGTGTGAGCCATGGCGCGCAAGGGCGCGTTGCCGCCCGGATGGACTTTCGCGGCGACTGGATAAAAAATGCAACCGGATTGTCGGAGTGGGATTCGTTTGAGCGTCCTTGGAGCGCAACCGGCGTGGTGAAGCTGCAAGTCGTCGCGCCGTGCGGACACCAATTCGGGAGAAAAGCATGAGCCTTCCCTATCGTTGGGTCATCGTCGCCGCCGGCGCCGTGATGACCTGTGTCGCGCTGGGCGCGATGTTTTCGCTGGCGATCTTCCTCGAGCCAATGGCACTCGACACCAACTGGTCGCGCACCGGCATTTCGAGTGCCATGACGCTGAATTTCCTGGTGATGGGCGTCGGTGGCTTCGTCTGGGGTGCGATCTACGACCGCCTTGGCGCGCCCCGTCGTCATGATCGGCGCGGTCATGCTCGGGCTGGCGCTGGTGCTGGCAAGCCGGGCCGGCTCGCTGCTGTCGTTTCAGCTCACCTATGGCGTGCTGGTTGGTCTTGCCGCGAGTTCCTTCTTCGCGCCGATGATCGCGCTGACCACCGGCTGGTTCGACACCAACCGCGGCCTCGCCGTGTCGCTGGTCTCGGCCGGCATGGGTGTCGCGCCTATGACCATCTCGCCCTTCGCGCGCTGGCTGATCTCGGCCTATGACTGGCGCACCGCCATGTTCGACATCGGCGTGATGGCCTGGGTGCTGCTGATACCGGTGATGTTTCTGGTGCGTCAGCCGCCCAAGCCTGTCACTGACGCCGCCGACCCGGAGCCGGTCGCCGAGGGGGCTGATATGTCGGTGGGGCAGGCGTTGCGCTCGCCGCAATTCATCATTCTGGGCCTCACCTTTTTTGCCTGCTGCGCCGCGCATTCGGGGCCGATCTTCCACATGGTCAGCTATGCCATGCTGTGCGGGGTGGCGCCCATGGCGGCTGTTACGATCTATAGCGTCGAGGGCCTGGCGGGGCTGGGAGGCCGGCTGCTCTACGGCGTGCTCGCCGACCGGCTGGGCGTCAAGCCGGTGCTGGTCGCCGGTCTGGCCATACAGGCCGTGGTCATCGCCGCCTATCTTGGCGTGCGCCAGCTCGAGCATTTCTACATGCTGGCCGTCATCTTCGGCGCCACCTATGGCGGCGTGATGCCGCTCTACGCGGTGCTGGCGCGCGAGTATTTCGGGCAGCGCATCCTCGGCACGGTGTTTGGCGCGGCGACCATGCTGTCCAGCCTCGGCATGGCCTTCGGGCCGCTCGCCGGCGGCATGGTGTTCGATGCCTATGCCAGCTATTCTTGGCTGTTCATCGGCTCGGCCATCATCGGGCTGGGCGCGGCGGGCATTGCGATTGCCTTCCCGCCACTGCCGCGCCGGGAGTTGCAGCCGGCGTAGCGCTGCCTGCAAGGCCCGGCACAGGCAGGGCCGTCCGGCCGCGAACTCCGTGCGCTTCTGGCGCGCGGCTCGCGGGCGATGCAGGGCATACTGGAAACTGGCAAGAAACGAGATAACAGCTAGACTGATCGAATTTGATCAGAGAGGGCGCCATCTCCAAGCCGACCTTTGCCGACATCGCTCGCCGCGCCGGAGTTGGCACGGCTACGGTCGAACGCGTCCTCAACGGCAGGGGCGGCGTCAGGCCCGAAACCGTGGAAAAGGTGGTGGCGGCGGCGCGAACGCTCGACTATCCCCGCCGGCTGCCCGACGCGCATCGAGGGATCATCCGGATCGAGGTCATCCTGGTTCGCCCGGACTCGACCTTCTTCTCCCGTCTCTCCCGCGCCTTCGAGCGCATCGCCGCGACCCTGGACCGGACCATTGCGGTGCACAGGACGTTCCTCGACGAGGGAGATGCCCAGGCCGTCGCGCGGCGGATCCGCGAGCCGGGCGCGCGCCGGGGCGGCCTGATCCTCGCGGTTCCAGACCATCCGTCGATCTGCGCGGCACTTGCCGAAGTCGAGGCCCAGGGCCTTCCCACGGTGCAGATCGTGACCCGGATCGCCGGTTCGAAGGCCGATTATGTCGGCATCGACAATTACGCCGCCGGGCGCATGGCGGCGCATCTGATGCGCGGCATGCAGCAGCGGCCGGGCAGCATTGCCGCCTTGTGCCACAGCCAGATCTACCAGGTGCACCGCGACCGCATTCGCGGCTTTTCCGACTATCTCGCCGAGCATCCGCGTGAGGACCTCACTTTCACCGAACTGCTGTTTGGCCATGATGACGGACGCCGAAGCGCTGATCTTCTCGATGAGACGCTGCGGCGGCGGCCCGATCTCGTCGGCTTCTACAATGCCGGCGGCGGCAATGGGTCGCTCAACCAGCTTCTGCGGCGTCATCCGCGCAGCCGCGACATCTTCTTCGTCGGCCATGAACTGACCGAGCGCAGCACCGCCGCGCTGCGCGAGGGGACAATGGACGTCGTGCTCGACCAGGCGCCCGAGGCGCAGGCGCGCCGTTCGATCGATCTGGTCCTGGCGCGGCTGGGCTTGCATGACCTGCCCATCGAGAACCCACCGATACGCTTCGTCACCTTCACGGCCGAGAATCTCTGATCTGATTTGATCAAGGAACAAGCGGCCCTCCACCAGTCGCGGTGCTATGCCGGCCGCGAATGTGGGGACGCGCTTTGACAAGACGGCTGACCGTATATGACCTGAAGAGCCTGAAGGGCCGCCGCAAATGGCTGCAGCTTCACGTCGACACGCCGGCCGAGGCAGCGGCCGCGGTCGCTTGCGACATCGCCATCCTGTCCTGCGAACCCGACCACAATCTCGAAGCCATCCGCGCCATGGCGCCCCATGCCTTCGTCTCCGTCGGCATGCCGCACGGCGCGGTTGCTTCGCCTGACGAGGCGGTGCGGCTCGGCTTCGCCATCATGCGGCGCGGCGCCGACGCTGTTTATTGCTCGCATTCGCCGCGCTTCATCGAGGCGATGGCGGCCGAAGGCATTCCGGTGACCGGCCATGTCGGCCTGGTGCCGAACCTCGCGACCTGGACGAATTTCCGCGCCATCGGCAAGACCGCCGAGGAGGCGCTGAGGGTGCTGCGCGCGGTGAAGGATCTGGAGAATGCGGGGGCCGCCTGCGTCGAGGTGGAGGTCGTGCCGGTCCGGCTCGCCGACCACATCACCAGCGCCACGCCGATGATCACCATGGGCATGGGCTGCGGCTCGGCCTGCGATACGCAATATCTGTTTTCCAGCGACGTGCTTGGCACGCATTCCGGTCATTACCCCCGCCATTCCAGGCGCTATGCCGACTTCATCGCGCTGGAAGCCGAACTGCAGTCAAAGCGGATCGCGGCGTTCCGCGCCTTCGCGGGCGAGGTGGCTGACGGCAGCTATCCCGCAGCGGAGCACCGGGTCGACATGGACGATGCCGCCTTCGATCGCTTGCTGACCCTTTCCCAGTCCCTGTGAGGCCGCGATGGACGACCTGAAATATGGCAAGCGCAACAAGCGCGGCGACTGGGCTCCCAATGAGCCGGCGGAAACCGCGCCGCTGTTTGCCTGGCCGCCCCAGCCGCTCAAAGTCCTGAAGTGGCTGCCGCACTACTTCCTGCCCTACAATTTGCTGTTCGCTGTTTCGGCGGTTGTCTGGTGGCACTTCGTGCTGCCCGATGTCGAGGTGATGAAGACGCTGGCCTGGGGCTGGATCCTCAAGCTCTTCCTTGTCAACTGTGCCGCGCTTCTCCTGTTCTTCGGCGCTTTCGAACTGCGGCTCTACATCCTGCGGTCACAGGGCAATCGCTTCAAATACAACGGTAAATGGCCGTCGGAGCAGAAGAGCAAGGCCTTCTTCTTCGAGAGCCAGAACATCGACAACATGCTGCGCACCTTCGGCACAGGCATGCCGATCTGGACCGCGATCCAGGTCGCCATCCTCCATGCCTACGCCAATGGCTATGTGCCGTGGCTCGGCTTTGCCGAGCACCCCCTGTACCTGTTTTGCCTGGCGCTGGTGGTGCCGATCATCCACGAAACCCATTTCTTCCTGCTGCACAGGGCGATCCACTGGCCGCCGCTCTACAGATGGGTGCATTCGGTCCACCACAATTCGGTGAACCCGTCGCCCTGGTCGTCGCTGGCGATGCACCCCGTGGAGCAACTCGGTTATCTTGGTGTCGCGCTGTGGCATCTGGTCATCCCGTCGAACCCGATCCTGGCGCTTTACCAGCTCCACCTTGCGGGCTTCGGCGCCATTCCCGGCCATGTCGGCTTCGACAAGGTCGAGGTCGGCGACAATGCCGCCGTCGATAGCCACGCCTACATCCACTACCTCCACCACAAATATTTCGAGGTGAACTACGGCGACGGCCTGATCCCGTTCGACAAGTGGCTGGGCACTTTCCACGACGGCGGCAAGGAAGGCGAGGAGCGCATGCAGGCCCGCTACGAAAAGAAGAAGGCGCGCGCCAACGCAGCCAGGTGAACGCGTTCACGCGCCAATCCATCAAGCATCCCGCAAGGGCCGGTATTCCAGAAAAAGGGGTGAGCCGGCACTCCGTTCCAGGGAGGAAATCCATGAAGAGACTTCTGTTCTCGGCGGCGTTGGCGACCATGATGTCGACTGGCGCCATGGCCCAGAAGATCGGCGTCAGCATCGTCAACTTCGACAACAATTTCCAGACGCTGCTGATGCACGGCATGCAGGACCGGGCCAAGGAAAAGGGCGTCGGCATCCAGGTCGAGGATGCGCAGAACGACGTTGCCAAGCAGCTTGACCAGGTGAAGAATTTCATCGCCAGTGGCGTCGACGCCATCGTCGTCACGCTGGTCGACACGAATGCGTCCAGGACGCTGAGCGAGGAGGCCGCGAAGGCCGGCATCCCGCTGGTCTTCGTCAATCTCGAGCCCAACGACATGAAGAACCTTCCGGCAAAACAGGTTTATGTCGGATCGAACGAGGTCGAGTCCGGAACGCTCGCGGCCTTCGAAGTGTGCAAGATGCTGCGCGCCAAGGGCAAGTCGGCTGGCGCCAAGGCCTACATCGTCATGGGCAGCCTGGTCCATCAGGCGGCGCTGCAGCGGACGAAGGACGTCGAGCAGGTGTTCGGCACCGATATGTGCAACTTCATCAAGGTCGTCGACAAGCAGTCGTCCGAATGGTCGCGCGACAACGCACAGAACCTGATGACCAACTGGCTGACGGCCGGGCCGGCGCCCGATGCGGTGCTCGCCAACAATGACGAATCGGCCATCGGCGCGATCCTGGCGCTCAAGGCCAACGGCGTCGACATGAAGAATGTCGTCGTCGGCGGCGTCGACGCCACGCCGGATGGCTTGCAGGCGATGAAGGCGGGCGACCTCGCGGTGACGGTGTTCCAGAACGCCAAGGCGCAAGGCGGCGGTGGCGTCGACGCGGCAATCGCGCTCGCCAAGGGCGAGAAGGTCGACCGTGTCGTCTATGTGCCGTTCGAGTTGGTCACGCCCGCCAACATGGACGCGTATCTGAACAAGAACTGATCCCAGGACCGAGTCCTCCGGGGTGGTCGTCATGGCCGTCCCGGAACCGGAATTGACGGGCCAGAATTGATGGGGGAGAAAAATGTCCAGCTGGATCAGGGCTTGCAGCCTAGACGACATCGAACAGGAGGGCGCCTTGCGTTTCGATCAGGGCGGCAAGACCTACGCGGTCTTCCGCTCACCGGACGACGAGGTGTTCTGCACCGACGGCCTGTGCACGCACGAAGCCGTCCATCTCGCCGACGGGCTGGTCATGGATTACGAAATCGAATGCCCCAAGCATGCCGGTGCGTTCGACTACCGCACCGGCGAAGCCAGGCGCCTGCCGCCTTGCATCAACCTCGGCACCTATCCGGCAAAAGTGGAAGCCGGCGCCGTGATGATCAGCTTGCCGGATTGAGAAGACCGGCCGCCGACGACAGGCTGTTCGCGGAAGAAAGTTCGGGTTGACCGCCCCCGCGCGCGAGGCGACTATCCTGCGAGAGCCGACTGCAGGAGGAAATGCGATGGACGAGCCCGAACGGTGGCGCCACATGTCGACGGCGCCGAGGGATGGCAGCCGGATTCTTGTCACGGTCCGGCCGTCCGAGCAGGGGCCCGCCGAAGTCGACCTTGCCTACTGGTCGCGCGCCGACCAGTTTGCCAGCGAGGGATGGCGGGCGTCCGACTCGTCGCCGGGACGGGTGATCGAATACGCGGACCCGGAGTTGAAGTGCTGGATGCCGCTTCCGTCCGCCAATATCAGCAGGGGTTCGCTGCCCTCTCCATGGCAGGGGGAGGACAGCCAGCAGCTGGACGGTTCGGGGATTTAGCTCGTATTTTCACGCTCCGGGTGCGGCGCCGCCGTACCCTTCAGACGGCGGTCCCGCGATGCCCGTGACTTGCACGTCCGTTGCTGATGCATGAGCGATCTCTAATTGACAGCCCGGTGGAAACGGCGCTCACTGGCCGCGCAGGTTGATCGCGCCATCAGGCCGAGGAATTCGACCGTCGGCGCCACCTTTAGGAGGACGCTATGCCAACAGTCATCGGCCACCACAACATCACCAAGGACGCCAAGCACTGGCTCAATTCACCCAAGCGCGCGGAGCTGTTCGGGGCACTCGGGGTGACCAACATCCGCACATTTGTCGATCCGCAGAACCCGACCCGGGTGGCCCTGATGATGGACGTTCCGGATATGGATGCGCTGGCGGCGGCCATGACCAGCCAGAAAGCCGCGGATGCCATGGCGCATGATGGCGTCGTGCCGGAATCGCTTGTGATCCTGGTCGAATCGAAAAAATAGCCCGGCCGGGACTGGCAGCCTGGAGAGGCCAGAGCCTCCATCCCGATGGAATCGGGATGGAGCTGTTCGCTGTTCAAAACAGAAACGCAGCCGTCGCCGGATCCGGGCCCGTGCGGCCGTCGCGTGAATCCATGCCGCGAATGGTCGACATGTCGGCTGCCGTCAGTTCGAAATCGGAGACATCGAGATTGGCGGCGATGCGGTCTTGGTGGACGGACTTCGGAATGACGATCAGCCCTTCCTGAAGATGCCAGCGGATGATGGTCTGCGCGACGGACTTGCCGTATTTCTTCGCGATGGCTGCGATGGCCGCATCGGTCAGCAGCCGGCCCGAGCCCAGCGGGCTCCAGCTTTCGGTGTGGATGTCATGCTTGGCATGAAAATCCCGGAGGTCGCGCTGCTGAAGCCGAGGATGCAGCTCGATCTGGTTGACCACCGGTGTCTCGCCGGTCTCGCCGATGATCCGCTCCAGATGGTCGCGGTTGAAGTTGGATACGCCGATCGACTTGATGCGGCCGTCCTTCTTCAGTTCGATGAGCGTCTTCCATGCCTCGACATATCGGTCCTGGCTGGGCACCGGCCAGTGGATCAGGAACAGGTCGATCTGGTCGATGCCGAGCTTGGACATCGTGTCGTCGAAAGCCTTGAGGGCGGCGTCGCGCTTATGGGCGCCGTTGCGCAGTTTCGAGGTGATGAACAGGTCGCCGCGCGGCACGCCGGCGGAGCGGATCGCTTCGCCGACACCTTCCTCGTTGTTGTAGCCTTCGGCGGTGTCGATCAGCCGGTAGCCGGCCTCGATGCCCCAGCCCACGACCTTCGCCGTCACGTTGGGGTCGACCTGCCACACGCCAAGGCCGATCTGGGGGATGATGGCGCCGTCGTTCAATTCTATCTGCAAGGGCATGTGCACGTCCTTCTGAAATATGGGGGCGGGAGGTCCCCCCAGTGCACAGCCTATCTAGGCACGACATCGGGCAACGGCCAGTCGCGGCGGACAAATTGCCCGATGCGAGTGCGTGTCACGGATGTTGCCGCTTCATCCTCAGCCGCCGCGCTGCCCCTCATGTGCCTGCCGGCATCTTCTCCCTGTGAACGGGGAGAAGGAACGCTCGCGCGGATGATTTCGCCAACTACAAACGTTGCGGAATATGGAGCCAAGGTCGCGGCCAGCCCCCTTCTCCCCGTCACTATACGGGGAGCCCGGCAGGGCGATGAGGGGCGGCGCCGACCTTCGCAATTCAAGGCATGCCGTGAGACAAGTGGCGCTCCTCGCCGGCGCCTCATCTCGGCCGCCGCACCGCGCGGACCACACCCGCCTTCCCGCTGCCGCAAAAGAGGCGGTCGCCGCCGTCAGATTCGAGTCCGGAAACGCCCATGCCCACGGGCATGTCGAGCTTCTCCAGCACCTTGCCTGTTTGTGGGTCGACACGGCGCAAATCGCTCTCATCGCCTTCCCAGGTGGCGTGCCACAGCTCGCCGTCAACCCAGGTCACGCCGGTGACGAAGCGGTTGGATTCGATGGTGCGCAGGACTGCCCCTGTTTCGGGGTCGATCTGGTGGATCTTGCGCGCGCGGTGCTGCCCCATCCAGAGCGTGCCTTCGGCCCAGGTCAACCCGGAGCCGCCGCCGCCGGGTGCGGGAATGGTTGACAGCACCTGGCCGTTGTCGGGATCGATCTTCTGGATGCGATCCCCCGCAAGCTGGAATAGATGCTGGCCGTCATAGGCGGTGCCGGCATGCGCGGCGACATCGATGGAGCGCAGCATCTTTCCGCTCTCGGGGTCGAAGGCGTTCAGCCTGTCGCCCGAGGCGAACCACACGTTCTCCCCGTCGAAGCTGACCCCGGCAACACTATCCACGCCCGGAAAGGGTCCGT
The DNA here is from genome assembly GCF_020616515.1 of Mesorhizobium sp. PAMC28654. GTDB lineage: Bacteria > Pseudomonadota > Alphaproteobacteria > Rhizobiales > Rhizobiaceae > Mesorhizobium. The sequence goes on from NZ_CP085135.1 coordinate 6,236,199, forward strand.
ATTCGCGCAGGATTTCGGCCGCTGAATGTTTCATGTCTTTGTCCTCGCCAGGATTTCCATCATACCCGAACATGCTCTAGCCATTCGGCAGCGGGGCAGGGAGTAACAAGGTCGTCGTGAATCCCACCAACGGCGGCGTCATCCAGCGGCGCGCCCGCCCGTGACCGAACGACTGCACCTTGCCGGCCTTGGCCAGTTGTTCAAGCGCACGCTGCACACTGCGCTGTCCCGCGCCAAGCGCCAGCGCCAGCGCCGAGCTCGCCCAGGCCTCGCCGTCGGCGAGGAATGCCAGCACCGAAGCGTGCCGCTCCTCGATCGGCCGCGCCAGCACCGCCACCGCGCCGGGCGGGCGCGGCGCCAGCGCAAAGCCACGGCTGGTCGCGCCGATGTCGGCCAGCGGCCGAAGTTCGGCGCGCAGCCGGCCGATCTCGACCCGCAGCCGCGCGCGGTGCGATTCATCGGCATGCTTGCCGCCGAAGGCCTGTGCGATAAGCGTCGCCCTCGACACATCGCCTGGCCACGCCTCGGCGAGCGCACGCACCAGGGCAAACAGAACCGGGCGCGTTGCCAGCGTGACAGTCGTTTCCTCCCGGCGCGCGACATAGCGAAACGTGTCGACGACCAGCGCCGGCGACGCCTGCAGCGCCTCGACTTCCGCAAGCAGCAGCGGGCGCTCCTCGCCCTGTGCGATCAGCCGGGCCGCCGGCGTGTCCAGTGCCAGGAAGGCGCTGTCGACTTCCGCCATGAGGCCGGGAATGCCGGCCTGGCGGGCAGCGTGGCGCGCCCATTCCAGCGCCGTGCGCGCGGTTCTGGTCCTGAGGCGCCGCATCGCGATGCCGGCGACGGCCAGCTCGTGTGCTGCGCGCGCGGCCGGCGGCAGTGGCGCGGGATCGAGTTCCGCCAGCACCTGCTCGGCCTCGTCGAGGCGGCCGATCAGCAGCAGGCGCCGCACCTTGAGATGCCCGGCATGCGCGGCGTTCAGCCGGTCGCCATGCTTTTCCAGTGTCGCGCGGGCGGCATCGAGCGCCTTGGCCGGCCAGCCGAGGTCACGCGAGACCAGCGCGATCTCGGCCTCGGCGACGACGCAGCGGGCGCGCGCCACTGCTTCCTTGGGGCCAAAGCCACGCGCGGCCCGCCGCAACAATGCCTTGGCGCGATCGAATTCGCCGAGCTGCGCCATGGCGATGCCCCGCAAGGCCAGCGCTGGCGCATCGTCACGCAAGGCAACGCGGTCGAGCGCGCCGAGCGGATCACCCGCCGCCAGCGCCAGCGCTGCCGCCGTGATCAGCGAGTCCATTCAAATCCCGTCACACTTGTAACTCCCACCCCAACGCGTCGCGGCCCTAGCTTACGTCCGTACCGTCAACCGGCAAGCCGCATCGGCCAACTGTATCGGCAACGCGCGGCACGCCAAGGGAGAACCGACAATGCCCACAGACATGCCTCTCCACGACACGGCCGAGCACGCCGTGCGGATGCGCCACCCCTGCTGCGGCGGGCCGGAGGATTCAATTCCCGCCACACTTGTAACCCCCACCTCTCGGCCTGGCGACACTAGCCTGGCTCACGACCAGCAAGCAGCAACGCGTCGCGATGGCGCGACGGCAGACTGACAAGGAGAAGACCGATGAACAAGCACGTAGCAATGAAGACACCGCCGATCGTTTCCCCGGAGGCGTGGCAGGCAGCGCAACAAGAGCTGCTGGTGAAGGAGAAGACCACGCTGCGCGCCAGGGACGCGCTGGCCGCCGAGCGCCGGCGGATGCCATGGACGGAAGTGGACAAGGACTATGTGTTCGAAGGCCCCGATGGCAGTGCGCGCCTGATCGACCTGTTCGAAGGCCGCCGCCAGCTGATCGTCTACCGCGCCTTCTTCGAGCCGGGCGTCTATGGCTGGCCTGATCATGCCTGCCGCGGCTGCTCGCTCGGCGCCGACCAGGTCTCGCATCTCGCCCATCTCAACGCCCGCGACACCACACTCGTCTATGCCTCGCGCGCGCCGCAGGCCGACATCATCAGGCTGAAGAAGAGCATGGGCTGGGAGATGCCCTGGTACACCATCACCGACAGCTTCGACAAAGATTTCGGCGTCGACGAATGGCACGGCCACAACGTCTTCTTCCGTGACGGCGACCGGGTGTTCCGCACCTATTTCATCAACAACCGTGGCGACGAGGTCATGGGCACCGTCTGGAGCTATCTCGACATAACACCGCTCGGCCGCCAGGAGGTCTGGGAAGACTCGCCCGAAGGCTATCCGCAGACCCAGACCTACAAATGGTGGAACTGGCACGACAATTACGACGCCGATGCCGCACCCGACAAGAAATGGGTCGAGGTGTCGGATGTTGGAGAAGCGGCGTTCCGGGACAAGGGCGCCCAGTAAGGATTGGCGGGACTGTGACCAGCTTGGGTTCCTCTCCCCCACCTTCGGCGGGGGCGAGGAACCCAAGTCCTGGCGGGTAACCATCAAGGATAAAGACCATGACTGATATCCATACAGGCGCGGGCGCCGCGATCCCTGAAAGCACCAATGCGGCCACCATTGGCATCGCCGATTGGCTGTGCCTCGCCGCCGCACCGACCTTCGCGCTGATGGCGCTAGCCACCTGCGTTCTTGGCGGTAATGCTTCCATGTTGTGCATGGGGATGCCTGATGCCTCGCCGCTGACCGGCATGACGGCAATGTATCTCTTGATGAGCGCCTTCCATCTCGCGCCCTGGCTGAGGGTGATGTCCGGCCGCAGCAACCGTTCCGAGCCTACAAGAAAGCGAACGTCATGAGGCTGCATTTCGGCAAGGCGTGCCTGGAATCTTGAGGCCCATCTTGAACAGCGGCCCGCAGATTAAAGAGATTCTAACGGATCGGCTGTCTTATGGGTTCCTAGTCGAGATTATTCTTCTAACCTAATCAAGGAAGTGTTTCCCGAAATCGCCATGCCAGAACCGTTTCAATACGCCTCCAGAGATGATTTCTTTATACAAAGGCGGCTTGTTCGAGCTACTGCCGGAGCGTTTCTTCTTTGTATCGTTGCCCCCGTGGCTATTTTGATTTGGGGAAGTTTATTTGGGTTGATGAGTGATAGCTCGGATTGCTGGAATCTGTTGCCAAAACTGGAAAGAGCTGTCGGCCTTTTTCCAAGGAGCGAAATCTGCATAGCGAACAAACACCTTGCCATCAATTTTTACCTTTTTATATCGTCATACTCAGTTCTCCTAATATGCATACTTATTTCTGTAATTTCACACAGAAAATGGAAGGCATTCAGAATAATTCTCCTGCAAAATTGTAGGATGTGGGTGTTTCCTGGGTTTTGCTTCGTAATTGTATTTATTTCTTTATATTCATATTTAAATTACGATGCAGGATTTCGCATTTCTTTTTTCGAACTCGATGATCGCAAGAGTATATCCGGCTACGCTTGGGCTCAGATCTTTTTCCTTATGGTTTCTGTTAATTTTTTCGCCTTCGCTGGGACACTTAGCTTGTACATCGCGATGCTACAGGCGGGGAGAATCGATAATCGGGAATGATCCAACAGCAATTGGTATCGCTATGGTCCGCTAGCAGCTATCCGCCATCCTTCGCCTTGAAAACCCGTGCATAAAATTCGCCGACAATACCGCGCCGGAAGACCAGCACGCAGATCATGAAGATCAGGCCGGTGGCGATGGTCACCGGGAAGCCGGAGGTGGCCAGCGTGTTTTCCAGGCCGACCACGAGGCCGGCGCCGATGATCGGGCCGACCATGGTGCCGATGCCGCCGAGCAGGGTCATCAGGATGACCTCTCCCGACATCTGCCAGGTGACGTCGGTGAGCGTCGCGAACTGGAAGACGATGGCCTTGAGCGCGCCGGCAAGGCCGGCTAGCGCCGCCGACATGACGAAGGCCGCCAGCTTGTAGTTCGCGACGGAATAGCCGAGCGAGATGGCGCGGTTCTCGTTCTCGCGGATCGAGCGCAGGATCATGCCGAAGGGCGAGTTGACGATGCGCCAGATGGCGAACACGCCGATCAGGACGACCGCCAGCACGACATAGTAGATGTTGAGGGGATCGTTGAGATCGATGACGCCGAAGAGGTGGCCGCGCGGCACGCCCTGGATGCCGTCCTCGCCTTCGGTGAAGGGCGCCTGGACGCAGAAGAAGTAGAACATCTGCGCCAGCGCCAGCGTGATCATGGCGAAATAGATGCCCTGGCGGCGGATGGCGAAGAAGCCCATGACCAGGCCGAGCAGTGCCGCACCGACGACGCCGAGCAGGATGCCGGCTTCCGGCGGCCAGCCCCACACCTTCACCGCATGGGCGCAGAAATAGGCCGCGCCGCCAAAGAAGGTGGCGTGGCCGAAGGAGAGAAGGCCGGTATAGCCGAGCAGCAGGTTGAAGGCGCAGGCGAACAGCGCGAAGCACAGCATCTTCATCAGGAAGATCGGATAAACGAAGAAGGGGGCCGCCAGCAGCGCGACTATGCCGAGCGCCACCAGCGCCCATTCCAGCGGCGCGGAGGTTTTGGCGCCGGCATCGTGGGGCGTGACTGCCGTCATGTCAGGCATCCCTTCCAAACAGGCCGGCCGGCCGGACCAGAAGCACGATCGCCATGATGACGAAGATCACCAGGTTGGAGGCTTCGGGATAGAAAACCTTGGTCAGCCCTTCGGCCAGGCCCAGCATGTAGCCGGTGACGATCGCGCCGAGGATCGACCCCATGCCGCCGACGACGACCACGGCGAAGACGACGATGATCAGGTCCGACCCCATCAGCGGGCTGACCTGGTAGACGGGCGCGGCAAGGATGCCGGCAAGCCCGGCGAGCGCCGAGCCGAGCCCATAGGTCAGGGTGAGAAGCAGCGGCACGTTGACGCCGAACGCCTGCACAAGGCGGGGATTTTCCGTCGCCGCTCGCAGATAGGAGCCGAGCCTTGTCTTCTCGACCAGCGCCCAGGTTCCGAAGCACACGATCAGCGATGCCACCACCACCCAGCCGCGATAGTTGGGCAGGAACATGAAGCCGAGATTGGTGCCGCCGGCCAGCAGCGGCGGCACGGAATAGGGATTGCCCGAGACGCCGTAGAAGTAGCGAAAGACGCCCTCGATGACCAAGGCAAGCCCGAAGGTGAACAGCAGGCCGTAGAGCGGATCGAGGTCGTAGAGCCTGGACAGCGCGAGGCGTTCGACCACCATGCCGAAAAGGCCGACGATCAGCGGCACGAGGATCAGGGCCGGCCAGTAGCCGATGCCCAGGTGGACGAGCAGCAGGTAGCCGACGAAGGCGCCCAGCATGTATTGCGCGCCATGGGCGAAATTGATGATGCGCAGCAGGCCGAATATGATGGCGAGCCCGAGGCTCAGCATGGCGTAGAACGAGCCGTTGATGAGGCCGACCAGCAACTGGCCGAGCAATGCCTGGACGGGGATTCCGAAGATCATCGTCATGCCGGCATCATACCCCAAGCACGTCGTGAAGTTGCGTCATGTGGGACGACAATTCTCCAACGGGGAATTCGCCTACCACCTTGCCGTGTTCCATCAGGTAGAAGCGATCGGCGACGCGGCTGGCGAAGCGGAAGTTCTGCTCGACGAGCAGGATCGTCATGCCGCGCTTCTTCAGGGTCGCCAGCAATTCGCCGATGCGCTGGACGATGACGGGCGCCAGGCCTTCGGTCGGCTCGTCGAGCAGCAAAAGCTTGACCCCGGTCCTCAGCATGCGGGCGATCGCCAACATCTGCTGTTCGCCGCCGGACAGTTTCGTGCCTGGGCTGTTGCGACGCTCCTTGAGGTTCGGGAACAGGTCGAATATCTCCGCCACGCTCATGCCGCCCTTGGCGACGACGGGCGGCAAGATCAGGTTCTCGTCGACGGTCAGCGTGGCGAAGATGCCGCGCTCCTCCGGCACGAAGCCGATGCCGGCATGGGCGGTCTTGTGCAGCGGCAGCCGCATAAGGTCCTTGCCGGCGAAGCTCATCGTCCCGGTACGCTTGCGCAGCAGCCCCATGATGGCGCGCAGCGTCGTGGTCTTGCCGACGCCATTGCGGCCGACGAGCGTGACCGTCTCACCCTCGAAGACATCGAGGTTCACGCCGTGCAGCGCATGGCTTTCGCCGTACCAGGCGTTGAGGTCGCGCACAGTGAGGAGAGGGGCCTCAACCATGGTCGGTCCCCATATAGGCGACCTTGACGCGCTCGTCCGAACTGACGGTCTTGTAGTCGCCGGCGGCAAGGATCTCGCCGCGCTGCAGGACGGTGATCCAGTCGCAGAGATCGGCGACAACAGTCAGATTGTGCTCGACCATCAGCACGGCGCGATCCCCGGCCACCGAGCGGATGAGATCGGAAACCATGCCGACGTCCTCATGACCCATGCCTGCCATCGGCTCGTCGAGCAGCAGCACTTTCGGGTCGAGCGCCAGCGTCGTGGCGATCTCCAGAACGCGCTTCCTGCCATAGGAGAGGTCGCCGGCGGATCGGTTTCTGGCATCGTCGAGGCCGACCGACCGCAGCAGTTCCTCGGCGCGCGGCGTCAGGCTGTCGAGCGCCGACAGCGAGCGCCAGAACTGGACGCCGAGGCCGCTGGGACGCTGCAGCGCGACACGCACATTGTCGAGCACGCTGAGATGCGGGAATACAGCCGATATCTGGAACGATCGCACCAGCCCCATCCGCGCCACTTTGGCGGGCTGGGTGCGGGTGATGTCGCGTCCCAGCAGTTCGATCCTGCCGCTCGATGGCTGCAGGAACTTGGTCAGCAGGTTGAAGACAGTGGTCTTGCCCGCGCCATTGGGTCCGATCAGCGCGTGGATCCTGCCGTGGTGGACGTCGAGGTCGACATTGTTGACGGCGAGGAAGCCGCCGAAGTCACGCTTGAGGCCTCGGGCGGAAAGCACCACCCGAGGTTCCGCATCCACGCTTGCGGGCATCACGGCCACGGCGGCCGCTGCCGTCACTTGGCGGCGAGCGGGCAGCCGCTGTCCTGCGCTTTCATGAAGGCCTGGTCGCCCGGAATGGTCGCCAGATAGGTGTAGTAGTCCCAGTCCTTCTTGCTCTCCTCCGGCTTCTTGACCTGGTAGAGATACATGTCGTGGACCATCGAGCCGTCGGCCTGCACCTTGCCGTTCGCCGTGAAGACGTCGTTGACCGGCATCTCATGCAGTTGCTTGGCGACCGCTTCGGTCTCGTCGGTGCCGGCCTTCTCGACCGCCTTCAGATACTGCGTCACCGCCGAGTAGGTGCCGGCCTGGATCATGTTGGGCATGCGGCCGGTGCGCTTGAAGAAGCGCTCGGCGAATTCGCGGCTCTTGTCGTCTCGGTCCCAGTAATAGCCTTCGGTCAGCACGACGCCCTGCGCCGCCTGCAGGCCCAGGCCATGTACCTCGGCCAGTGTGAACAGCAGGGCCGCAAGCCGCTGGCCGCCGGCGACGATGCCGAACTCGGCCGCCTGCTTGATGGCGTTTGACGTGTCGAGGCCGGCATTGGCAAGCCCGACGACCTTGGCGCCCGATGATTGCGCCTGCAGCAGGAAGGACGAATAGTCGGTGGAACCCAGGGGATAGCGCACCTCGCCCAACACCTTGCCGCCGGCGGCTTCGACGAGCTTGGCGGTCTGCTCCTTCAACGAATAGCCGAAGGCGTAGTCCACCGTGATGAAGTACCAGCTGTTGCCGCCCTGCTTCACGAGTTCGCCGCCGGTGCCGACCGCTTGCGAATGCGTGTCGTAGGCCCAGTGGAAGCCGTAGGGCGAGCATTGCTTGCCGGTCAGATCGGTGGCGGCCGCGCCGGTGACGATGTCGATCTTCTTCTTTTCCTTGGAAATGCCCTGGACCGCCAGCGCCACCGAGGATGTCGTCAGCTCCATGATGGCGTCGACCTGCTCGGTGTCATACCACTGGCGGGCGATGTTGGAGGCGATGTCCGGCTTGTTCTGATGGTCGGCGTCGACGATCTCGATCGGCGCGCCCAGCACCTTGCCGCCGAAATCCTCGGCCGCCATCTTGGCCGCCGCGACCGACCATTTGCCGCCGAAATCGGCATAGACGCCCGACTGGTCGTTGAGGATGCCGATCTTCACCTTGCCGTCGGAAATTCCCGCCGCCGATGCCGAGGTCACGGTCGCCGCGAAAAACGCGGCCGAAACGAGGTACGTCGTCTTCACTGGATATCCTCCCTTGCGGCCATCCGCCGGTGAACCCCGCGCCAGCCTGTCACTGCTTCAAGAACGCCCCCGATTTCCCTGGAAAGATAGTACGTTTACCGCAAACGTTCGCAACCCCGAACCGCCCGCGTGGAGTCGTAACATCGACAGAGCATCGCGAGAACTGCTGCTTTCGTAGCAGGCCATCGCGGACCATCGGGCTTTCGCCGGTCAAGCTGCTGGAACGGCGCCGCGACCCTGGCGCGGCTCTTCGCGCGCTGCCAGTTCGAGCAGCCAGTTCTTGGTCCGCTCGACGGAGAAGCGGCTGCTGGCGCCGGGCTTCACGACAAGGAATTCCCGGTAGTCGCTCTTGCGCTCCTCGATCGGCAGCCTGATCAGATCGCCGCGATCAACTGCGCGCCGCACATAGTGATGCCAGCCGAGCGCCACGCCATGCCCGAAAAGGGCTGCTTCCAGCACCATGGCATAGGTCGTGAAATGGCGAATGATCGGCGTATGGCCGCCTGGCAGCCATGCTTCCCAGTTCATCAACGGGCTGGAGAAATTCGTCAACTGCAGAAGCGGTACCGTTGCCAGTTGCTCGACACTGTCGATCGCGTGGGCCTTGCAGAAATCGGGCGAAGCAACGGGATAGATCGTCTCCTCCAGCAACGGGTAGCTCTCCACGCCGGGCCAAGCGCCTATGCCGAAGCGGATCTCGAGATCGAAATTGCCGCCGCCGAATTCAGGCAACTCGTCGATGCATACCAGATGCAGCCGGATGTCCGGAAAGCTCGCGTAGAAATCGCCTAGCGCCGGCATGAGCCACAGGGAGGCGGCAGCGACGTTTACCCGCAGCGACACGATCCCGTCATCATTGCGCGGAAGGGTTTTCGCCGCCTGTTCAATGCTCTGGAAGGCGGTGGCCACGACGCTTCTGAACTGGTTGCCTGCGGGGGTCAGCTGGATTCTGGTCCCTCTTCTCTCAAAGAGTTCCGTGCCCAGGGCCTGCTCCAGCTGCTGCACCCGCCTGCTGATCGCGGGTTGCGCGACCAGCAATTCCCGGGCTGCGCGGGTGAAGTTGCCGTGTCGCGCGGCGGCTTCGAACGCCACGAGGTTGTCGAGCGTACCGATGGCCTTCCTCAGATCACTCATAAGCCCAGAACCTCAACAAGTTGATGAACACGGGCCTTTCATAAGGCCTCTTATAACGTGGTGTTATCAAGCTTATCGTTCTTTTCGACCTTCTCCTACATGGATTTTCCGCCCAGTGTCCGTTGCATGGGTGGCTTGACCACCCCAATGCCAAAAAGGGAACTATCATGAAGAAGCTGATGGCACTCGTGGCCGCCTCTCTATTCGCCCTCGCGCCGCTGACGCCCATACAGGCCAGCGCGCAGGACGCAACCGACACGCTTGCGCAGATCAAGCAGGCCGGCGTCATCAAGGTCGGAATGGCCGACTCCATTCCCGCGCAACAGAAGAATCCGATGTCGGGGGAGTGGGAAGGCTTCAACGTCGACATGGCGAAGAACCTCGCCGACGCGCTGGGCGTCAAGCTGGAGATCGTCGATACGACATGGTCGACGATCATCCCTTCGCTGATGCAGAAGCAGTATGACATCGCCATGGTCGACATGTTCCGCACCCCGGCGCGGGCCGTGACGGTGGATTTCACCGACAGCTACATGACCACCGGAAATACGTGGCTGGTCGGCGCCGACGTAGACGTCACCGACTGGAAGCAGTTGAACGATCCGAAATACACGGTCGTCAGCATCGCTGGCATGGCCGCTGTCGCCCAGAGCGACCGCCTGCTGCCAAACGCGCAGAAGAAGACGATCGTTTCGGACAATGCGGTGGCGGGACAGCTGGAGGTCGCTGCCGGCCGAGCCAGCGCCCATCTGAGCGATCTCCTGCAGAATGCCCTGTTCATGAAGGCGAATCCGAACGCCAAGGTCAGGGTTCTTGGCGCCGACACGCCGATCGAGGCCACGGGATACGCCTATGCGGTGCGCCCCGGCGACTATCATTTCCTGTCCTTCCTGAACACATGGATCGCCTACAACACGACCACCGGGTTCATCTCGGACAAGAAGATGGCCTGGTACGGCATCAAGTAGCCGGAACGGCCCGCGAAGGCTGTCTCGATGATCGAGAGCATCGTTCCGTTCATACCGGCCCTGTTCAAAGGCCTGATGCTGACCCTGTTCTACTTCGTGCTGGGCACGGCGGGGTCGATGCTTCTGGGGCTGCCCGTGGCGCTCGGCCTGGGCAGCCCTTCGCGAACGGTCCGTTTTCCGACGATCGCCTATGTAGAGTTCTTCAGGAATACCCCGTTGCTGGTTCAACTGTTCTGGATCCACTTCGCGCTTCCGGCGATCACCGGCATCAACACGACGGCGGAGCAAACCGCCGGCCTCGCGATTGTCGTGGTGATGACGGCCTACATGGCGGAAGTCTACCGCGCCGGTTTCAACGCCGTGGGGCAGGGGCAGCTTGAAGCGGCGCAGGCGCTTGGCCTGAAGCCGTGGCAAAGATGGTTCCTGATCGTCATCCCGCAGGCGTTCCAGATCGCCTTGCCGGCCATCGGCAACACGCTGGTCAGCCTGCTCAAGGCGACGGCCATCCTTTCGATCCTCTCGGTGCCCGAACTCTTGCGCACGACCAGCCGCATTAGCGACTATACCGCCAATCCAATCCTCTTCTATTCCGTGACGGCCATCATCTACATCGCATCCGGCCTGTTGCTGGCCTACTCACTTCGCCGGCTGGAAGTCAGGCTGAACAGGTGGAGGGCCCACTGATGTTCGACTACCACCTCCTCATCCAGAGCGCTCCGGGGCTGCTGCAAGGTCTCGGTGTCACGATGGTGGTGACGTTCGCGTCCTTCGTCGTCGCGTCGTGTCTTGGCCTGCTGCTGGGTGCAGCGTCACTGTCGCCGCGATGGCAGATCGCCAGGAGCGCTGGCGCATTCGTCCAGATCGCCCGAGCAACGCCGGAGATCATCGCGATTTTCTGGGCGTATTACTGCCTTCCGATCCTGCTTGGCGCCAATCTGTCGGGCCTCGCCTGCGGTGTCCTGGCACTTGGGCTAATCGGTGGCGGATACATGGCCGAGATCGTCCGCGGCGGGATACTGGCGATAGGCCGGGGCCAGTGGGAGGCCGCCGCTTCATTGGGGTTGCCGCGCCTCATCGTATGGTCCCACATCATCGCACCGCAGGCCGCCAGGAAGATGCTGCCGGCCGTGGTCAACTATTTCACTGACCTGCTGAAGGCGACGACGCTGCTCGCCGGGGTCGGCGTCAGCGAGGTTGCCTATGTCGCCTACATGAGCGGCTCGGCATCGTTCCGCTATCTCGAGCCTTTGACGGGCGTGGCGATCCTTTTCTTCCTGCTCATTTTTCCCCTCAGCGTGCTTGCCCGCCGTCTCAGCGCGGTAGGCAGCGGCCACTCGAAAAGCCTGTAATTCCATGCAACATCAGGATCTTACCTTCCTGCCTTTCGATGCCGTCTGGAAAATGCGGATCGAACATCCCTATTCGCTTCTCGTGAAGGACGGAAACCTCGTCTGGTCATGCGGCCAGTGCCCGCTGGACGGCGCCGGAGAAGTGCTCGCGCCCGGCGACCTGCTGTCCCAGGCCATGGCAGTTGCCGGCTTCATCCGCCAGTTCCTGGCCGAGATCGGCTGTGATGCATCCGCGGTCGGCCGGCTGGTCGTTTACTACGTCAAGACCAGCGATGGGGACGCCGCACTGCTCGGCGATCTGTTCAAGGCGCAGTTCGGTCGGGAGGTGCTCGTCGCCCCCATCGCCATCCCGTATTTTTACTATGCGGGAATGCTGATCGAGGTCGATGTATTCGGCTCTGTCTCGCCAAAGCGGCATCGCGCGTTCGCTGACGATGTCACCGGAGCAAGGCTCGATGTCGTCGACACGGACAGCCTCTCCTGGGTGAACTTCGGCATCCCCCGACTGCCGGGCGACGATGCTACCCTCGCGAGCATCCTGCGGCGGTTGATGGAGGAGGCTGGACTGTCGCCCGACAGACTGCTGAGCGGACAATGGTTCGTGGGCAGCGAGAAAGCCTCGCAGCAGGTGAATTCCACCCGCGAGAGGCTGGCTCTGGACAGTTGCGGCGTCGTCGACGTCGACCGCGACGGTCTCGAAGCCATGGCGGAACTGACGTTCTCGAAAGCGGCGGTAAGCCATCAATCATTCGACGGGACCGATCGGCGAGAATGGCCCGAAGGTGTCGAGATCACCTTGCGCAAGTCCGGCGATCAATTCCACATTGGCGGTTGCGATCCGACAGGCGCGCATGGGCTTGTCGGGCAGGCCCAGCGGATCATGCGCGCACTGGAGCAGGTGCTCCGGCAATCCGGGTTGGATTTTTCCAACGTGCGCAAAGCGACCACATACTATGTGTCCGGCAGCTCCGCCGAGGCGCTGCACGACAACATGGCGGTGAGAAATCGCTATTACTCGAAGCCCGGCCCGGCATCGACCGGCCTGCCGGTAAAGGGCTTTGCGCAATCCAAGGCGCTGATATCGGTGAAGCTGGTCGGCACGATCGGACGGTAAGCCGAGCGCATGTCCGCATCCGGCGCCAAAGGCATCGGCATGCTTATCCCGTGCCCGCGGAGGCTAGCTGCCAACACCACGATCGGCGAGGGTGCTGGTGAGATGTCCATGAACCCGTCGATGTCAGTCACGGTCGTGCGATGGTTGACGATGGCGCAGCGCACCACCAATTCGCCGTTGATTGTGGTCCATGACGGCGCGGCCAGGCCGGATTCCTGCAGGTCCAGCACCAGGGTCCGGACAAACTCGTCGCTACCCCCACGAATGCCGAAACAGACGATGTTGAGGGCGACCGGCGCCTTCAGCTCGAATGCGGGGTGGCGCTCCAGACGTTGGGCGAGATAGCGCGCGAGCATGCAGGTGTGTGCGATCGACTGTCCGATGCGGTCGGCTCCAAGCGACTCGATCGTCATCCATGTCTTCAACGCCCGGAAGCCGCGCGACAGGTCCGGGCCCAGGTCGCAAGGCCAGGTTTCGCCGGCGGCGAGCCCGCGATCGGCGCGCTGCAGATAGGCGGCGGGCTGCGCGAATGTACGCTTCTGGGCATCGCCGTCCCGTACCAGCAGGAATCCGGCGTCGTAGGGAACCTGGCCCCATTTGTGAAAGTCGAGCGCCACCGACGCCGACCGTTCAATGCCCTTGAACAGGTCGCGCAGGGAATCGGACAACATGGCCAGCGCACCGATTGCGCCATCGACATGGAACCAGAGATTTTCCCGGGACGCGATATCAGCGATATCGCCAAGCGGATCGATGGCCCCGGTGTTGACCGTGCCCGCGGTTCCGACGACGAGAAACGGCAGGAATCCCTTGGCGCGGTCTTCTCCGATGATCGTGCGCAACGCGTCGGGCAGCATCCTTCCGGCGGCGTCGACCTCGACCATCCGCAAGTTCGCCGATCCGATGCCGGATAGCTGCATCGCCTGGGCGATGCATGAATGGGCCTGGGCGGACGTATAGGCGACAAGCTGGCGTTCGCTGCGCAGGCCCGTCTCCCGGACGGTTTGGCCCAGCACTTCGGTCCTGGCGATCGTGAGCGCGACGAAGTTCGCCATTGAAGAGCCGGTGAGGAACAGGCCGCTCGCCCCATCCGGGTAGCCGAGAGCCTCGCTCATCCAGCGCACGATCTGCTGTTCGACGACGAGGCCGGCATGGTCGCGGCCGCCACAGTTCATGTTCAGGCCGCTCGCCACGATTTCCGCCACCATTCCGACCGGCGTGCCCGCGCCATGCACCCAGCCCAGGAACAGCGGATGCAGATTGCCGGTCGCGAACGGCATGATGTGCGTGCGCACGTCATCCAGGACATCGCCCAATTCGCGAGACCCGTTCGGCAGCGGGCGGGTAAACCGCCGGCGGGTTTCATCCGCCGGCGCCTGCCATACCGGCCGCTGCCTGACCGTTTCGATGTGGGTGATCATGTCGTCGAGCAGGCCATGGGCGGTCTGGCGAAACTGATCCCAGTCCGCAGGATCGAGGCTGGGCTCGTCCGCACCGCTTGCCCCGGCAAATGTCCCGTCGGCGGAAGCTGACAATCAGGCACCTCTGAGGTGCTGAAGGACCGCTGACAATCCGTCGAAGAAAACGTCGAGCCTGGCCTCGATCGGCGCCATGGCCTGAGGCAGGGACTGGCCTTCTGCCATGCCCGCCGAGACAGCGGCCACGTCGGTCGCGGAGCCGGCGACACGCAGGACCGCTCGCGATCCCAGGCGCACGGGCTGCCCGATATGACGGATCGGCCCCTGGCCCAGAGTGCGCATCAACAGCTGAATAGCCTGGGATTCCTCGAACGAGGCAAAGGAGCCTGAGGCATTCGTGATCGTCAACGGCACGATTGCACGCGAGCCGAGGTGGTCGCCATCGTCATGCGGATGAAGCGAGACACCCTCCATGCCGTCGATGCGAGAACGCACCAGGCGGACAAATTGCTCCTTGACGAGGCTTTGCCGCGCTTCGGCTATTTCCGCATAGCGCTCGAGATTGGCCAGGGCGGCAACCCAGCGCAGACCCAGTCCCAGGTTCAATTCCGACTTGAACGCGAAGGCTGTCCGCTGGCGAAGGGCGGCCGGCCAGTCCTGGGCCGCGGTGTATTCGGCAAGGCCCGCTGGAATGTCGGTCCTCGTCAAACGCTAGGGCCAATGCGGACGGGATGAGAAGCGCGCCCGAAAAAGGCGGGCCGGCGATGAATTTCGATCCGGTCAACGCCACCACGAAGCCATCGGCGAGATCCTGCCTCAGGCTGGAAATGGAGCCCCGGAACTGGCAGGCATCGACGATGATGTGCACCCGTCCGGGGGCAAGCGCGGCAACATGGCGCGCGGCCTGCCGTGTTACGGCCGGCAGGCCGGTTTTCGACGTATCGAGCACATGAACCAGCACATCTCGATCGCGCCTCAGTTCCAGCTCGACGGTTGCGATGACATCGGCATCGATTTCATGCTGATGCCGGGGTTCGCCGGTTTCGTTGCGGATGGCAATCGTGCGCACCTCGATGCGGCCGGGCGGTAGGCCCTCCAGCGGCGCTCCGGCCTCCACGGTGCCGCCGAGCGCGGTCAGATCGGAATAGTGACATCCGGCGGCGGCGCGTGGAACGCCATTTCCTGTTTCGTCCGGCGCCACGAGCACATTGGTCAAAGGGCGCTTCGAAAGTCCGGCAAACAGGCACAGCGCGATGAGTTCCGCATCCGTGCCCGAGGCGGCGAGGACGACCTCGGCACCGACGCAGCCAAGGTTGCGCGGAATCGCGTCACGAATGTCGGCGAACCATTGATCGTAGGCGACAGGCGAGGGCGATTCCAGATCGATGAGGCGCCGCAACGCCACGCCCGCCGCCAGGAAACCTTCGGCGGAAACGTTGCTTGCCGTTGTCGACGAGAATGAAATCTCGTCGTCGGCCGGCACCGCCAGCGTTCCATAGCGATTGCGCCGGGTGATCGCGTCCGGCCAGATGCGCCTGTCGCCGCCCGTTCCGAGCAGCAATGAAATGGAGGCTGGCGCGTGCGAGAGCTGCTCGGTCTCGCCGGTTTGCGAGAACCGTGTGTTCAGGGCCCGCAGGTTCGCACGCTGAATCGCGGGCATGATTTTCTCCGTGTTCAGGGCGAGGTGGTTGCGGTCAGAGCGGCTCATTGGCCGTCACGGCACCGGCCAGGGCGGAAATCTCGTCGTGACGGATCAGCGGTTCGAGATCGCTCGCCCGCTGCGTGAATTCCAGCCCGCATCGGTCGACATAGGAACGATCGACGCGCTCACAGCAACCTGGATCGATGATCTTCTCGCCATCCCAGAAAATGGCGTGGCCGGTGTCGGGAACGGTCGGCGAAACCACGCCGATGATCGCGGGCCTGGCCCACAGCATGTAGATGCCGCTCAGGAGAACGACGCCGCATTTGTTGGCAACGTTGCGCATGATGGAATGGCTCATCGGGCCGCCCCGCGGATACGCCGGATCGCAGCTCCCGGCGATCTCCTCGGTCTCCTCGTAGGTTCGGCCCGTGAACATCGCCAGGGCGCAAACCAGGCAGTCGTCATCCGTCTTCTGATAGACGGCGGGTTTGCCCGTATGGGCGCATTTGACCGCCGGCGTGGACGCCATCCGCGCCACGCGCTGTGCCAGCGCATCCTCGAAGGCGGCGAAGAGCTTGCGCATGGCGCTCTTCTTGTAGTGAAACATGCTCTGCCAATCCATCGAATGGACGATCATGGCGACATCCGCCTCGAACAGGAGCAGGCGGCCGTCGGCAAGCTCGGCGCAATCGATGGCGAAATAGTCTAGCCCGAGACGCCGATGCAACGCATCGAAGGAACGCGCGTGGCGAACCGAAAAATCGCTGTCGAAGCTGGCCATCCATGACGCCTCTTCGCCACGCCTGTCTTCGTGCTCGGTCATGCCGGCGTTCAGATAGTGCACCATCCAATGGCTGGAGACCGAGGTGACTGGCGTAGGCGCGACCATTGATGAACGCGATGCGTTGCTTGCGGAATTTGCCGTCTGGCCCGCTGTAATCAATGAAGGGCGTAACGAAGAATTCGGCCTCGGCTTGGGAGTCCAGGTAGGTCGAAAGTTCCAATGGGGTGGAAATCTTCTCCATACCCTTGCCGGCATGCGTGCCCACCGGGCGGACAATCACAGGGTAGGAACCGGCGCCAAGGATCGAGGCGACTTCGATCTGCCCGCAAGCCAGTTGCCCGATCGCGTCCCGGGAAACGCGCGCGGCGGCGGGCGCGAGTATCGAGGGTTCGTCCTTGAGCGTTTCGGCGACACCATCCCTGGAGAGATCCATGATGCGACGCGGCGCGTTGTTCAGTATGGGGCCGGGCCAACCACGCAGCAAACGGTCGAGGGTCTCCAGCACCGGGAGATTTGCCGCCGACTCGCCGACAGCCACGAACGCGACATCATGCTCGGGAACATCGTTCAAGTCCGCGGTGTCGGCATCGACATAGTGGAGCAGGATGTTGGCGTCGGATTCCTCAAGCAGGAATTCGATCGGCGTGTTGGCCATGAAGTCGCCGGCGGTGACGAAGACAAGGACGTTCGGGCCTGTGCCGCGTCCGTTGGCTATCCGATATTTCCGGCTGATCTCGAGCGCGGCCTTCTGGCTGAGCACCGCCTTGTCTTCCTCGCCGATCGCGTGCAGCAGGATCGACACATCCAGGAACGCCGCGGCATCGGTGGGATCGGCCGAAACGCGGCCAAACAACTCGTCCCATATCGGGGAGATATCCCGCCCTTCAAAGACGGCTCGTACTATGGGTGCCTTGCCCTTGATGAGGTTCGGGTCTTCGAATGTCTCGATCCGGGCTGCCGCGTTTTTCAAGCTCTCAAGCCTTCCGTCACGCGGTGGTTACGGCCGGTTCAGCCTCCACGCCGCCTCGCGCACGATGTGCGGTTCCACCATCGCTGTCGGCGCTTGTGCGAGCCTTGCGGGTGTCCTGTTGCGTTGGCCGGAATAATTCATGCCTGGCGGAGTGCTGGCGCGGATCGGCTGTCGTGCGGTTTGGCTGATGGAGGCGATACTCACTTGCCTTCACCCGCCATCCCTGGCCGACTTCTTCGCCCCGAACCTCAGCCCGTCCATCAGCAGCCCGACCAGCCGGCGGGAGCGGTCGCGCCAGTCCTTGGTGTCGGGGGCGGAATAGATGCCCCACAGTGCGTGCAGCACGTCGGAACTGTCGACGTCGCCGCGGATCGATCCGTCGGCGACAGCCGCGTCGACCAGGCCGCGCAACGCCAGCGACACGCGGCCGGACGTGTCCGAGAACAGCGTGGAGTTGGTGGTGATCAGGATGCGCAGGCTGGTCGACAGCCCGCGCTTGGTGGCGATGTAGTCGACGAAACGTTGCATCCACTGTTCCAGCGCCATGTCGGCCGGATGCTGGCGGGCCAGTTCGCCGGCGGCGGCGCACACTGCCTCCACCTCGCGCCGGTAAACCACCTCGACCAGATGCTCGCGCGTCGGGAAATGCCGGTAGAGCGTGCCGATGCCGACACCGGCGCGGCGGGCGATCTCCTCCAGCGAAGTATCGATGCCCTGTTCGGCGAAGGCCGCCGCCGCGACCTCGACCAGCCTGTCTCGGTTGCGCCGCGCATCGGCGCGCAGCGGCTTGTCGGCCACGACCTTTGCGCCGGGTGTGGCGGAGGGCATCTCGACGGGCATGGCGGATGGCTGCGCGGCCAATTTTTTCACTCCAACGCGAATTTTCGGCCCGACCCGCTTGAAACGGGAAGGGCGCGGTCTACCTATATGTAAGCGGAGGCTCCTCCGTTTACATGAGCAAGCCTCTCAACAATAGCGCGCCTTTCATCAATATAGTCAGGGGATCGAGTATGTCATGTCCTTCGAGCCTGCAAGTCGCCGAGAGCGCGATCTCCCTTCCTGAGGAGGAGATGTCGCCAAAGGCAACAGAGGGGGTCGGTTCGACCGAGGGCGGCCCCTTGGGACAGTATGAGGTTGGCGCTCCACGCGAGAGCACCCCCTCTGGCCTGCCGGCCATCTCCCCCTTGAGGGGGGAGATCACCCTCTCCGCCGTATACGCCGCCCTTGCCCGATCCTTCCCCGACACCAGTTCATTCCCCTCCCGCGTCAAGCAAACTGGAGCCAGACGCCCATGACCAATCTTCCTCTTTCTCTCACCATCAACGGACACCGCCACGATTTGGAGGTCGATCCGCGCGTAACCCTGCTCGACTTGCTTCGCGAGCGGCTTGAGCTCACCGGCACCAAGAAGGGCTGCGACCGTGGCCAGTGCGGCGCCTGCACTGTGCTTGTCGACGGCAAGCGCATCAATTCCTGCCTGGCGCTGGCGGTCAGCCATGACGGCGCCGATGTGCTGACCATCGAGGGCGTCGCCCATGGCCACGACCTGCATCCGGTGCAGGCCGCCTTCATCGCCCATGACGGGTTCCAGTGCGGGTTCTGCACGCCGGGGCAGATCATGAGCACGCTTGGCCTCATCGCAGAAGGGCAGGCCGGCGACGATCCCGAACGCATCCGCGAGGGCATGAGCGGCAATCTCTGCCGCTGCGCAGCCTATGGCGGCATCATCGAGGCCGTGCTGGAGGCGCGAGAGAACCTCGCCCGGAACAATTCAGAGAAGACCGAGCGGAGGACCGCGGCATGAGAGACTTCGATTATATCAGGCCAAGCACCATCTCCGACGCCATCGCGGCGGCGGCCGAGCCGGGTTCGGCCTATCTGGCCGGCGGCACCAACCTGCTCGATTTGATGAAGGGCGGCGTCGCCAGCCCGGAACGGATCGTCGACATTACCCGGCTGCCGGAGCTCAACCGCATCGAGCGGCTGGCCGATGGCGGCCTGCGCATCGGCGCGCTGGTCCGCAATGCCGATCTTGCCCATGACGAGGCCTTCGCCAAGGCCTATCCGGCGGTGGCGGAAGCGCTTTTGTCAGGCGCCTCGGCGCAGCTTCGCAATGCCGCCACTGTCGGCGGCAACCTTCTGCAGCGCACCCGCTGCAGTTATTTCTACGACACCGCCAGCGCCTGCAACAGGCGCGAGCCCGGTTCCGGCTGCGACGCGCTGGGCGGTGAGAACCGGCTGCACGCGGTGCTTGGCTGGAGCGAAGCCTGCATCGCCACCCATCCGTCGGATTTCTGCGTGCCGCTGGTGGCGCTCGACGCCGTGGTCGAGATCGAGGGCAGGGAAGGCCGGCGCCATGTGACGCTGGAGGAATTCCACCGGCTTCCCGGCGATGCGCCGCAGCGCGAGAATGCGCTGGAAGCCGGCGACCTCATCGTGGCGGTGCGCCTGCCGGCTGAGGCCGCTTCGTTCGCCGGCAATGCCCGCTATTTGAAAGTGCGCGAACGCACCTCCTATGCCTTCGCCGTCGTCTCGGCGGCTGCCGCCCTCATTGTCGACGGCGGCAAGATCCGCGCTGCCAGGCTCGCGCTAGGCGGCGTCGCTGCCAAGCCGTGGCGGGCACGTTCGGCGGAAGCCGTGTTGCTTGGCGCGGAGGCGAACGAGGCGACCTTCGCCAGCGCGGCGGACGCCGCATTGGCCGATGCCACCCCCTCCGGCGACAACGCGTTCAAGATCGAGCTTGCCCGCCGCATCGTGGTCAGGGCGCTGATGTCCGCCCAAGCGGGAACGCCCGCGCGGATGCCGGCCCTGCCAGCTTCTCCCTTTTTCTCCCTTCCCGGAGCGCGCCATGACGCTTGAACTCAGCCTGAACCAGCAACCCGCCCACACACGACAGGGCTCCAGCATCGGCCAGCCGCTGACCCGCCGTGATGGCTTTCTCAAGGTCACCGGTGCCGCCCGCTACGCCGCCGACAACCATCCGCCCGGCATGTTCTACGCGGTGCTGGCCGTCAGCAGCATAGCGCGGGGCCGCGTCGTCTCGCTGGATGTCGAGGCGGCCAAGGCGCACAAGGGCGTGGTCGAGGTAATGACGCCGCAAAACCGGCCGGCGCTCGCCGTCGATCCCGATGCCAAGGACCATCCGTTCATGTTCCGGATGGACCTCCTGCAGAACGACGGGGTCCGCTATCCCAACCAGTCGATTGCCGTGGTGATCGCCGAGACGCTGGAGGCGGCGACCGAAGGCGCGGTGCTGCTGTCGCCGCGCTATGAGGTGCTGCCGGCGCGCGTCGGTCTCGACGGCGCCGAGAGTTTCGTGCCTGGCGGTGTCGGCGTCGGCAACCCGGCGGTGCACCACAAGGGCGATGTCGAGGCCGGACTGAAATCGGCGGCGACGCGCATCGAAGCGACCTACGAAACGCCGGCCCAGTATCACAACGCGATGGAGCCGCACGCGATCGTCGCCGCCTGGGACGGCAACAGGCTGTCGATCGACACGCCCAGCCAGGGCCTTGCCATGGCTCAGGGCCGCATCGCCGGCCTGTTTGGCATCGCGCCGGAAAACATCCATATTCGCAGCCCCTTCCTGGGTGGCGGTTTTGGCTCCAAGGGCATGATTTCCGGGCCGCAGGTGCTGGGCATATTGGCGGCGCGTCTCGTCGGCCGTCCGGTCAAGCTGGTGCTGCGGCGCGAGCAGATGTACGGACCTGTCGGCCATCGCGCGCCGACCCGCCAGACCTTGCGCATGGGCATGGACGGCGAGGGGCGGCTGACGGCGATCGACCATCACGCCAAGACCGCGTCGAGCACTTTCGACGATTTCTTCGAGCCGGCGGCGGATGCCTCGCACACGCTCTATGCCAGCCCGGCGATCACCACCTCGCACGAGGCGGTGCGTCTCGACACCGGCACGCCGCTGTTCATGCGCGCGCCCGGCGAAGCCGCCGGGTCGATCGCGCTGGAGAGCGCCATCGACGAGGCGGCGGAAGCCTGCGGCATGGACCCGCTGGAGTTCCGGCTGCGCAACTATGCCGAGGTCGAGCCGATGACCGGCAAGCCATTCTCCTCCAAGGCGCTGCGCGAATGCTATGCGCGGGGCGCGGTGCATTTCGGCTGGATGGGCCGGCCGCTCGAGCCGCGCCGGATGCGCGACAAGGATGGTTTCCTCACCGGCTGGGGCATGGGCACGGCGACATTCCCGGCGCTCATGTTCCAGGCCGAGGCGCGCGCGGTGCTGCGGGCCGATGGCAGCGGCCTGATGGAAACCGGCGCGCAGGACATGGGGCAGGGCGCCTGGACCGCCTTCGCCCAGATCGCCGCCGACGGGCTGGGGCTCGACATCGACGACGTCGATTTCAGGGCTGGCAGTTCCGACCTGCCCAATGCCGGCATTGCTGGCGGCTCGGGCCACACGGCGACGGCCGGCATGGCGATCCACAATGCGGGTGCCGCCGTCATCGCCAAGCTCGCCGATCTCGCCACCGGCAACGAGGCCTCGCCGCTGTTCGGCGCTGGCAATGAGGGTGTCTTGGCGCGCAATGGCCGGCTCTATCGACGTGACGATGAAAGCCGTAGCGAAAGCTATGGCGAGATCCTCGCCCGCGCCGGTCTCAAGGAGATCGAGGGCCGTGGCAAGAGTGCCTCGGACCCGGCGGCGCAGGAGGTCTACGCCATGCACGCGCATGGCGCTGTCTTCGCCGAGGTCAAGGTCGATCCCGATTTCGGCCAGATCCGCGTCACCCGGCTGGTCGGTGCCTTCGCCGCCGGACGGATCGTCAATCCGCGCATGGTGCGCAGCCAGTATTTTGGCGGCATGATCTGGGGCGTCTCCTTCGCGCTGCTCGAAGAAGCCGTCACCGACCAGCGCACTGGCCGCATCCAGAACGCCAACCTTGCCGAATACCACGTGCCGGTGAATGCCGACGTGCCGTCGGTGGAGGCGCTGCTGATCGACGAGCACGACCCTTACGTCAACGCGCTGGGCATCAAGGGCGTCGGCGAGATCGGCATCACCGGCACCGCCGGCGCCATCGCCAACGCGGTCTGGCACGCGACTGGCGTGCGGCCGAGGCGCTTTCCGATCCGCATCGAGGATGTGATGGGGTGAGGGCGCTCAGCGAACGGAAAGCCTCGGCTTTCCGGGCGACGAACGCCCGAACGGCCGGTGCGCCGCGCCAGGTGCGCTCACTCACCTGGCAATGGTCAGAAAACCCGCCTTCCAAGGCGGGTTTTCTGTAGCGGCCAAATCGACATCACTGATGGTGCTCGTGCTTGGCTGGCTCATAGAGATAGATGATTTGAGGAGGGTTTCCGGGCACCGGAAGCTGCCAGGCCTTCGCCTTGAGCCTCCCGCCGTCGTTGCTCTCCTTGAGGTTGTGCTTCAGAGCCTTCTTGGCTGCGGCAACCGCGCTGGCGGCCTCGACCTCGATTGGCTCGCCCGATGCTCCCATGAGCGTCATTTCCTCCACGAACCACTTGGCCAAGTCAGGTCTCCAGTAAATTTGCGCGATGCTGTCCCAAGGAAGCAGGTAGCTTCAAGACGGCAGAGTCCAACTATACGCTGTTACCTGGCCAAAGTCGGTTGCACATCTGGGGCAGATCTTTGGTCTCCCTGGCCGATATGGCTCAACCAGTCGGAGGAGATGACCTTTCTGTTCACACACAGGACAAAAGGGAAGGCCAACGGGCCTATCTGAGTCCTCGGCTTTTTCGTAAGTGTAGCCGTTCAAGCGAATGGTGCGATCAGCGCGATATGCAAACAAGGCAGCCAGCCGCGCTATCTCTTGCTCCTTGGCTCTAATGACTTCGCCGGCGTCGATTACCCCTAACCTCGCGTCAGCCAGCGCCCCTGAAATGTCGGCGATCTTGAGCCTTAGTTCGGCCTTGTCGAATTGGCCGTCTATCTCGCGAAGATCCTTCACCACCCCAAGCGCCGCTGCCAGCGCTGATAGTGTGCCTGCAATATCCATTTCTCCCTCCGGCGTAAGGTGAGCAACAAACCACCAACCCTGCGGCAAGTCGAGTGGGGTACAAACCAGTGAACGCTAGGCAGCGTTCCAACCGCTACCCGCCCTGTGGTGCCGCCGAGGGCCTTCCTGGCTGCGGCAACCGCGCTGGCGGCTTCGACCTCGATCGGCTCGCCCGAGGCTCCCATAAGCGTCATTCCCTACGGGATCATCCGCATGGCAGGCAACCAGCCTGGTCGGGACTATTGTTCGTAAGTGTATGAGGCGCACATCTCGTCATCACTCGACGGTGCTTCATCGCCGGTGAAAACAGCGATAACCGAGCCGCTTTCTCCTGAAGCCCAGTTCGCTATGAATGTCACCGCGCCGGAACCGCAAAGGCGGTTGCCATTTTCGAGTTTGGGGTCGCGCGGCCGGCTGACGCGATAGACGGAGGCCGGAACATCCTCGCCGTCGACACTGAAATGGTCGTTGACGAGGCCCGAGAATTTGAGCGTTTCGCCGTTCGCGAATGTTATGCCGAAATCATCGAATTGAATGTCACCTGTCACGCCCATGGCCGTGCCGCTGACTGCCGTATAGGAATCCTCATCGGTGTAGGCCGAGGCAACGCCGATGGGCGCGACAGAGACAATGGCAGCCACCAGGCCACCGCGAACAAGTTTCATATTTCCCCCAAGCGCAAGACACTGGAATCGTGTCCGCGAAGCTCTAGAGCAGTTCATCGTTTCACGGAAACGCCGAACCGCTCCATCTCATTGTTTTGACGCAATTCCGGACGGAAAACCGTTTAACACTTTTCCTGGAATTGCTCGGGATGCGATTGATGGTCGAAACAGTGATTTCGGCATGCCGCGAGGGCGATGGGCTTGAGCGACTGCCGGCCAGTAAGCGTTACTGCCTTGCGCCCGAGAACGATGGCTTTACGAATTTGCCAGTCCCGTGGGTATCGCCACTCACAGCGACGGGCTGTGCGGCGCCTGGGGTGGCGGCGTTGCCGGAACCAATGCTGCTCAACGGTTCTGGAGCGGGTTTGCCTTCCTGTTCCTTGAAATAAAGGGAAGGATCGATGGTCTGATTTTCACTGTCTCCAAAAAAGACAAAAGACGGCCATTTGCCGTCGGCCTTCGATTGGGCACCGAACGCGGGAAAGCAGGCGCCGCAGAATGCCGCCAAGACAAGAAGGGATTTTCGCATTTTAGCTGTCGCTTTCATAATAGGGCGACTGATAGCAAGCATTGATCGCGGATGCGTTAAGCGGCACCCGAAGAATTTAACGATCACTCGGCCCAGCCCGAACCTCGCCGGGAGATTGGCCTACATCAACGCTTTCGCCCAATGAGCGCTGCCTTTGACCGCGAAGCTGCCCATCACCATATGATTCCTGCCTGATGACGATTGTCCTCCAAGAGGCGCAGTCATGATCGTTTCCATGGATTGCCGGCCAACGGTCCCCGCAAGGGGCCCGATTGACGCCCTTTGCGACACTTGCCGCGGCATTGCGCGACCCGATGAGGTCGCGCCAACGGAGTGACGATCATGAACCCCATCACCTTTTTCCTCACCACGGTCTTCGGCCTCTTGGGCATCGGTCTCGGCGCCACGACGAGCCCGTGGCTCGGCGCGCCCTTCATCATCATCGCGCTGCTCATCGCGGCAGCGCTGAAGATGGCCAACACCTGGCAGAAATTCGTCGTCCTGCGCGCCGGCAACCTGCAGGGCGTCAGGGGGCCCGGGCTGTTCCTGATCATTCCGGTCATCGACAATGTCGTGGCGGTGATCGACGAGCGCATCCAGACCATGGCCTTCAACGCCGAGCAGGCGCTGACCAAGGACACGGTCCCGGTCAATGTCGATGCGATCATCTTCTGGCATGTCCATGATGCCCGCCAGGCAGCGCTCGAGATCACCAATTATCGGGAAGCGATCGACCGGGTCGCCCAGACATCGCTGCGCGAGATGATCGGCTCGTCGATGCTGTCGTCGCTGTTGTCCGACCGCAAGGCGGCCGACGAGCATCTGCGCGATGTCATCGGCCTCAAGACCACCCAGTGGGGCGTCACGGTGATGTCGGTCGAGATCCGCGACGTGGCCATCCCCGTTGCATTACAGGATGCGATGTCGCGCCAGGCACAGGCCGAGCGGGAGAAGCAGGCGCGTGTCATCCTCGGTTCCGCCGAAGCGGAAGTCGCCGGCAAGTTCGTCGAGGCGGCCACCATCTATGCCGGCAATCCGGCGGCGCTGCAGCTGCGCGCCATGAACATCATCTACGAGACGACGAAGGAACGCGGCGCCACGATCCTCATCCCTACCGCCATGGTTGACAGCCTGAACCCGCCCGGCGCCCTAGTGCGCGCCGGTCAAGCGGCTGCGCTCAAGGGTGCGGCTTAAAGCGAGCCGGCAAGGCCCGGCCTATTGGGCGACCGCGACCTGCGGCCGCAATCTGTTGATCTGGGCGAGCAGTTCGGCACTGCGTGCATCTGCGTTGGCGCGGATGCCATCGTGAGACTGAAACGACATAAGTCTGGTCTGCATTGAATCATGTACCGCTTGGCTGGCGTCCAGTCGATCAGCCAGTCCGGCATCGGTTGGCGTCGCAGAGGCGAGAGAACGCGTCGTGCATAGCGTGACGTTGGTGTAGTTCTGCATCTCCCTCCTCATGTTCGCATCCGTCAGTGGCTTGGCTTCAGGCGACAGGTTGTCGATGAAGTCCGCCAGGATGTTGGCTCTCTGGCAGGAAACATCGAACGAGCTTTTCCTGGCGAGGCCGGCCGATATCTGGTCGACCATGGCTTGGAGCTTGCTCTGGGGCGCGGTATCGAACTGCGCCAGAAGGTCATTGTCATTCTGTAGCCTGACGGCATCCAGAACACGCCTGAATTGCGGCTGCTGGGGAGCGCTCCTGAGAAAGTCAGCCGCGCTATAGACGACATCGTCCGGCACCATGTACGCCCAGACTGCCAGATCCCTCGCGACGGTTACAAAACGTTCCGCGACTCTGAGGTCCGTCTCGTTTGCCTGTCCGTTTGCCAGCCTGTTGTTGGTGTAGATCCACGCCAACCGCGCTTGCTGGTAATAAAGTATCAGCCCATCCATCCGTCTCGGATAGGGAGTGCCGAGGAACCCAAGGACCATGACCGGATTCCAGTGCTCCTTGACGAGCGCGGCAGCGAGCAAGGGTTGCGGCTGAACAAAATCCCAGAAAAACGGGACTTCGACGCTCAGCTCGAACTTGGCGAAATCAGTGGGCGGATTGTTCACCGCGACGGTCACGACACCCGACAGTTTCGACGGATCGGGAAAGCTGAACAGTGTGACATCCCCGGTCTTTGTCCCGAGTTTGACTGCGTCATCGGCGGAAAGCTCGATGTTGGCATGTGCTGCCTCCGGGATGCCACTGGGCACAACCGGGATCGTGATTTTTCCAGCGTCCGCCGAGCCGGCGCCCAGAAGCAGTGAAATGAAACATGTTGAAAGCAGATACTTCATTTTTTCAACCCCAGTAGTTGGGTCAGGTAGATCAGTTGAAAGGAAATCATTCCGGCAAAGACCGCACGCAGCAGATCAGGGTTCTTGTCGTCATTGGTCACGTCATGGACGAATTTGGAAAGCGGTGAAGATACTATGATGTTTGAAATAGTCGCCAGGACAATTCCAATGATCAGGAGGATAATGCTGATCTTTCCCGTGATGTTCAGTATCGTGAGAACTTTCGGCGGGTTCTGCGTCGGGTCATATGCAAAGCAGACCGTCGAGACGATCAGCGGCAAAACCGCCAGTAAGGAAGAAATGAGTTGGGCACCGGAATTGGCAAGTGGCGAGGCCAGGGTGATGAAGTAGTAGTATTGCGTCTTCACGAAAAATGGACCTGGGTTGTCCGTCGTCGCCTGCACAACTAACGAGATCAAGAACAGCGCACAGGCGAGCGGCAAGAGCAAAAAAAGGGTCAGCTCTATAGCTTGAACGACCCTGCGCACGAATCTATCCGATACCAATCTATCCAATTGATTTTCCCCCATAATCTTTAGTCATATTTGACGATGATACTGATCTTTATGGCGCATAGTATGTGAGACAATTCGCTTAGGAAACAAGAATCTTTTAGGGTGGGCTTGTGTAGGGCGAATGAATTTGGTTTCATCTAAGTTATATAGAAGAACGCGAAAACGTTTTTTGATTTGGGGGCCGCCATGTACAAACATGTTTGGCGGGCATGTTTGCTTTTGCCGATTTTTGTCTTGCTGGCGGGCTGCATCGGCGGGCCTGAAAGCGTCGACAAATCCTTTACCGCAACAAGAGTGGTGTCGGAGTCGGCGAAGGTCAAAACCATTCTGAACGCGCTTGCCGTGGACGCCAATTATTCCGGTCGTTCCTATACGATGTACGACGTGACGCAGGCGGGCTTCAATTTCGTCGACACGCAATGCATGGCCTATCTTCAGGGCCTGGCCGACCTTGACAGCAATCGGCGGGCCTTGAAGCAGACGCTCGGCGGCTTCGGCCAGACTACCGGCGCCATACTGGGCGTGACCGGTGCCGGGGCACTGTCGATGGCCGTGGTGGCGCAGGCCTTTGGCCTGGCGCAAGGACTGACCGATGTCTACGCCGACAGGTTCCTGCATTCGATGCCGCCGGGCTCCACGGAACAGTTCGTGCGCAAGCTGATGGATGCCTACAGGAACGGGACGGCGGACAGGCGCTCGCTCATCGACTCGGGGCCGGCGGCGTATCATGAAATCCAGAGCTATCTCCGGCTCTGCATGCCCGTGGAGATCGAGGCCCGGATCGTCGATCACATCTCCGATTCATCCGCGATACCGGTCCCGGGCAACGGAGCCACGCAAGTGGTTGTCGGCAGCCCCGTAACCACCGAGCAGAAGGCCGTCCGGGACGCCGTCAGGCCAATCGAAAAGGCCACGGACAAGTTGCCGTCGGTGCGTCCCGTCCAAGCAGGTCTGCCCGGCGCGATAGGGACCGTGGAGAAGGGCATCGACCGATACCAGCTGAACGAAATCCAGGCGACGTTTTGCGTGTCCGAGAAAGGCACAGGCGTCTGGGATGGTGCGACTCGAAAGGCGATATTCGACATTCTGGGCGCGGATGGGCTGAGCCCGACCAAGGATGCGCCGGTAACAAAGGCGCAGTTCGCAGCGCTGCAGAAAACACTGCTTCTCAAGCTGAGGTGCACTTTCGACAAGGACCATCCGCCTCAGAATCCCGGCGGCGTGAATTACGCCACGGTCGCCCAACTGATTAAGCATCTCCACTAAATCATCCGTGGGAGGTAAGATGGCAGTGATGACCGTTACGCGCACCTTGCGCAAGGATGGAGAAGACACGGGGGACGGCTGGTTTCCCGGCGACACGACGGGGATCGACGCTCCTGTCGGGGCCCGTGTCGATGTCATCGGTGGCCCCAAGAACGGATTTCTTCAAGTACGGCTGTTCGGCGCTCCCGGCAATCCGGAGGGCTGGGTCAGCGTGCTCGCCGTAGATCAGACAAAGGACACTTTGGGTCCCCTAGACAAGCTGGCCTTCGCCAACATCTGTGCCTGGGATGCGATCATCGTCAGAACCAGCGCCCATTACATCATGGCGGTCGCCGAGCTTCGCACCGATATCGTTGACGGCGCCGTTGGCGCCACCACGAACTGGGGACCTTTCGCGCTTTCACCGGCGGAATGGGAGGCATTTCGCAGCAAGCCCGAACTCGAGCTGGATTTTACACCCGAAGACATCAAGGACTGGCTCGCGCAATGCATGGTGTTCGCCACCATGGCCAACGCCAGCCAGGCCCGGTTGGCCGCGCTGCTGTCCGACCAGCCGAACGCGACCGAACTCTATCTGGCTCAGTTGGTCGGCTCAAAGGCGGCATCCGTAGCGTCAGGCGCTCCAGGCCAGCAGATGGATACCATCCTTGCATCGGTGAGCGCGGCGGAACTTGCGGTCGAGGCGGTGGATCTGGCCTTGGCAAAGGCGCGAGAGCCCGATCTCCTTGGCGGCGGCAAGACGGCGCGCGAGGTGCTCGACGGGCTTGGCGCAAAAATTCAGAAGGCGCTTGATGACACCAAGCAATATATCGCCCAGGTCGGGGCCGAAATCATCGCGGCGCAATCGCGCCTGGTTTCTTCTGGTGACGTGAACCTGCAGATCAACTTCGACTCAGGTGCCATACCTTCCGATCGACGGCCGATGGCGGAACTCATTTCCAAGCGGTTTGGCGAAAAGAACTACGGATCCTTGCAGCAGATCGCTGCGATCGCCAACGCCATCGGGGAGTCAGGCCTTGTTGCCGGTGCCAAGGCTGGGGGAAGCGAAGAGAGCTACGGGCTTTTCCAGTTGAACCGCGTGGGCGGGGTTGGCGCCGGACACACCGTAGCGGAACTCAAAGACCCGGAAATGAATATCGCCATCATGCTCAACCACATCGCAACTGTGGAAAAGAGCGCCGACACGGACTTCCGGGCAGCCCAGGACATTCTGACGGCTGTATCGATCTTCGTTCGAAAGTTTGAAAGGCCGGCAAATCCTACCAAGGACATCGCCATCCGGACCGGTATCGCGCAGCGTCTTGTCGTCTGATCCATGCCGCCGGTTTTGGGTGGACGCATAGAGAAAGGACCATAAGCGCGTCGCATGAATCCGTTCAGACGCGACGTGCTTTGGCTGGAACAGGGACGAAAGATCGCCCTGGCATCGTCCTCGCGAGAGGCTTGGCGCCCGCTGGGCGTTTCTGACAGGCAGGAACGCAGCCGCGCTCTTCGGCGCGTCCGGTCAATCGGCGGACGCTATTGGGACTGCTCGACCAGCTTCAACTGGTCAAGCTTGAAGCCGACGTGCTGCGGGACCCAGACGTCGCCTTCGCGATTGAACCAATGGCACAGATACGAGCCCGACGCCGAGCCGTCTTAAATTCGCCGCGGAATGGCCTCCGCGAAGAAATCCGTCACTTGGCGGACGCGGGCCGGAACGAAACGGCGTTTCGGCCAGACGAGATTTATATCCCTGACATCGCTCATAAATTCATCGAGGATAGTAACGACATCTGGATGGCGGAGTTCATCAGTGAGGGAAACCTTGGCGAACAGGCCAATTCCAACACCGGCCAGAACCGCGGCCCGGATCGTTTCGACACTGTTAGACCAGAGGTTCCCCCGAACCGGCACGCTGAATCGGCCTTCTCGCCCCACGAACGGCCAATTCGCCGCCTCTGTTAGGCCGCCATACAAAAGGCAATTGTGCTCAACGAGCTCCGCAGGGGTCTTTGGGATCCCGTGGCGCTCGAAATAACGACCGGATCCGACGCATACGAGCGGGGTGATCGCCACGCGCCTGACAACCGCGTCGGGTTCATTGACGGGCCCCACGCGTATCGCCAGGTCGATCCGATCTTCCACCATATCTCGCATGGTGTCCGACAGAACGAGATCCACCTGAAGGCCAGGATTAAGTGACAACAGGTTGGGGATGAGCGGCAAAACATGAAGACGGCCGAAAGTACCAGATGCGGCGATCCTGATTAAACCCGAAACATTCAGCGTGCTGCTGGTCAGTTCGCTATCGGCGTCCTGCATCTCGTCAATAAGTGGCTTCGTGCGATCATAGTATCTCCGCCCCTGATCCGTCAGGGTCACCCGGCGTGTGCTTCGGTTGAACAGCATCACGCCCAAGCGTTTTTCCAACCCACCGATGGCTTTACTGATGGCGGACTGCGAGTCCCCGGTTGTGCGCGCCGCAGCGGAAAAACCGCCTGCTTCAACCACGGCTATGAAGGCGTTCAATTCGTTGAATCGATCCATCCTATTCCTCCTGGGAATTAATGTTATGGCAACTTAGGCCATTATCGTTGGTTCTGACATCACCCACATACAGATCTCTCAACAATTGAAGGAATGGTGTCATGAATATCGAACTTACTGGCCGCACGGCGGTCGTTACCGGTTCCACGGCAGGTATCGGCCGAGCCATTGCCGAAGGGCTGGCGGGCGCTGGCGCCGCGGTCGTCATCAACGGCCGCGGCCAGCAACGGGTCGATGCCGCGCTTCGCGAGTTGCGCGAGCTTTTCCCAAAAGGTGAATTCACCGGCGTCTCCGCCGATCTTGCGACCCCGGAAGGCGCGGCGGAGTTGTTCGCGCGGGCGCCGGATGCGGATATTCTCGTCAACAATGTGGGCACGGGACGCGCGAAGCCTTTCTTCGAAATTGGCGACAGCGAGTGGATCGATCTCTTCGAGCTGAACGTCATGAGCGGCATTCGCGCCTCCCGCCACTACGTGCCGAACATGACGAAGCGCGGTTGGGGGCGTGTCGTCTTCATCAGTAGCGAGTCCGCGCTCGCAATCCCCAAGGACATGATCGACTACGCCATGACCAAGACCGCTCAGCTCGCCATTGCGAGGGGCTTGGCCGAGGAGGTCGGCGGAACGGGCGTCACCGTCAATTCGGTCCTGCCTGGTCCGACGAATTCGGAGATCATGGGCGGTTGGATGAATGCCGCCGCAAAAGAGCAAGGCATTACGCAACAGGAAGCCGAGCAGCAGTTCTTGAAGACGATGCGCCCGACATCGCTCCTCAACCGCTTTGCGACAACCGAAGAAGTCGCAAACCTGGTCGTCTATGTCTGTTCAGAACAGGCGTCGGCGACGACAGGCACTTCCTTGCGTGTCGACGGTGGTGTCGTTCGGACTATTGCATAGGGCGCCGCTTTTCACTCGCTCAACGCGCCTCCGGGAAGGGCCAAAACATCGGTTCCCTCCGGAGGGCAAGCGACAGCCCAAGTCAAACGCGCCAGCATTCGGACGCGTATTTCCAATTCACACAGCGATCCGGAGGATCTCATGAGTTATGCGATTATAGGTTTTGGCGCCATCGGCCAGGCGCTTGCCCGGGCGTTCGCCCGTAAGAACATTCATGTATCCGTGGCGGCCCGGCGGCCGCCCGAAGCGATCGCCCCGCAAGCCAAGGCGATTGGGCCGACGGTCGCCACGAGCTCGCTGCAAGACGCGCTCAAGGCCCAGATCGTCATCTTGGCGGTACCCTTCGGGTTGCAAAATGAGCTCGCCAAGGCCGCGAACTGGCAAGGCAAGATCGTGATCGACGCCACCAATGCCTACGGTGTATCACCGGACGAGCTCGGCGGTCTTCCGTCTTCCGTCGTGAACGCCCAGGCTCTGGTCGGCTCGAGACTGGTGAAGGCCTTCAACCATTTGCCGGCGCGCACGCTAGCGCAGGACCCAGACGTCAAGGGCGGGCGGCGGGTCACTTTCCTGTCGAGCGACGACGACGGTGCGGCCACGCAAGTGGCGACCCTGGTTGAACAACTCGGCTTCGCGCCCGTCAATCTCGGCAAGCTCGAAGAGGGTGGTCTGCTCGTCCAGGCGCGCGAATCCACTTGGGCTCAGCTGATTTTCCAGGATTTGGTCAAGTTCAATCAGGCATGACGATCGCAATCACAGAGCCGAAAGCGGCGCGAATTCAGGTCGAAGATTGTTCGACCAGCTTCAACTGGTCGGGCTTGAAGCCGACATGCTGCGGGATCCAGACGTCGCCCTCGCGATTGAACCAGTGGCACAGATATGAGCCGGACGCCGAGCCGTCACTGACGGTCATGTCCGGGCCTCCGGACTTCAGCTTGACGACGTCGCCTGTCTTGAAAGTGCCGGCCATGATGGTTCCTCCCGACGGTTGACTACAACCGATGGTAATCCCCTATGGCGCTTGCAGACAAGAAGCATGTATGCGGCCAGTCGATATCATTCGTGAAGCCACAATCCGCACTGATCCGGCATTCGACTAGATTTGGACGCGTGTGGTTATTGCTTGCGTAATGTCGCAACTCTTCGCAACGACGATTATCCAATATTAGCTGTCGGTGGAATAACTCTAAAGCGCGTCGCGTTCGAACGGATTCATGCGACGCGCTTGATGCATGTCGTTATCCCAAAACCGGTCAGCACTTTTGGGCGGCATGCATCAGTTGCAGTCCGACGTCACGATCTTGCAGGCGTCGTCATTGCAGCCGGCCATGGCCTGGGTCTCGGCGGTTTTCTGGGTCGAGGACTTGCCCCAGCCGCCGCCCTTGCCGCTGGCCGCATAGGCGCCGCACTGCTGGTAGCTGACGACGGTCTTGCATTCGGCGCCACCGGCTTCCACGCAGAATTTCTGGGCATTGGCGATGGCTTCGTCCTCGCTACCGCCGCCGCCGACACCAAAATAGGGGTCGATTTCCGCCGTCTTGAAGTCGATGGATATGGCGCCCCAGGAATCGGCGCTCGCGGACACGGAGCCGAGCAACAGCCCGCCGAACGCCAGGAGGGTGAGGGCGGCCATCGTTCCGGGGCGGGTGAACATCTGTTTTGAGTCTCGCTTGCTTCAGAGGGTTTCGTTGCTCTGGCACGGCGGACAGAATCCCACAAGGCGCAACGGTGCAGCGACGGGCGCAGTCCGATCCGTTGCCTCGGGACTCAGGCGCGTGACGCTTCCAGAATGGAGATCGGCCCCTTGGTCTGGATAACCCGGTCAAGCCGCAGCCCTGCTACGGCGAACAGATCTGCATATTGCTCTTCCGACCGCTCGAGCCCTCCGGTGACGGCCAGCATGGTAACGTCGATCATCTTGATCTGATGCGGCTCGTTGCCCGGCGGCACAATCGTTTCAGCGAGCAGCACCTTGCCCGCCGGCGTCATCGCCTTGCGGCAGTTGCCAAGGATCGCGCCGGCGCGCTCGTCGTTCCAATCATGGATGACCTTCTTCAGGACATACACATCGGCGTTTGGCGGGACCGCTTCGAAGAAGTCGCCAGCGACCAGTTCGGTGCGCGGCAATGCGCCGCCGACCCCTGCCTTGGCCGAGGCGATGCCCGCCGGCAGGTCGAAGAGCACACCGGACAGATGCGGGTTGCGTTTGAGGATCGCCGAAAGGAGCTGGCCATGCCCGCCGCCAACGTCGACGACCCGCGAGAGAGGCTTGAAATCGTAGGCCTCAGCTACGGCGTCGTTGCTCCCCTGGCCAAGCGCGACCATGGCGCGCTGGAACAAGGCGGCCTGTTCGGCATGCTCGGCGAGCCAGTCAAACCTGCGCTTTCCGAAAACCTTGTCGAAGGCCGGCTTGCCGGTCCGAACCGAATGCATGAGCTGTTCGAAGGCGAGATATGGCTCACTGTTGATCATCCGCACGAAGTCGCCAGGGCCCGAGCGCAGATCGGTGCGCAAGACAGAGCCGACGTCGGTGAGTGCGAAACGGCGTGGCGACACTTCCTGGAATACGTTCTCGGCGGCCAGGAGTCGCATGATCCGATGAAGTGCGTCACCGTTCGTTCCTGTGGCGTCCGCAAGGTCGTCCACCGTCCGGTCGTGACCGGCGAGGAGATCTGGAATGCCAAGTTCAATGATGACCCGCAGGGCCTGCGAGATAGCAAAACCGAACCCAAGCCTCAAGACTTGTTGCGACGGATTTGACATGGGACCCCCTCGCCAAAACCGGCCCCAGGTTAGGCAATTGCCAGCTTGGCGGACAGGAGTAAGCGATCGAATGGCCGGCTTGTCAAATCGCGCTCATGGCTGCTTCCGCGGGCCGGCGCTTCGTTGCTGTCACCTCGACATGCCCGACCCGGTCGAGATCGCGGCTGGCACGGCTTGAACGACCGGTCGCCGCCAGCGCGACACCTTGCCGAGCTTGACCGTCGCGGCGCGCAACTCCTCGTCCGAAAATCCGGAGAAGCCGAGCACCACGCCCTGTCGCGTGGGACCGTCGACGAACATCGACGACAGGGCGCGGGCGCCGACGCCTGCCGCAATCGCGGCTTCGGCAAGGCCGGTGTCCGGTCCGTCCCCCTTCAGTGTCGCCACCAGATGCAGCCCTTGCTCGGGCACGATCACGTCGAGATAGTCAGCGCAATGCGCATCGAGCCCGGCGACCAGCACGTCGCGCGCGGCCTGCACCCGGCGGCGCACGCGGCGCAGATGCGCGGCGAAGTGGCCTTCGTTGAGGAGATCGGTGAGCGCCCCTTCGGCCAGTGTCGAGGGGAAGCGGTCGGAGCGCGCCCTGACCGCCATGACCGCATCGAGCAGCGGTTCGGGCACCACGACATAGCCGATGCGCAGGCCGGGGAAGAGGATCTTTGAGAACGTGCCGAAATAGGCGACGCGGCCCGCGCCATCCATACCCTGCAGCGAGGTGAGGGGCGGGCCACCATAGCGGAACTCGCTGTCGTAATCATCCTCGAATATCCAGGCATCGTTGCGCCCAGCCCAATCGAGCAGGGCCAGGCGACGGCGCATCGTCATGGTCACGCCGAGCGGATATTGATGCGAGGGCGTGACATAGGCCGCACGCGCTCGAGGACATAGTTGCTCGCCGATGTCCGGATCGAGGCCCTCGGCATCCACGGGCACGCCGACGACCCTGGCGCCGGTTCCGGCCAGCACGGCATGCGCCATCGGATGGCAGGGGTTTTCAATCCAGACAGCGTCGTCGGGGCGGATGGCGGCGCGCGCCAGCAGGTCCAGCCCCTGCTGCGTGCCGGAGGTCAGCACGATCTGGCCGGCATCGCAGCGCACGCCGCGCGCGGTCCTGAGATAGGCGGCGATGGCGGTGCGCAGGCCGAGTCCGCCGCGCGGGTCGCCATAACGGAAATGCTCGGGACCTGGGCGGGCGAGATGGCGCGACAGGAGAATGCGGAACAGGTTGATCGTGCGCGGGTCCGACACGGCAACGCCGAGGCCGCAGGGCAGGGACGTCGATACGTCGATATCGTCAGCGCGCTCCCGCTTCAGCGTCACCGGCAGGTGCGGTACGTCGGCCGCGACGAAGGTGCCGGCGCCGACCCTGGCTGTGGCAAATCCTTCGGAGATCAGCATTTCGAAACAGGCAACCGCCGCCGAGCGCGACAGACCGAAACGCTGGGCGAGGTCGCGCGTCGTCGGCAGCTTGGCGCCGGCGGCCAGCGCGCCGGTTTCGATCAGCCGCCGCAGCGCCGCGTAGAGCTCCCGGCTGCGCGGGCCTTCGCCCGGCAGGACGGGGATCAGCGTCGACCAGTCCGGCATATTGGTTTGAATTTTGTCCATATGATTGGTTCTTTTTCGGACCAATTTTCCGGCGCATGGTTGGCAGACCTACAAACAGGATGCAAGCGCCGTGAACGACAACCCGACGACAGCCAGCTTTCCGACCAGCAAGCGCAACCGGGTGAAGCGCCGGCATGACCGTGGCAGCTACGACCATGCGTCGGTGTTCGCGGTGCTCGATGCCGGGTTGCTATGCCATGTCGCCTATACGTTCGACGGCCAGCCCTACTGCACGCCGACCATCCATTGGCGCGAGGACGACATGCTGTACTGGCACGGCTCGTCGGCCAGCCGCATGCTGCGCCATCTACGCTCGGGCACGCCGGCCTGCCTGACCGTGTCGCATCTCGACGGGCTGGTGCTGGCGCGCTCTGGTTTCAACCATTCCGCCAACTACCGTTCCGCCATGTGTTTTGGCACGGCACGGATCATCGACGAGCCGGAGGAGAAGCTGAAGGCATTGGCCGGGGTGGTCGACCGCTTCTACCCTGGCCGTGCCGCGACCTTGCGGCCGATCTCGGCGCAGGAAGCCAAGGCAACAACGGTGATCGGCATGCGTATCGATGAAGCCTCGGCCA
Organism: Mesorhizobium sp. PAMC28654; assembly: GCF_020616515.1. Classification (GTDB taxonomy): domain Bacteria; phylum Pseudomonadota; class Alphaproteobacteria; order Rhizobiales; family Rhizobiaceae; genus Mesorhizobium. The sequence goes on from NZ_CP085135.1 coordinate 6,273,333, forward strand.
AGGTGCGCGCCAAGGGCGTCGCCGACGACGAGGAGGATTACGAGCACCCGGTCTGGGCGGGCGTCATCCCGGTCAGCATGGTGCTGGGTGCCGTAGAACCATGCCCGCGCCTGATGCCCGGTATGGCGCGGCCGGACTATCTGTCCGGCTATGCCGAGGGCGCCCGGCTCGATCGGGCACTGACGGAAGCGCAGTTGGCCTATGAGGGCGAGGACTGAGGACGACGGGGGCGACAAGGGCGACAAGGGCCAAGGTAGGCGCTGCCCCTCATCGCCCTGCCGGGCACTTCTCCCCGTATAGTGACGGGGAGAAGGGGCTTGTCACAAACCTTGGCGCTCTCTCTGCTGTGTTGATTATTGGCGAAATCATTCTCGACAGCGTCTTTCTCCCCGTCACTATACGGGGAGAAATGTCCGGCAGGGCGATGAGGGGCAGCGCCGACTTGGGCGGCTGAGCAACGCATGCGCCAACCCACGCCACCCAGACAAACAAGCGTCACGATGATTGCCTAACCATCCGTCAGGCAATCAGCGGGTCCGCGCGCGATGAACATCCTGTTGCGTCATGTCCTTACAAGCCTGGTTCGGCAAGGCAGCCTGCTGGTGACCGGCCCTAACGGCGTGACCGACCGGTTCGGCGACGGCACCGGCGCGCCGGCGCATATCCACATCAAGACCGCCATGGCCGAGCGCGCCATCACCATCGACCCGATGCTTGCCTTGCCGGAAGCCTATATGAGCGGCGAGGTCGACCTACCCGGGGGCGGGGTTCTCGGCCTGATGCGCATCGTCTTCCAGAATATCGGCGATGCCGCCGGCATCGATACGGCCTGGACGCGGGCGCTGGACCGGGTGCGCCACACGTTCCGGCGTTTCCAGCAGATCAACACGACGCAGCGCGCGCGGCGCAATGTCGAAGTGCACTACGATCTGTCGGTCGATCTCTACCGGCTCTTCCTCGATGAGGACCTGCAGTATTCATGCGCCTATTTCCCAAGGCTGGAGATGACGCTCGACGAGGCGCAGTCGGCGAAGAAGCGCCACATCGCCGCCAAGCTGCGGCTGCAGCCTGATCTTAGGCTGCTCGACATTGGCTGCGGCTGGGGCGGGCTGGGCCTTTATCTTGCTGACACCTTCAAGGTCGATGTGCTGGGGGTGACGCTGTCGGGAGAGCAGCACGCGGTGGCGACCGAACGGGCGCTTTCGGAGGGGCTTGCGGGCCGGGTCCGCTTCGAGATCATGGACTACCGCGAAGTTGGCGAACGCTTCGACCGCATCGTCTCGGTCGGCATGTTCGAGCATGTCGGCGTCAACCACTACAAGACCTTCTTCAACACATGCGCGAAGCTGCTGAACCGCGACGGGGTGATGCTGCTGCACACGGTCGGCCGCTCCGGCCCGCCTTCGGTGACCAGCGCCTTCGTGCGCAAGCACATTTTTCCGGGCGGCTATGTGCCGGCGCTGTCGGAAGTGCTGCCGGCCATCGAAAAAGCTGGGCTGGTCGTCACTGACGTGGAAATCCTGCGCCTGCACTATGCCGAGACGCTGAAGCACTGGGGCGAGCGCTTCGCCGCCAACCGCGACAAGGCCAGGGCCATCTATGACGAGCGTTTCTGCCGCATGTGGGAGTTCTATCTGGCGGCGTCCGAGGCCTCGTTTCGCTGGCAGGATCTGGTGGTGTTCCAGATCCAGATCGCCAGAAAGAACGATGCGCTGCCGATGACACGTGACTATATCGCGGACAGCGAGAAGCTGCTGGGGTTGCACGAGATGGCGCATTCGGGGCAGGCTGAGGCCCCGCACTACCGCGCCAGGTAGCCGCCATCGACTTCGTAGCATGAGCCAGAAGCCGGCAGGTTGCCGGCGGGAAGCAGCGGACAGCGTACCCGCGAAATTGTCAGGGCGAGACGGAGGCGACCCCCGAGACCGAGCGCACCGTTGCGGGCGAGAAGACCACGAAAGCGAAGATGAGCACGGCGGCCGCGACAATCAGCGAACCGACGGCGACGACCGGCTCAAGCGCCGAATTTCCCTGCAGCATCAGGTATAGAGCCGGCAGCATGATCACCAGGCCGAGATTGTAGACACCGTAGTGGATCATCGCGATCCTGCGGCCGGCCTTTTGCGGGTTCAGGGCATAATAGCCACCAAATATCGCGCTGGTGACCCATCCCAGGAGGTTGATGTGCGCATGCGCCGGAAAGGCGCCATGGTCGCCGGAGATAGCCATCTGGAGGCCCGCCGCTATCCCAAGAATAAGAAACACGATAGCTGTTTTGAAGAAGAGTTCCGAAACCCTGGGCATCTCATTTGCTCCCAATGTCGTTCTGTCACTGGCGCGGATCCCCTCCGTAGCCTGTGCGAGCCTAGCGCTGGTCGCAGGGTCAAAAAGGGCGGATGAATGGAACAGCATGGAATTCTCTGGAATTCCTGGAAATATGTGCCTGGAAAATGCGTAATGGATGCAAGGCGTGGCGCGTGCCATGCTCGCGTCGGGCATGAAGGGCGGACGGATGGCACAGCAGATCGCGCGGAAGTTACGGCTGACTTCGGCGCTGCTGGGAACAGTGACCAGAAAGGATCTGGCGGCGGCGTTCCGGCGCGTCAACCCGGACACGGCATTCGATCTCGGCCGCGCCGACAAATGGCTGCAGGGCCGTGCGCAACCACGCCAGCTCAGTGTCTATGACGATTGGTCGAAGCTTCTCGACATCGGTCAATCCGGCGCGTGGATCGCCCATAGCGATCTGCCGAGCTTCACGGCCGCCATCTGTGCCCGCCACGGCATCGACAGGACCGAGTTGGAACGCCGCGCCGGCGCGCGGTTCGAAGTCTCCCCGCATGAAGATCGAAGCCTTGGCGTGGCCCTGGCCGGAACATACGCATGCTATTCCCGTGCCCTGTCGCCCTATTATCGCGGTCAGCTGATACGAGGCAGCCTGTCGATAGAGGCCGGGCCTGGCGTGCACGGCTTGACGGCGGTCTATCGCGAGGCATTGCCAACCGGGCCGCTGCTGCTTGGCGGGCCGGTTACGCTCGCGAAACGCGGATTGTATGCGGATCTGAGAGAGACCGGTGGAGATGCCCAGTTGTTCTTCTGCCTCTTCCCGCCTTCGCAGCCCGGAAGCGTCCTTGGCGGCTACATATGCGGAACCACTGTCATCGATCCGGAACCGCATCCGTCCATGGCCAGGATTCTGATGATCCGCTTGCGCAATCCGGCACCCCGCGAGGAATGGGGCGGATATCTGCCATCCGACCAGTCGGTCGCCGGGGATCTGGCATCCCTCGGGCTGTCCATCGAAGAACCACAAGCGCTCGATTGGCAGCTGGCGCAATTTCTCGCCGGACGTGGCGACGATGGCGCCAACCAGATTTCACCAGTCGAATTCCGGGCGATCCTGGATGTCTTCGATCGTCATTGGCTACGCCACCAGACGCACCGGGCTCTCGTCGATTGAGATCGCTCCCTCGGGTGCCGCGTGGATGTGCCGGGCGATCGATCAAGATGCAGGCCAGACGCTATTGCCTGCACCAGCACCGCGCCGTATCCGTTTATCTATGAGCGATATAGAATTCCGCCGGGCGCAAGCCCACGACCTTCCGGCCATCGTCGCGCTGCTTGCCGACGATGCGCTGGGCGCGGGCCGCGAAGATGCGTCCACGCCGCTGGCGCCATCCTATCTCGATGCCTTCCATGCGATTGAAGCCGATCCCAATCAGCTGCTGGTCGTCGCCGTCGACGGCCCCGAGGTCATCGGCACCTTGCAACTGACCTTCATTCCCGGCCTGTCGAGGAAGGGCGCCTTACGTGGCCAGATCGAGGCCGTTCGCATCGCCAGCCACCGGCGTTCGGGCGGGATCGGCGGGAAGATGTTCGAATGGGCGATCGAGAAATGCCGTTCGCGTGGCTGCAGCCATGTTCAGCTGACCACCGATAAGGGGCGGACCGAGGCACATGCCTTCTACGAGCGACTTGGCTTCACCGCCAGCCATCTCGGTTACAAGATGGCGCTTTAACAACGAAAATGGGCCAGCCTTGCGGCTGGCCCATCAACAGCTGAACGGTTAACGGTCAGAGGTTCTTGTTGACGGCGGCGGCTGCCTTGTTCGCGGCGTCCTTGGTCGCGGACTTCACATCGCCAACGGCTTTCTGTACCTTGCCCTTGGCTTCCTGGGCCGCGCCTTCGGCCTGAAGCTTGTCGTTGCCGACTGCCTTGCCAACGCCCTGCTTGACGCTGCCGGCGGCCTGGTTGGCGAGGCCCGCGGCCTTGTCGCTCGTGCTTCCCATGATGCGGTTCCTTCAATGGTTGTTTGATCGGTGTAGGCAATTGGGAACGTCACGTTCGGCGGAAGGTTCCATAGCCGCGGAATGGCCCAGCCGCCGACCACCAGGCGCTGCCATTGCGCGACAAGGCTGGTGAGCCGGCGCGTGAAAATGCAGCCTGGCTTTGGCAATGGCGGGCCGGTCGCATCGCTGATATTGGTGTCGCCCAGTTTCAGCACAGGCCCCGCCGATGACATCCGATACCGAGAAGGCCAATGCGGTCGAGCAGTTGCTCGACACGCCCGACCTTGCCAGCGCGCTGGAAAGCGAGCAGTTCAAGAAATTCCTCGACCAAGTGCCGATCGCCATCGCGGTTTCGGACCTTGGAGGCAAGGAGCGTGTGGTCTATGCAAATCCTGAATTCGAGAAACTGTCGGGCCTGACGGCGGCCGCGCTCGCCTGGGAAAACTGGGCCGCGCTATCGGGAACCGGCCTGCACCAGCAGAACGACCGGACGCTGGCCGAGGCAGTGGTCGAGGACGCCGATTTCGTCGGCACGTTCCGGCTGGCACGCGGCGAGGCCACGCCGGCGATCGTCGACGTCTATTCCAATGTCATCGAGGACGACAATGGCAAGGTCTGCTTCCGGCTGGTGGCGCTGGTCGATGTCTCCGCCCATGGCGAGAGGGAGGATACACGCACCGTCGAGGAACGCATCCGCGAGAAGGACACCCTGCTGCGCGAGTTGCAGCATCGGGTGAAGAACAATCTGCAGATGATCACCGCGCTGATCCGCCTGGAAACCCGTAACGCGACCGAGCCGGATGAGAAGCGGTTCGAGCGGCTCGCCGGCCGCGTCGACGCTCTGGCGATCCTCTACCAGACGCTGTCGAGCGACGAGCAGAGGGACGAGGTCGATCTCGGTGTCTATCTCAGCCAGATCGCTTCGGCGGTGATGAACTCGCATGCCGTGGAGGGCATCCGCCTCGACATGAAGGTTGACACCTATCCGGTGTCGCTCAACGTCGCCATGCCGACCGGGCTGGTGGTGAACGAGCTGCTGACCAATTCGTTGAAACATGCGTTTCGCGGCCGCGACGGCGGCACGATCACACTGCACAGCATCGTCGACGGCGATGGCTGCCGGATCGTGGTCGCCGACGACGGCATCGGCCTGCCGGAGGGCGAGACGTGGCCCAAGCCCGGCAAGCTCGGCGCGCTCATCGCACGCTCGCTGACCGAGAACGCCAAGGCGCAATTCGACGTCCATTCGAGCGCCAGTGAAGGCACGAAGGTCACCATCGTGTTCCGGCGCTCGGTCGCCGTGGCGGCCTGACCGGAACATCGACACAGCCTTTCGAGTCAGCCGGTGCCGCTTCGACTCAAGGCGCTGTTCGCGCCAGTTTCCGCCTGCCGCCCTCCAGATGCCGTTTCAGCACATGCAAGGCAGCGCTTCTGTCGCCCTCGCGGCAGGCTTCGACGATGCGGCGATGCTCGTGCTGCGACTGCGCCCGGTGGTCGAAATTCGACAGCAGGAGGCGGACATAGCGATCGGCGGTGCGATGCATCTGTTCGACGAGCATAAGCAGGCGGCTGTTGCCACAGAGGCTGTACAGCTCCAGATGGAAGTCACGGTTGAGCTGGCCCCAGCGGCCAACCTCCTGCTCGTGGTCGATCTCCAGCAGGATGGCATCCGCCCTGTCCAGGACAGCGGCGGTAAGATGCGGAAACGACAGTTTCAGCGCCTTCCTTTCGATCAGCGCGCGGATCGCGTAGATCTCGGCGGCTTCCTTGGCGTCGATGCGCGACACAAAGGCTCCGCGCGTGGGATGGATCGAGACGAGACCTTCCGCTTCAAGCAACCTCAATGCATCGCGCACCGGCATTCTGCTCAGCTCGAAGCGCGCGGCCAGATCGTCCTGCCGCAGGATCGTCTCGGCGGGAATCTCACCCGTGACGATGGCATCGCGCAGCAGATCCGCCACCTGGTCGGCGGCGGTCCTCGGCTTGTTCACTGCATTCGGGCTCAGTTTGCCAAGGGGGTCCATTTGTCGCCCATTTTTTCCGGCACTACCATTCATGAATGGTTCAATCATTGCCTGTCAATCCGTATCCTCGTATACGAAGGTATAGGCAATTGCCTGATATTGCTTGGGGATCCGCATGACCACCGTGCCTGAAACCGTCCCGTTTTTCAGCCAGTGGGAGACGCCGGACATGACGATGGCGGTGCTGGCGGATGGGGCAAGGGTGGCGCTGAGGCGCGACCCACTGTGGCGGGAGTCCGGTGCCGCGACGCTCGATGAATATGCTGTCTGGGCCGACAATGTCTGCGGCATGGCCTGCCTGAAGATGATCCTGGCGGCGCGCGGCCAGATCGTGCCGACGCTGGAGCTGGCGCGGCGCTGCACGGACTATGGCGGCTATGTCGTTGATGCCGACCAGTCGATCAAGGGGCTGATCTACGCGCCTTTCGTCACCTTCGTGAAAGAAGCCTTCGGGCTGGAGGCCGAGGTGATGACCGGGGTCGCGACCTCGGACATTCCTTCGCTTTTGTCGCGCTCGCGCTTCTTCATCGCCTCGGTCTCCGCCGGTATCCGCTGGCCCGAGCGAGAGCCACCGAGGAAGGGCGGCCATCTGGTGCTGGTCACGGCGGCCTCGCAGGACGGTTCGCTTCCACAACCCGTCCGGCCATGACCGCGCCACGCAGCAAAACGCAGTTTTGCCGCCGGCGGCGTTCGACCGCTTCTTCGCCAATCGCGGCATAGCCGTCGCCATCTGAAAATCGGGGAAATCCATATGACCAGCAAGACCAGGGTCGCGGTGCTGTTTGGCGGCCGCTCGGCCGAGCATGACGTGTCGCGCCTTTCCGCCGCCAATGTGATGAAGGCGATCGACCGGACGCGCCATGAGATCGTGCCGATCGCCGTCAGCAGAAGCGGCAGATGGCTGCTGACCAGGGACGAGGTTCCCGAAGGGGATCTCGAAACGGCCGATGGCGTCGAAGTCGCGCTGTTGCCGGGTGGCGGCGGCAGGCTGGTCGCCGTCTCCGGTGCGGATATTGCTCCGGTCGACGTGCTCTTTCCCGTGCTGCATGGCCCTTTCGGCGAGGACGGGTCGGTGCAGGGTTACGCGGAGGTGGCTGACATCGCCTATGTCGGCTGCGGCGTCTTCGCCTCAGCGGCGGCCATGGACAAGGACATGGCCAAGCGCCTGCTGCGCGAGGCCGGCATTGCCGTCGCCCGCTCGGTGACCTTGCGGCGAAACGACACCCATTCCTTCCAGGAGATTGCCGGGGCGCTTGGCCTGCCATTCTTCGCCAAGCCGGCCCGCCAGGGGTCTTCCTTCGGGGTGAGCAAGGTGGACGACAGGGATGGTTACCAGAACGCTGTCGACACGGCGTTCCGCTATGACGACAAGGCGCTGATCGAGGAATTCATCGAGGGCCGCGAGATCGAGTGCGCGGTGCTGGAGCGGGCCGACGGCACGATTACCGTGTCATTGCCCGGCGAGATCATTCCCGCCGGCAAGCACGGCTTCTACACCTATGAAGCCAAATACGTCGATGCCGACGGAGCGGTGGTGAAGGCGCCCGCCGATGTGCCGGCGGCAACCGCCGACAGGGCCAGGGAGATGGCGCGGCAGGCCTTTCAGGCGCTTGGCTGCGAGAGCATGGCGCGGGTCGATTTCTTCCTGCGACCTGATGGCCAGCTGCTGCTCAACGAGGTCAACACCATTCCCGGCTTCACCAATATCTCGATGTACGCCAAGGCGCTGGCCGCCGGCGGCATCAGCTACGAGGAGGTCGTCGAGGCGGTGATCGCGCACGCGCTGGCGCGGCATGCGGCGCGGCAGGGCTGAAGTTTCGTCAGGGCATACTGCCACGAGCGTGCGCGGCGGCGCAGTCCACCATCGCGTTGATTCCCGACCGGGGATATTTCCGAGTATTTTTGGAGCGCTTTTCCGGGAAAATCTGTGTTTCCCGGCTTAATTCTTGTCCGATGCAGCAACGAAATTGTCGTGCAATGCATAAATCCCTGCAGCTCTGGACAAGATGTAGGATTGTCAAATACCTTGTGCTGCCAGTGAAGGTGTGAGCGCACAAGAGGCATCGTTATCTTTTGAAAAAGAGCGTCTTCTCATCGAACGACCTGCCGGGGCACCTCGATGATCGTGCGCGGTTCGCGCTCTGGCAGGACATTCACGTCGCGGAGATTTGGTCCGTCGAATATGCCACTTCGGACAATGTGCGGTTCGAGGCGGATATCGAAGCCATGGTCGTCGGACCGCTGGTGCTCGGGCGGATGGCCGGGACGATCAAGAATGCCACCCGCAGGGCGAGCAACATCGCCGATGACGGGCGTGACGGCTACCTGCTGCTGGTCAACAATGGCGACACGATCCTCAGCGGCGCCCAGGTCGGCCGCGACTACAGCGTCGGCAAGGGCGAGGGCGCACTGGTCTCCGCGTCGGAAGCGTTGAAAATGATCGGCGGCGACAAGAACATCTGGATGAATGTGGTGATCCCGCGCGCGATCCTGGACAATGCCTTTGCTGATATCGACGATCGGCTGGCGCTGAGCATCGGGGCCGACAACGAGGCGCTCGACATGCTCAAGCGTTATTGCCGCTTTCTGGAAGCCGGCCCTGCCGTGATCTCGCCCGATCTTGTCACCCATGCCACCGAAACGATCGTCGACCTGATCGGCCTGGCGACCGGCGCGAAAGGCGAGACCGCCGAACTGGCGGGGTTGCGCGGCCTGCGCGCGGCAAGGCTTCAGGCCATTCTCAACAAGATGCGGGACAATTTCGCCGACCCCGCCATCTCGGCCCAGGGCGTTGCCCAGCAATTGCGGCTCTCGGTGCGTTATGTCCACGATCTCCTGCAGGAAACCGGGACCAGCTTCGCCGAGCGCATTCTCGAACTGCGCTTGCAGCGAGCCCATCGAATGCTCTGCGACAGGCGCAATGACCGCATGCGGGTCAGTGAGATCGCGCTGCTGAGCGGGTTCTCGGACGTGTCCTATTTCAACCGCTGTTTCCGCCGCCGCTTCGGCATCACCCCGAGTGGCGCCCGCTAGACCCTGTTCCATCCGATGGAATCGGGATGGGCTCTATCTGCTCTAGCCCGTCGTGCCCCGGCCAAGCCAGAACGGCTCCCGCCATTCGACTGAGGCTGGATGGCCACACGGATCGAGAAAGCGCCCCAGCACTTCCCAGGACAATTCCGGTGCGGCCCAGCCCAAGACGCCGGCGGCGGATGATGTAACACCGAGGTGGGGATCATCCGGCTTTCAGCGGAGCATTTCCGCGTTTTGGGACGACAAATTGGTGGGGCAGCAAACAAACGATGAAAACGATTCTTTTCGCTACAGCGATTATTCTCATGCCTGTCGGCGCGGTGTTCGCGGCGGACATCAATCAAACCTTGCCGGCTGCGACTTACAACTGGTCTGGCGCCTACATTGGCGCGCAGGCCGGATATGCCTGGGGAGACGGCAGGGTCGGGCTGAATTCCAATCCCAACTATTACGATAACTTTGGATGGGACTACAGTCTGTCCGGTGGCTTTGGTGGTCTGTACGCCGGCTACAACCATCAGTTCGACGGCGGCGTGGTTCTCGGCGTGGAGGGCGACTACAATTTCGCCAGCCTGAAGGACGACGCGCTGTATCAAGCCATGGGCGTGGATCTGCCCAACATGGGCGGCGTGCTCGAACTGCATTCAGTGGGATCTATTCGTCTCCGGGCCGGCTACGCGATGGATCGATGGCTTCCTTTCGTTACTGGCGGACTGGCCGTGGCCACGTACGAGCACACTACCGTGCACCTGCCGGGCGGCGCTCCCTTTGGCATCGCCAAGGATACGATAACCGGATACACGCTGGGCGCCGGCGCCGAATACGCCGTGACGGACAATTGGGTGGTTCGGGGCGAGTACAGGTTTGCCGATTTCGGCCGCCAGTCCTCGGTACGTCAGGTTGTGGGTGGCGGATCGGCGTACAATCCAGATGAGATCGAGCTGACGACGCACGATATCCGGGTCGGTGTCGCCTACAAATTCTGACCGCCGTGCTGCCGCCGCAAACCCGGGCCTCGCACCTGGGTTTGCTCACCCCCGGTGCTGGCTGGCTGACCGCCGGATGATGCCGAATGGCCACGCTGACCGAGAAAGCACCGTGGCGCTTCCCAGGACAATTCTGGTGCTGTCCGGCCCAAGACGCGGGCGAGGGACAATGCAACACCGGAGCCTCGACAGGCTCTCGGCGCGACCGGGAGAGGTCGCTAACGGCACATCATCGGTGGGACCGCATGCGCATGAAAACGGTACTTTTGGCTTCGACTGTATTTCTCGTCGCCACCAGGGTTGCTCTCGCCGCCGACGCGGTGGCGCCGGACATCATCCCCGCCGGTTTTGTCTGGACCGGCGGCTATGTCGGTCTGCAAGCTGGATATGCTTGGTCCCGCTCACACAACACCACCGCCGACGGCGTGTTTTCGGACGCTAATCCGGCCGGTGTCTTCGGCGGCGTCTATGCCGGCTACAATCACCAATTCCAGAATGATTTCGTGCTCGGCATCGAAGCGGACATGAATGTCTCCGGAATGTACGGGCGGACCGACATCTTTTTTCCCGACGGCGGGAAGGACCTGGATCATCAGTTTGATTCCGAGGTCAGATGGAACGGCGCGCTTCGGGCTCGCCTTGGTTATGCCGTGGGCCGTTTCATGCCTTACGTTGCCGGCGGCCTGTCGGTGGCGCGGTATGAGTTTGGACTGTACCGCGACGATTCCGAATACCCGCGCCAAAAGGCGACCTGGACCGGCTGGAACATCGGCGCCGGCGTCGAATACGCGGCCACCGACAGACTGCTGGTGCGGGCCGAGTACCGCTACACCGACTATGGCGACAAGGCATCCGACCTCCCCTGGGGCGCCTCCTACCCGTCGCGGACAAGCCTCACCAGCCACGACATCCGCCTCGGCGTTGCCTACAAATTCTGAGCGCGGGCAGCACGCCGATGATGCCGAACGGCAACACTGGCCGTGCAAGTGAGCCGGCGCTTTCCAGGACAATTCAGGTGCGGCCCAGCCCAAGACGCTGATGGCGTGACGGTGCGACACGAAGGCTCGGCAATCTGGTCGCGCCGGGCGGCGCGGGAGAGGGCCATCTCGCGGGCATTTCCGCGAGAATCCGTGACGACATATTTTGGGGATAGCATGCAATGAAAACGATCCTTCTCGCCTCGACCTTCCTGTTGGCCGTATCGGGCGCGGCGCTGGCCGCCGACGCGGTTTTGACCGAGCGCGCACCGGAACCCGCGCCGGCCGCCTTCACCTGGACGGGTGCGTATATCGGCGTTCAGGGCGGTTACGCCTGGACGCATGGACAGCTTGATATCAACCAGGAGACCTATTTCGACGGCAATCTCAATGGTGCTTTGCTGGGCGCCCACGCCGGCTACAACTGGCAGCCCCGCGGCAATTTTGTCGGTGGCGTCGAGGTGGATGTCGAGCGTGTCTGGAACACCCGGGATTTCGTCGGTGGCGACGGCGTCGAGACCCATGTGGCCGGCGACATCGGCACCGACTGGCAAGCCAGCGCCCGCTTGCGCGCGGGCTACGCTGTCGAGCGCACATTGTTCTTCACGACGGGCGGCGTGGCCATGGCGCATGGCTTCCTGAATCTGTCGGGGGTGGACTACCACCAAAGCAAGAATTTTGTCGGCTGGACCGCCGGCGCCGGCATCGAACATGCGTTCACCGACAACTGGATTGGCCGGCTTGAATACCGCTATGCCGACTTCGGTTCGCAGTCGTTTCCCCAGGACGTGGTGTTCGGCTTCAAGCAGCACTCGCTGCGCGCCGGCATCAGCTACAAGTTCTGAGCGCCGTTTTCATGTCTCGGCCTTGAGCCGGGGGGCAAAGCTCCGTCGATCCGCGACATCTTCGTTCACGACTATGTGAGCGGGTGTTTCCGGCCATTTGCCGGCAAAAGCTCGGATTTTAATAAATCGGTTTCAGCGACCTTCAATCTTGGCGGGTACGCCAGAAAGCATTGGACAGACATCCTTTGTGGGACGCTCATGAAACCGATTGCTGTGATTGGCGCCGGCATTGCCGGCTTGACTGCCGCGTTGGAACTGAAGAAGCGAGGCCTGCCGACACTGGTCTTCGAGGCTGGCAAGTCGATCGGCGGCATGGCCTCGTCCTTCAAGGACGCCGAGGGTTTCTCTTATGATTTCGGGGCGCATTTCGTCAGCAACCGGCTGGCCAATGCGCTCGGCGCCGGCGGCATATGCCGGACCGTCAAGCATTATGGCGAGGCCGTGCATCTGCGCGGCAAATCCTACAGCTACCCGTTCGGCCTGATGCTGTCGCCGCGTTTCGCGCCGCCGGCCATCGCCGAGCGCACCCGCGACCGCAAGGTGGTTTCCGCCGCCGACTGGTTTACCAAGAAATACGGGCAGGCGCTGGCCGAGGAGGTCGCCATTCCGCTGGCCGAAGCGTGGTCGGGCGCGGTGGCCGAGGAGCTGTCGCCGGCGATCGGCCAGAAGTTCGGTCCGCGCATCCTGAAATCGCTCTACCTCCACGCCGCCGCGAGGGTGACGGGCAGGGCGGTGTGCAACGGCTATTCGCATGAGATGCCGGAAAGCGCCGACGTCTATCACGTCTACCCCGAGGGTGGCATGTCCAAGCTGCTCGAACCGATGGCCAACGAGGTCAGGGACATGGTCCGTCTGGAATCGCCGGTCGAAAAAATCCTGGTCGAGGACGAGCAGGTGAAGGCGGTTCGGGTCAAGGGCGAGACGATCGAGGTGTCCGCCGCGATCAGCACGGCGCCCGTGCATATCCTGCCGAAGCTGGTCAGCGGGACCACGGCACTCGAGCCGATGGCGGCGTTCCGCTACCGGCCGATGATCTTCGTCAATCTGCGCTTCACGGGCCGTGGCCTGCTTCCGGACACCGTGATGTGGGTGCCCGACCGCGCGCAGCCCTTTTTCCGGCTGACGGAAACGCCGATCTCGATGCCCTGGCTGGCGCCCGAGGGCAAGACGCTGATCACCTTCGACATTGGCTGCGAGGTCGGTGACGCCTACTGGACGATGAACGACGAGACGCTCGCCCAGGTCTGCCTCGACGGTATCTGCGAGATGTATCCGCAACTGCGCCGTTCCTTCATCAGCGCCGGCGGCGTCATCCGCACGCCGATCTCCTATCCCGTGTACCTCATGAAATACGAGGAGCAGCGGCAGCGCTTCGCCAATTCGACCGGCGTCGACGGCCTCTACAGCATCGGCCGCAACGGCGAGTTCGCGCACAGCCTGATGGAGGATGTCTACTGGCGCACCATCAGGCGCATGGGCGACGTTGCCGACTATGTCAGTGGGGTGCCGGAGGACCTGCCCTTCGCGGCGGAAATCCAGCGGATGATGAACCCGTCCGAGGAAGAACGCGTCCGCGCCGCGTAAGGCGAGGACGTTCTTGCGACCTTGCCATCAGCGGGCGGGCGATGCGCCCGGCCAGGTGACACCGGTCAATTCCTGCGAGACTTCCCAGAGCCGGGCGGCGACGGCTTTGTCCTGTGCCTGCTTGCCGATCCTTGCCTCGCCGACCGCGCCCTTCATCTCGAACAGGCCTTGCGGGCCGTAATAGCCGCCCGGCCTGGCATCGGGCGCTGTCGCGGCAAACAGCGTTGGCAGCGCGCCTTCCGCAGCCGATTGGGAAAGAACCGGCGCGATCAACCAGCCAAGCCAATCGAACGGTGACGGACGGCCGCCGCGCCCCATGCGTGGGCCGCTGGTCTGCAGGTCGGTGAGGGCGTAGCCGGGATGCGCTGCGTTGCTCAGCAAATCCCAGCCAAAGGCGTCGCTGCGACGCTGCAGTTCGAAGGCGAACAGGATCATGGCCAGCTTGGATTGCGCATAGGCGGGCCAGGGCCTGTAGCGTTGCCGCCATTGCAGATCGTCGAAATGGATCGCCGCCTGGATGCGGTGCGCGCCGCTGCTGAGATTGACGACGCGCGTTTGCCGTCCCTTGCGCAGCATCGGCAGCAGGCGTTCGGTTAGGGCGAAATGGCCGAGATAGTTGGTGCCGAGCTGCAGTTCGAAGCCGTCGACGGTCTCGTGGCGGGTTGCCGGCGTCATCACGCCGGCATTGTTGACCAGAAGGTCGATGGCCTCCTGTTCGCCGGCAAGCTGGCCGGCGAAGGCCTCGACCGAGGCCAGGTCGGCAAGGTCGAGATGGGCATAGCGCACAAGCAGCGCTGGGGACAGCAGCCTGGACGCGGCTCAGCGCGTCCCGGCCCTTGGTGGCGTTGCGTCCGGTCATCAGCACGTCCGCTCCGGCCCGCGCCAACTCGAGCGCGGTCTCGTAGCCAAGTCCGCCCGTCGCACCGGTGATGACCACCTTGCGCCCCTGCTGGGGCGGGATGTCGTGTGTCGTCCAGGCGTTCATGATTGCATCGCTCCGGAAAGGAACGACAGGTCGACGCCCTCGATGTCGATGGAGGTGCTGACGGGCGCCCACTCCTTCGCCGCCTGCTGGCGGGCCGCCTCTGCTTGCCCAAAGACATGCAGGGCATCGCTGCCAAGGATCAGGTGAGCGGGCAGTGAGTCACGTCCCGCAATATCCACGACCACATCAGCGACCTTTTTCGGGTCACCGATGGCGTTGCCGGCATAGATCTTGAGCATGCCGAGGACGGCGCCAACACTTGGTTCATAGTCGGGCAGCAGTGCCGGAGCGTCGGCGATGGCGGTGGCGCCCCAGTCGGTGCGCATACCGCCCGGCTCGACCGAGATGATCTTGACGCCGAAGGGGGCGAGTTCCAGCGCCAGGACTTCGGTGAAACCGCCAACCGCCCATTTTGCCGCCTGGTAGGCGCTGAGGCCCGCCGCGGCCGTCCGCCCGCCGACCGAGGAGATGTTGATGATATGGCCCGAGCGCTGGGCGCGCATGACCGGGACGACTGCCCGGGTGAGATTGACGACGCCGTAGAGATTGGTGTCGATCTGCGCCCGGAAATCCGCCTCTTCGGTCTGCTCGAAGGGGCTGACATGGCCGAAGCCGGCGTTGTTGACGAGAACATCGAGGCGACCGAACGCGTCGATCGCGAAGTCCACGGATGCCTGCGCGGCGGTGGCATTGGTGACATCGAGCGCAAAGCTGCGCAGTTGCCCGGGGTAGCGGCTTTCGAGATCGGCGAGGCGGCCGACATCGCGGGCCGTTGCCACGACACTGTTGCCGGCGGCGAGTGCAGCTTCGGTGATATCGCGACCCAGTCCGCGGGCGCTGCCGGTGATCAACCATATCTTCGACATTGTCTTGTCCTTTCAGGGAGTTGATAGATAAAAGAGTGATTAGGCACTCATTTATTGCGTTGATTTGCTCTTGGTTTGTGGGTGGTCGTGGTCTGCGTAGGGCTGCTTGAGGCGGTATCCGGGCCGTTACTTGGAAATACCGTTCCAGAAGAATGCGAACCCGGCGTCCTTGTACTGTTCGCGTTGTTGCGGATCGCGGGCGATGAATTCGAGCGTCGTCTCGGCCAGCGCTTCGAAAATGCCGCCGGCAAAGGTCATAGAGCAGCCCTTCAGCACGCCGTCGGCAAGGCTTTCCTCGATCATCCTGTTGATATCGCCGAACGCCGCGTTACCCTGCTGCTTGCTCTGTTCCGTTATCCGCTCGGAGACGGTGAGCTGGCGCATGGCCTTGCGTTTCATCGGGTGCTTCGCGCCCCAGTCGATGAAGTTGTTCCAGACGTGGCGGCTGCGATCGCGCACGCTGGCTTGCGACGGATATGAAGTCAGCAAGGCGATGCCGAGATCGGCCTTGATCGCCAGGTAGAGCTGGTTGAGCAGCTCATCCTTGCTGGCGAAATAATTGAAGAGCGTGCCTTCGGCGAGGCCGGCATCCCTGGCGATCCTGGCCGTGGGCGCGCCGGTCCCTTGCGTCGCCACCAAGGCGGCGGCCGAGGCCAGGATTGCCTGGCGCTTTTCTTCACTGAGGGGGCGGGCCATGCTCGATACCAATTTGAGTGAGCGATCACTCATTTATTGAGAGGTGCGGGTTTTGTCAAGTGCGCTCACCCATCCGAACCTGCCCAATGGTGGATGAGCAGCAGTTCGTCAGCGGCAAAAGTTGCACGCCGGCTCAATATGCCCGATCATGGCTGACAGCAGGGGAAGACATCAAGTGGCGGCCAATCGTCGAAACGGCATGGCGTCTCCGGGTCACGGCCTGGAGGACATTCTTTCGGCCGCCGGCCCCCAGCCGCGAACGTCATTGCCCAACGTGGCAACCATCGTCACGACGGTGGCGGCTCTGTATTTCGGGCGCGAGGTTTTCCTGCCGATCGCCATCGCGCTGCTGCTGACTTTCGCGCTCGCGCCCTTGGTTTCGGCGCTCAAACGGGTCGGCATGCCCCGGCTTCCCGCTGTCATCGTCAGCGTGTTCGGCGCTTTCGCGGCACTTGCCCTGTTCAGCTTCATTGTCGTCACGCAGGTCAGCGAACTGGCGCAGAATATCCCGGTCTACCAGACCAACATCCTGACCAAGATCCGTTCGCTCAAGGAAACCGGCGTCGGGGGAGGGATCATTGCCAGATTGAGCGGCGTGGTCGAGCGTGTCGGCCAGGAGATCGACAAGCAGGACGCCTCGCTGCCGGCCGCCACCGCTGACAAGCCGCAGCGTGAGCCGCTGCCCGTCGAGATCGTCTCGCGCGAAAAACCGCTCGAAGTTCTGCAGAACATAGTCGGCCCGCTGATCAGCCCGCTCGGATCGGCCGGACTGATTGTCATTGTTGTCATATTCATGCTGCTCGAACGGGAGGATTTGCGCGACCGCTTCATCCGGCTTGTCGGTTACGGTGACCTTCACCGCACCACCGAGGCGCTTCGGGATGCCGGCAAGCGGGTGGGCCGCTATCTGCTCATGCAATTGGTCGTCAACATCGTCTATGCCATACCGATCACGGTCGGCTTGTGGATACTCGGCATTCCGAATGCACTGCTGTGGGGACTGCTGGCGCTGGCGTTGCGTTTCGTCCCCTATATCGGGCCGGCTATCGGCATGCTGCTGCCGCTGTTCCTGGCGCTGGCCGTGGCGCCCGGCTGGTCGCTCGTCCTGTGGACGGCGGCCTTGTTCGTGGTGATGGAACTGGTCACCGGCAACGTGGTCGAACCCTGGCTTTATGGTTCGCGAACGGGGCTGTCGCCGCTGGCGATCATCGTCGCGGCCATCTTCTGGACGTGGCTCTGGGGGCCACTGGGACTGGTCCTGTCAACGCCGCTCACCGTCTGCCTGGTGGTGCTGGGCAGGCACGTGCCGCAGTTTGAATTCCTTGACGTGCTGTTCGGCAACGAGCCCGTGCTCGAACCCCATGCGCGGCTCTACCAGCGGCTGCTGGCTGGTGATCCGGACGAAGCAACCGACCACGCCGAGGAGATGCTGGAGGAGAAATACCTGGTCGAATTCTACGACAAGGTGGCCATTCCCGCACTTCTGCTGGGCGAGCGGGATCGTGTGCGCGGCGTGATGGGCGACCCGCAAAGACGGCAGGTCGCGGCCAGTGCCCTGACGCTGGTGGCCAACCTCGACGAGAACGCACAAGAGGAAGCGGACGAGGAGGATGGCCCAATCGTGACCGGGGAGGCGAGCGATGACGGCGATGCCGCTGGCGAGGATGAGGCCGACCTGCCCGATGGCACGGACATGTCGGTGCTTTGCGCCGGCGGGCGTGGCGAACTCGACGATGCCGCCGCCGCCATGCTGGCGCAGGTGCTGGAAGTCCAGGGCGCGACAGCGTCGAAGGCGGGCTTTGCCGATATGGAACCGTCAAGCATCCGCGGCCTTGAGCTCGACATGATCGACACTGTCGTGGTCGGCTTCCTGAACCGGGATTCCGTCAAGCACGCCCGGTTCCTGGTCCGGCGGCTGAAGCGCGCGAAGGCGGCGCTGCGGGTGGGGATCGTGTTCTGGTCGGAGGCCGGCAATGAAGACAAGGAAGCCGCCGCCAAGCTGGCCCAGGATATAAACGCCGATTTCGTGGCGCTTGGCATGGTGGACGCCGTGCTGGGCGCGCTGTCAAAAGAGCCGCCGGTTGCCCTCAAGCTCGTCGCCAAACGCCGCATGCGCCGCAAGCGGGCCGCGCCAAAGAAGGTTTCGGCGGTAGCCGCGAGCTAGGGTAAAAACCCGATCACTCGGAATGACCGGGTTGAGCCAAGGCGGACTCTCCAAGGTGAAAGCGCACATGACGGCTTTGCGCCATATCTTGGCCGCTTGACCGAGAAAATGACTTCGTTGGGCGATTTATTGACATCGCGAGCCGACCGACGGAGTGTCATGATACGCATCGCCAATGCACAAGAGAATGATTTCATGTTCCTAAGTCGTCGCATTGCCTTGAAATTCGTCGCTCTGCTCGGAGTTTCGATCGGTGCTTTCTGCGCTTCGACGGCATTCGCGGAAAGCGTCGATCCGGTACTCCAGAGCCTGATCAGCGGCCCTCAGCGCTCACAGGCTAACAGTGTGCGGGACAAATATCGCCATCCCGGCGAAGTGCTGACATTCTTTGGCGTGAAGCCTGACAGCGCCGTCGTCGAAATCCTTCCTGGCGCAGGTGGATATTGGACCGAGATCCTGGCGCCCTACCTGAAGCAAAACGGTCGCTATATCGCCGCGAATGGCGAGAAGGCCTCGCCTTCCGCTGACGTCCAGAAAGACAATGCGGCCCTGGCAGCCAAGCTTGCCGCCGATCCAGCCGACTACGACAAGGTCGAAGTCACCGAATTTGCCGCGGACAAGCATGCAATCGCGCCGCCAGGAAGCGCGGACTTCGTGCTGACCTTTCGAAACATCCATAACTGGATGAGTGCGGGCACGACCGCGGATGCTTTCGCCGCCTTCTATAAAGCACTGAAGCCTGGTGGCATTCTTGGAATCGAGGAGCACCGGGGCAAGCCGAACGAACCGCAAGATCCGCTCGCCAAGTCTGGCTATGTACGCCAGGACGTTGCGATCGGATTTGCGGAAGCGGCTGGTTTCAAATTTGTCGGTAGCTCCGAGGTCAACGCCAATCCGAAGGATACAAAGGATTATCCGGCCGGTGTTTGGACCTTGCCGCCAACTTTCAAGCTCGGCGCGCAAGATCACGCAAAGTACGCGGCCATAGGTGAGAGCGATCGCTTCATCCTGAAATTCCAAAAGCCGTAGGAACACTCCAATACTGGGGATTTGAGCACGAGCTTTTCGAAACCGCTTCGGCCCTTTTTCGGGGGCATGCTCTACCGGTCGATCGTCGCCATGGTGCGCTCTGGATAGCGCGGGCCGGAGATTTTTCCCGGCGCCAGCGCTTCGTCGAGCGCGGCCATCTCGGCGGCGTCGAGCTTCAGCGCGGTGGCGGCGACGTTCTCCTCCAGATACTTTCTGCGCTTGGTGCCGGGGATCGGCACGATGTCGACCGAGAAATCCGTGCCCTTGTGCAGCAGCCATGCCAGCGCGACCTGGCCGGGCTTGGCGCCCTTGGCCACCGCGATATCGCGCACCTTGGCGGCGGCCTCGACATTGGCGTCGTAATTGGCACCCTGGTAGCGCGGGTCGTGCCGGCGGTAGTCGCCCTCGGGATAGTCTTCCGCGCGCCTGACCTCGCCGGTCAGGAAGCCGCGACCGAGCGGCGAGAACGGCACCAGGCCGATGCCGAGTTCACTGAGCAGCGGGATGATCTCCGGCTCCAGGTTGCGCTCCCACAGCGAGTACTCGCTCTGCACCGCCGTCACCGGATGCACGGCATGTGACCGGCGGATGTTGGCCGCGCCCGCCTCAGACAGGCCGAAGAACCGCACCTTGCCTTCAGCGATCAGTTCGCCAACGGTTCCAGCGACTTCCTCGGCCGGGACAGCCGGGTCGACGCGGTGCTGGTAGAGGAGGTCGATATGGTCGGTGGCGAGCCGTTTCAGCGAGCCTTCGACGGCGGATCTGATCGTCGCGGGCCGGCTGTCGCGCTCGGCGCCGACCTGCTTACCGTCTAGGAGCTTGAAGCCGAACTTGGTGGCGATCGTCTCCTGGTCGCGCTTGCCCTTCAGCGCCTGGCCAAGCAGCGCCTCATTGGTATGCGGGCCATAGACCTCGGCGGTGTCGAGGAAGGTGCAGCCGAGTTCGATGGCACGGTGCAGCGTGGCGATGGATTCGGCTTCATCGGCCGGGCCGTAGGACTGGCTCATGCCCATGCAGCCGAGGCCGATCACTGAAACCTGCAGCCCCTGGCTGCCGAGCTTGCGTGTCCTGAGGGTCATGGTGGGTCTCCGGGAGGGAAGTGGATGACGAGGACTATATAGAGCGCTCGCTCAATTCCCACAGCGGCTTGGCTGTCGACAGCATGGGGCATGACGCCCAGCGTGCCGGCAAGGCGCGCGCCGCTTTGCATCGGCATTGCGTCGTTCGTTGCGGTGCGCAGCGGCGCGATGTCGCTGTTCTCGCAATAGACGCCTCCATGCCGTCGAGGGCAGGGCTGGTCGCGCACCAGACGCTGGGGATCGGGAGGAATAACCGCTATCCGGCAGTCACCAGGGTCAGTGCGTATGTCGCGCAGGAAATTCCGATTGAAATCAACGATATGATGAGGCTGGTCCTGGCGAGCTGAATGGCGCGCGGGTAGCGACCACGCGTCGCGAGGAAGAACAGCCCGCAGATTGCGCCGAATAGAATGAACAGCGTCGCTGCGACTGCCGATCCAAACAGGGCTGCAAACCATAATATTATGGCAATTGCGCCGACCAGTCCAAATGCCATGTTCTGCAAGAATTCCATCATCGTTCCCCCGGCTGCCCAAGAGCTGAGATCAGAAGAATAGAATGATTTTCTTCGGGGCTGGAAATCTTGTCTATTTTCTGGGCATCGAATTGTCGCAAGGCACCTCTCTGGGGTCGGACCCTAAGCCGCGAGCTTCAGCGGTTGGGCAAAAACCACCCTGTTGCGGCCCTGTTCCTTGGCCTCGTAGAGGCAGCGGTCGACCTGCCGCATCAACTGGGTGCGGCTTTGGCCTGCTTGCGCCATGGCGACGCCGATGCTGACGGTCAGCCTGTGTGCGCGCGAGCCATCCGGGCGGAAGTCGATCTGCTCGACGGTGGCGCGAACACGTTCGGCGATCGTCGCCGCCTCTTCGCGACTGGTGTCGGGCAGGAACACGCAAAACTCCTCGCCGCCGACGCGGCCGACGAAATCCAACTCCCTGATCGAGCCGTGGATCGTCCGCGAGATCATCACCAGCGCCTCGTCGCCGGTCAGGTGGCCAAACGTGTCGTTGATGCGCTTGAAGTGGTCGGCGTCGATCAGCAACAGCGCTCCCGCATCGCTCTGCCGCCGGCTCTGCTTCATCTGTTCGAAAAACGCTTCCCGGCTGAGGAAGCCGGTCAGGCCGTCGCGTCTGTATTTTTCATGCAGTTGCGCATGCGCCCGCGACAGTTCGGCGAGCGCGCGTTTCAATTTGCCGTTCTGCAGGAAGATGATGAAGGCGGCCGGGAAGGCGGTGACGACTGGAAGTATCGAGTTCATGGCGAAGACGAACAGGGTGAAGGGCTGCCCGGCCGAAGCGCGGATCGCAAAGGACAGGATCTGGCTGACGGCGATGACGCCCCGCGTCACCAATACGGCCTTGAACGCGATCTTCAACATGTCCCGGCCCTCGGCATTTCAACAGGCCGGCTGATAACGTCCAAGTGTTAAGGGCAGCCAAAAATATTCAGGCAAAGGCCGGCTACCATGGACCCTCCATCACGGCCAATGGCCGATCGCCCAACTTTGTCGAAGGGTCGGCGGGTCCTGCCGCCTTCCTTCCCGCCCGTCACGAATGGTGATGGATATGCTTTTCGGCGTCGACTTCCCCAACCGTGAGGCTCTGGAAGCCCGGCATCAACTGCCATATCGCCGCAAGGCCGATGACCACATAGGCCAGTCGGGCCAGTGTGGCGCCGCCGAGGATCGTGCCAATCATGTCATGGCCCGATATGCCCATGGACAGCCAGTTGAGGCCTCCAAGAATAATGAGGACGAGGGTGACGAGATTCATGGCGCGCATAAACGCCTCCTGATGTTGCCTGACGAGAAAAACGGCTGTTGTTACAGACGGTTCCTTCGGTCACGACATTGTGACCGGTCACCTACAACTGGATGCGGACGATATCAGGTTCGATGGCGCGCCCGCGGCCCAAGGCGGGACGCCTTGTTCTATCAGGACACCCCTATTTGATCAGGACATCATTCGATCAGAACATGGGCCTCGCGCGCGGCGTCGACGAAGGCCTCCCTGGCGATCTCGGGCGACACGTCGCCGCTCATGGCACGGCGGCATGCCCTCAGCGCGGCCTGGTGTTTCAGGCTGCCGGAATCGCGCCAATGCGTGGTGAGCAGATCAATGGCTTGCTGGGTATTGGACAGATTACGGATCGAACCGGTGATGCCGACGGAGATCATCACGGGTTTGGAAAACCATGCGGTTTGCATATGAACCTCGAGCACGTTTGACTCGACAAACGCGTCTCCGAGCGCCCGGTTTCATCACCGTGACGTGAGGCCGGCCACAGGGGACGGCATGGCACCGTCCAGATCCCAAGCGGCATGCCGGACCACAACGGACCCTAGAGGATGCTGGTCGTTACCTCGACAACGATGGCGGCGCCGTCCAGCGAGCCATTCGGCATATGCACGACGCGGGACACGCGCAAATCCTGGGCATTTCCGTCGATCGGCAGCGAAACGCTTTCGCCGATGCGCGGAACCGCCTGGAAGACGACGTCGGCTGATTCCTGACGGTTGTCGATCGATACGCGGCAACTGACGGTCATGGATAGTCTCCGATGCTTCTGATGAACCCTATCCGTCAACGCGGGTGCCACGAAATGGTTCAACGCCGGCGTTGCGGCGATCCGCGAAAGCGGGAAATCGCGGTGGCGGACGGGAAGAAACCAGTCCATCACATGTCGGCGACTGGTTCCCGCTCATGGGCTCGAACCACGATTCACGCCTTCAAAGGGCGCTGTCCTACCATTAGACGAAGCGGGAAAAGTCAACGTGACGTTACCCCTAACCGGTTCGGCCGGCGGGATCAACGCGTCCCGAGCATTGTCGGTGCGTTTCGGCCAACTGCAGGCGGATCAATTCGTGAAACTGCCCACCGGCTCTTCGCATCGATAGAGAGGGCACGGGCCGTCGCTTGTATTGACATAGGCCGACGTCGGCACTTGCGGGTAGCATTCAGAGCTGAACTGCTGGACATAGCGGTCATAAGTGTTCTGGCCGGTGGTCAGCACCGCCCCGTTCTGGTTCCGGATCAGCGCCTGGGCCTGTTCGCAGGTCATTTTCCGCGTGTCGGGCCGGGCCTCGGCAAAACCCGTGGCGGCGATCAGCATCGCCGCGGTGCATAGCGCAATCTTGCGAATGGTCATGACGGCATCCTCATAAACATCATCCACTAAATTCGCATCTTGCGAGGCGGTTCCGCAACAGCCCCGCTGTCACGATGCAGCGAGCGGCGGATGCCAAAATCCGGCCACACGCTTTGGCGACAACAGACCCGGCAACCAAATCGCAGGTGGCGCATTCCTGGTCATGGACAGCAGAAAACCCTACGAGACGCCGAGATGGTGGACTGGAAACCAGGACCGCCAAGGGATGTGTTGCGCCCGCTGCGGCAGTCGCGATCATGGTTATGAGCAGTGCCCGCAAAACGATTTTTCGTCCGCGCCGCCCGCTGCTTCGCCCGAAAATGGCGGTAGCCGACCTGGCTGAGCCAGCCATCCTGTCCGGGATTTTGGCTCGTTAAGAAAATTTCCACCTTGTTTGGTCCACCATCATCGCATGGGGCATGCTGCCCTGGCTCGGATTCCCGGCGCGCCGTTCGATGTGGAACGCGCCCGGCCAGTGAGGCCAGGCATGTCTTCGATATTTCCCGTGAACACCACGGCCTTGCTGATCCTGCGGCAGTCCCGCCCATTGGCCGGGTCATCCGATGGCAGCCTCGATGCCAGCGGTGCTTCGGGACTGATCGGCGCCGGTTCGCCGCTGACGCAGGCGCGGGCAAAAATCTCCGATGCCATGTTCAGCGTCAACAGCGTTGACCCAACGGAGATGAAGGTCAGGCTGATCGAGCGCCTGGGCGAGGAATTCGGCATCAAGCAAAGCGACTACACCTCGGTCGCCTCTTATGGCTGGGACATTAGAAGGGCTGTCGACGAACTGAAGGCGAAACCCGGCTCGGCGCTGGCAATCGCGGCGATCGAAAAGAGGCTGGGGCTGGACAGGCTGGGTGTCTCGCTCGACGATCTCGTCGATGCGACCATCGATCCGAAGAGCGACGGCGGCAAAAAGCTCGACGCGGCGCTGGCGAAACAGGCAGGTTGGCCAAGGGCAGGGGATTCACCGGCTCGCTCCAGCCGGACGAGATCGGAATCTACGGCCGCTGAGGCGAATTCCCGCCAGGGACTTCGCCGTGCGCCAGCCTCGCAAGGATCAGCTCCCGACAACGCCTCTGACAGGCCGGGCGAGCGCGAATACGGAATGTCGAGCACTGATCGCAACCAAAATGCCTCGCCGTGCATTGCTTGGCACGGGTGACTAAATTCCGTGGTGGTCGCGGACCGGAGAGGCAGGCAGGGGCATGACAGAATTGGCGGGCATTGGTCTGACCGTCATCCCAGCCAGCGCAAGGCTGGCGGCTATTGTCGATTCCTCCTTCGATGCCATCATCAGCAAGGATATGAACAGCGTCATCACCAGCTGGAACGGGGCGGCGCAACGCATGTTCGGTTACACGTCCGAGGAGGCGGTCGGCCGGTCCATACTCATGCTCATCCCCGATCATCTCAGGGACGAAGAGGCGGATATCATCGGCCGGGTTCGCCAAGGCGAGCGCGTGGCCAGCTATGAGACCGTCCGTCAGCGCAAGGACGGCAGCTTCGTGGCGGTGTCGCTGACCGTCTCGCCGATCAGGAATGAAGCGGGCGAGATCATAGGCGCGTCGAAGATCGCGCGCGACATCACCGCGACCAAGGAGAGCGAGCGCCGGATCAGGCTCCTGATGCGGGAGGTGAACCATCGCGTCAAGAACCAGTTCGCGGTGATCCTGTCCATGGTCAGGGAGACAGGCAGGCGCTCGACCGACCCGCGCGAGTTCGAGGAACTGATCCGCTCCCGCATCATGGCGCTGTCGCGGTCGCATGACCTGCTAGTGAATTCGGAGTGGGCGGGAGCCAGCCTCTTCGACCTCATCCAGGAGCATCTCAAGCCGTTCGGCCACGAAGGGCAGGTGTCGCTGTCTGGACCGCTTCTGACCCTGCAGCCGAACGCGGTGCAGAATCTCGGCATGGCATTTCACGAACTTGGCACCAACTCGTCCAAGTACGGCGCGCTTGCCAGCGGCAACGGGCGGCTCGAGATCACCTGGCAGATCGCTACCGGCATTTCGGGCGAACGGGAACTTCGGCTGATCTGGGACGAGACATCGCCTGTTCGTGCCGGGGAGACCGAAAGCACGCGCAAGGGGTTTGGCACCATCGTGCTGCAGCGGGTCGCACCGCAATCGCTGAATGGTTCGGCGGTCCTGGAGCGTTGTCCCGGCCATGTCACCTGGGCCCTGACCGCGCCGCTGGATTCGATCATCGTTCCGCAACTCGGCGTCGAGATAAAAGCCGCCGAAAGCGTGCCGGCCTTCGGCCTGTGAGTTTCAGGCACCGGCTCCGCCATGTCATTGGCATCGGTGCCGGATGACCCGGCTCCCGTCCAGGTGGGTTTCGATTTCACAAGGGGCCGAAGGGAACTGGCGCGCGGCGGTTACGTTGTGGGCGTCAGGCTTTCAGAGGGAATTCATGGAACAACTCATCGAGGAATTCGGCCATCCCACCTACACGTCGTTTCCGGTCATCGCGGCACGACTTCTCCTGGCGACGCTTTTCGGCGCTGTCATCGGCTTCGAGCGTGAATGGCGCAATCGTCCCGCCGGGCTGCGCACTCATGTTCTCGTCTGCCTGGCGGCAGCGACATTCGGTATCCTGACCATCGAGATCATCCATGCGCCGATGTTCGCGCGGGAGTCGGTCAAGGTCGATCCGATCCGCGTTGTCGAGGCGGTCACCGCCGGCGTTGCCTTCCTGGCCGCCGGCTCAATCATGCTTTCCCGGGGCGAAGTACACGGCCTGACGACGGGTGCCGGCATGTGGCTTGCCGGCGGCATCGGCCTGGCATGCGGGCTTGGCCTGTGGCAGGTGGCCGGCTTCGGAACGCTGCTGGTGCTGATCGTCTCGGGCCTGCTGGCGCGCCTGTGGATCCCGACGAGCGACGAGCCGCCAAAGCCGCAATCGAAATCGCCGCGCGCTTCCACCACAAAACGCCGAACCTAGCGCGTTGGTCGCCGTCATGGCGCTCCACAGGGGCGCGTCTGACGACCGCCCTATATCCACGGTTGGTCCCGCCAGCGCGGATGCCATCCGTTTTTCCGGCCAACCTTTTTGCAACATGGACGTTAGCCCTTCGTAATACGAAGGAGATGCCCATGCTGGCCAGGTCCGATACGTCGAGAAGAGGGAGGCGATGATGAAGCCGCTTCTCATGCTGACTGTCGCCCTGACGCTCACGACGGCGCCCGCCACGGCCCAGACCGAGCAGGGCGACAACCCGCGGGCGGCGACCCGGCCGACGGAAAAATGCCGTGCGCAAACGGACAGCAGCAAGCAAAAGCCCGCCGACAACACGCTCAGCGAGACGCTGGACAATTGCGGCGGTGTGCTGAATCCGCCCGCCACCGGCGACCAGGGCATGACGACGCCGCCTCCGGCCGAGGGCAACACGCCGGTGATCAAGCCAGGCGAGGTGCCGGCGCAACCGCCGAAACAGTAGTCATTGGCATGAGGAGCAGAGTAAAGGCGGGGAAACCCGCCTTTCAGCTTTTTTGGACTCACCACTCAATTCTTCCGAAGGACAGAATTACGGCGCGATGAGGACGAGGAACCTCCGCGTTAACAAAACGTTTCTGTCACAAGAGAAAATCTGAAAAGGAATTGAACGTGAGAAATATTGCCAGCACCGCTGCATTTCTTGCCTCGATCGCCATCGTGATCGTCATGATGCTGATGGCTCCGAAGAATTTTGGTTTTGATTCTTCCCATCCCATTGTTGAGGCTGGCGCATCGAAATAGGGCGAGGCACATGGTTCCAGTGGCTTGGGATTCCAGGGAGCCTAGTTGCCTGAACAGGGCTCTATCCAACCACCACGCCGGCATGGTCGCATAGCGCCGTAAAGACTTCCTGGGCTTGGGAAGCGCTCTCATCACCATTCATGGCTGCTTCGACCGTCTCGCGCGCGGCCTGATAGAAAGGGCCGCGCCTGGCATGTGGCCAATCGATCAGGATTTCGCTTGCGTCCTTGAGGGTCGCGACATGGCGGATCGTGTCCGAACCATGCGGCTTGATCCGCATCGGTGCGACCATGGGCAGGTCAACCATCAGGATCTCCCGCCGTCGGACAGCACCGCGGCTTCGCGCGCGGCATCGATCATGGCCTTCATCGCCTTCTCAGGCGGTGTCCAGCCGTCGAGAGCATCACGGCAACTGCGCACCGCTGCCCGGTACCGGCGGCCGCCATGTGTCGGCCAATCCCCCAGGCATTCAAGGCCTTCCCAGGCGCTGCGTACGACGCGTTCCCGTGCCGGGCCGAATTTCAACCTGACCGGGTGAGGGAAAATCTTGTCGTTCAAGGTGGTTCTCCGTCGCTTGGAACGCCGGATAACGCTACTGACTGCCCGAGGTTCCTGCCCGGAACGGTTTTAGCTCCGTGCGGCCATGTAGGAGTCGAGTTTGCGCCGCGACGGGCCATAACGCTTGATGATGGTCTGGGCTTCGCTCTGTGGGATGCCGTATTTCCGCGCGAAGGCGGCGGCTTCGTAGGGTTCTTCACCGGCGACCGGTTTGCGATCCAGGCTGGTCTTCGATTTGACGTCTGTCATGGGAAAATCCTCATATCTGTTGCCGGAGGAGCCAGGTCTCATTCGCCTGACTGCATTGCCACGGTGGCTCGGGGACGGCCCGGCTGTTTGACGGTACAGATGGGGACTGCGGGCCCGGCATACAACGGTCAAGGCCCGCCAGCGCGGTTGCCCCTGCGGACCCCGCCCTGCCTCCGCGATCAGGAAGGCGCCTGCATGGCTTGCGATGCCTGTTCCGCGTCAGCTTCGTGGGGTTGCGGGCAGGTGGTGCACCGGGTGCTTTGTCCGGGGCAGCCACGCTGTTGCGTGCCGGCGGGACAGCAATGACCATTGGTGTCGTCCCACCGATGGCACTGGAAAACCTGGCCCGCACCGCCGCAGCCATGGCATTCCGGCGCCGTTGACCGGACCAGAAGTGAACGCACCCCGTACTTCGCACTTACGCCCGACATATGCCCCCACTCGAATGCCTGCCACGGCATATCAGCCCAAGCTTATATTAAAACGGGAGCAGTTACAGATAAGTTTCACGGCGCCGGAGCCCGATGGACCCGGTCGAGCGCAAGGCGGTTTCATCCGGATTGAATCCGGTTTCTCCTCTATCCTTTTGTTGGAAATATCTTTTCCGGTAGCCGGCCCCTGCCTTTCGGGTTCGAAGACGGCCCAGGTCGGCCTGCTGACGGACAGCCGTGGCAGGCTGGTGTCGACCCGCATTGCAGGCAAGTCCTGCAACTCTACCCCGTAGCGGTGCGACCGGAATCCGCTCGGTTTTCGGATGGCGCTTCAGGCCGGCTTCAGATGCATGGCCGACAGATACATGAGCGCCGAGGCGGCCTGCCTGCGGTCCCAGCCGGCGGCCTCGACCTTATCGAGGAGCGCCTCGAGGTGAGGGGAAAGCACGTCCCGGCATTCCTTCTCATAGGCGGCGTGCATTGCCTTGTGTTGCGGGGCATTGATGGTGAGTGCCTTGGCCATGTCCGATTTCCCCTCCGTCCAGTTCATGAATCTATAACACCCGCACAGGAATCGGAATCGATTTCTGCGAGCCCGGCACATGGATTCAACGGCTTAGAGGCTTTCTGGCCACCCGTTTCGGCAGCCGGCTTGCCCTACCGTATGGGGCGTGCGTCGGATTTCACGCGGATCGTCCGCTTGTCGGCATGCGGAAGCCGCTTTGGCGCAGGGCACCCGCCCGCGCAAGCGCATGGCTTCGCGGCCGCCGAGGCTTGGCGTCAAGATGAACGGACTGGCGAGCATTGATGCGCAAAACCCGGCAAGGGGCTGCCGGGTAAGGCCTGCTCAGCGGTCGTCGGCCAGCGTATTCTCGATTGCCGCGATGTTGAGCTCCAGCCGTGCCACCATCTGCAACGTGCTTGCGCTCGGCATTGTCGCCATCTCGGCCGCCGCGTAGAGGAGCTGGCGTTGCTCAGCCTTCAGGCGCGCCAGCAATGACTGCAGTTTTTGTTCCATGTCCCATTCCCCCTTGGCTCGTTGTGCGTCCAAACGGAGGCGCAGCGTGTCCCAAGTTGTTGAATCCATGCATCGTGGGTGCCGAAAACCGGTTCCGGTCCTCCGGCCGATGCAACAGCCCGCTCGCGGCCTATAAGGCAGATGGCACAACGTCTCAAGGACGATCGGAGAGCAGCCATGAACAATCCGTTCAGCCATGCGAATTCGTGGCGAATTCGTGCGGATTTCCGCACCTCCGCCACGTCGGCTGCCCGCCCGCGCTGGCTGCCGAGAAGTCGGGGAACCTTGAGCGGACCAGCATCCGGCAAAAAAAGTTTGACGAGCCTGTAGGCGGCGGCCACGGTTGGCCGTCCTTTGGGGAAACCAACACCCCTGGGGGACCAAGTCATGTCATCGGAAACCGTTCAATCGCCGCTGAAAACGTCAGCCATTCTCATCGGCCGCCTGATCTTCGCCGCCGTCTTCCTGATGGCCGTGTCTTTCAAATTCATGGGCATGGGCGCCACCGCCGGCTACATCGCCGCCGCTGGATTTCCCTTTCCCTTGTTCCTGGCCTGGTGCGCGGCGCTGCTTGAATGCGCCCTGGTCATCTGCTTCCTGACTGGCGCCTTCTTTTCACAGGCCGCCCTTGTCGCCGCCGTCTATGTCCTGTTCCTCGGCTTTTCCTTTCATGGGCCAGGACACTGGGCCGCCAACCAGGATGAGTTCGGCTTCTTCATCGACCATTTCACGTTCCTGGCCGGACTGCTGTTCGCCGCCGTCAACGGGCCAGGCCGCGTGCTGACGCTGACTCCCGGCGGATCCTGACCTGGGCAAGCTTTGACGATGTGGCGAGCAATCGTCGCATCGTTATTGCGATCGTTGGCCCCAGCAGACCTTCGGGTTTGCAGGTTGGCATTCATTGTTCCATGGCCAGGGGCCAAATGTGTGGGAGCTCGTTGTCATCCGGATGGCGACATGTGGTGCGGCGGGCTCCGCCCCTTGACTTCGCTGCATTCCGTCCCAGTTTGATGAGGCGGGAGTTTTCAAAATGCGACACAGCTGGCGAAAGCCGTCCAGTTTCCTGGAACGGTATTTCGGCGTGGTCATCGCCGTTGGCCTGGTTGCCGGATTGTCGCTGATGGCGATGCTTGGCTATACGCCTTGATGCCATCGCTCTCCACAGGCTCCTCGCTTCAACCCGGCCGCGGCGCGACGGGGATCAGGCCATGGCGCAGCATGACCTCTTTCATCTTTACCGGGTCGGGCGCGCCGGCGCCAAGGAGCGCGGCGATCTCGCGGAAATAGCCGGGGCCCAGCGCACCCGGCGTGAGCACGCAGAGGCACGTCGCCGGCGCTTGCGTCTTGTTGGCGAAGCCATGCACCACGCCGCGCCTGATGAAGGCGGATTGTCCGGGGCCAATGGCAGTGTCCTGACCGTCGATGTGGAAATTGATGGTGCCGTCCAGCCCATAGACGGCCTCGTCCCAGCTCTCGTGATAATGCGGGACCGGCATGCGGGCATTGGGCTGCGCCGTCATCTCGAACATGTCGATGCCGCCGTCGGTGGTCTCCCTGGACTGCAGGAACCGCAGCTCCAGCCCGCCAATGCTTATCGTTTCGGTTGCCATCTTCCGCTCCTTCAGGGCGTCCGGTCGCGCGCGGCGCCGGAAAAGG
Source organism: Mesorhizobium sp. PAMC28654 (assembly GCF_020616515.1). Classification (GTDB taxonomy): domain Bacteria; phylum Pseudomonadota; class Alphaproteobacteria; order Rhizobiales; family Rhizobiaceae; genus Mesorhizobium. Next base: position 6,304,694 of record NZ_CP085135.1, read on the forward strand.
CATCATCATCACCCTGTGCGAAAAAAGCCAAGGCCTACTTGGCCTCATCTGCCGTTCCCCGAGCAGAGCGCCGCAAAAGGCCTGCTCAATTCCCAGGGAACGCCTATTGCGGCCTCAGCCAGTTGGCGAGCAGGGTCAGCGGCCAGATCAGTATGTAGGCGATGGAGGCATCGGTCGGCCGCACGAAGGCGACGGCCACACTGGCCAGCGCGCTGATGCCGATGATCAATGCCGACCGCCAGCCAGTATCGTGGCCCTCGGCCGTGCCGTCCGAAAACAGCGCCGGGTGGGCCCGAAGATGCAGGTTGCGCAGCACCGCCACCAGTTGGATGGCAACGATGTTGACGGCGTAGATGATGTGCGACTGCGGCAGTTCGTCATGCTCGCCGATCAGCGTGGTGGTGAAGGGCACGACGCTGGTCACCAGCAGCCAGAGCACCACCAGCCTGAACAGCCGCCCGTCGATATGGCCGACCTGGCGGAAATCCTTGACATGGCGCTGCCAGCAGAGCGCCAGGATGAGGAAGCTCACCACCCATGAAACGATCTTCGGCCGCAGCGTGGCGAGCGCGCCGAACAGATCGCCATGGATATCGTCGGGCAGCTTCAACCCGAAGACGAGCAGCGTCATGGTGATGGCGAGAATGCCATCGACGAGGGCGTCCAGGCGATTGCGGGGGAGGTAGGATGGTGCCGGCATTTTCCGGTTATACGCGATGGCGTATAAATTTGGATATACGCGACAAAAGCTGGTCGAGCGATCAGGACCGGCCGGCTTCAAATGCACGACAGCTGCGTGGCGGCTTCACATCTGGTCGTTGTAGGCTTCTTTCATTTGGCCGACCATTCGCGCCAGTTTTGAAAATGAAGGAATGTCGGCTTCCGGCTGGCACTGATTGGCCAGTTCCAGCAGCCGGATCGGGAAATTGACGGCGTCGCGGCTCGATGACGACATGCCCTCTGACCGTTCTTCGCTGGTCTCGCTGGCTTCGGCCTTCCGCAAGGCGATGTCGATTTCCTCGGCGGAGAGTACACCCTTGCGGACTAGCGCGTGGTTGATGGCTGCTATTGCCATCAGCAGACCTTCGATTTGCAGATTGGCTACGTTCATGGCTTTGCTCCCATTGACAGGGTCCAACGCGCGACGGCCGGTTACGATCCGAATGACAGTCGGGCCTCGCAAGGCGCGCCGCGCATGAACTGATTCATGCGAAGCGCTTAAGCCGTTGTTTCCATGCAGGTCTGACCCTTCGGACGTGGCCGCGATGCCTTGCGTGCGAAATGCGACTATGATGGCCTTGGGCTGGGTTCGAAGCAGGGAGGTTGTCTTGCGCCTTTTACTGGCTATTGGTTTTGCCGTGGCGATGACGACGGCAGCGTCCGCCGGCATGACGATGAATTTCGAATGGGGCCCGACGGCCAAGTGCTTTGATCCGAAATCGCCGCCGATCACGCTTTCCGGTGTTCCCGCCGGGACGAAGACCCTGGCGTTCAACATGGTCGATCTGGATGCTCCCAGCTTCAAGCATGGCGGTGGCACGGTTGCCTTCGGCGGCCAGAAAAATCTGCCCTATGGAGCGTTCAGCTATCGCGGACCATGCCCACCCAGGCCGCATACCTACGAGATCTCGGTGAGGGCACTCGATGGCAGCGGCAAAGCCCTCGGCACTGCAAAAGCGCGACGACGTTTTCCCTGACGCCGTCGTTTCCTTGACGCAATTCCTGACGGAAAACCGTTTCACACTTTTCCCGAAATTGCTTCAGCCCTCGCTCCAGCGCTCGCCATATTCGCGCCACAGCGCCTTCACTTCCAGGCTGCCGAGGCGGCGCGTCGACGGATCGCCATAGGCGATGGCGACGGCGCTGATGTCGTAGTGGAGATGAGCGGAAGCGACGAACCGGATTGCCTCGCCCAGCGAACGGCTGCCGATGACCGGATCGGCCTGTCCCCGACCAAGGCTGCGGATGCCGGAAACCGTGGCCGGTGCATGGCGCATCCTGAAGACGGATGCCATGGCTGGTCTGTCCATGTTGCCTCCGAGTCCCCCGGACGGATGATTCCACAACCGTTGGCGGATAACCAGCCCACACGAAAAGCTGGTTCCAGCGCCGGCTGGAGAGGTTGCCGAACGGCAAGCCGGTTGCCGGGTGGGGGCAATTGTGCTATTGATTCAGGTATAGCGCTGATTTGCGCCGTGACCTTCCAGACCCGCCGCCGAGGCGGGTTTTTTGTTTTCACTCCGCGCAAAGCCGCCGGCTTGTCGAACCGGTTGATGTCTGGCATCCTGACCGCGATGGGAATGGAGTTCTCCCGAAACCGCCGATAATGGCTGATGACTCCTGCCGCGAAACCGCGGTGGGAATCTGTCGATCCCGCCGCAATGGCGGGCTTCGTGCTCGCCTCAGAGAGGATCGAGCATGTCGTTCACGAATTGTCTTCTGGTCATGGTTGGCGGCGCGCTGGGCACGCTGGCGCGCTATCTCGTCTCCACATGGGCGCTGCCGGTGAGCAGCCAGCTGCCCTGGGGCACGATCGTCATCAACATCAGCGGCTCGCTGCTGATCGGCTTCTTCGGCACGCTGACCCTGGCCAGCGGGCGGTATCCGGCCTCCGAAAGCCTGCGCCTGTTCGTGATGATCGGCCTGTGGCGGCTACACGACGTTCTCCTCGTTCAGCCTGCAGACGCTGGACTTGCTACGGGCTGGCGGGCTCGGCCGGGCGGCGCTCAACATCGGCCTGTCGGTGGTGCTGTGCGTGGGCGCGGTGGCGCTCGGCCACGTCATCGCCGCCCGCATCAATGGCGGTGGCGTGCAGATCGCCCAGATCAGCATTGAGGAAGAGGCTTAGGAGCGGGCTTCTATTGAGCAAGGAATTTTTTCCTAGAAAATCGTTGCCCGGGTGAGGGCAGCAATGTTATATATTTGCCCATGGTGCTGATTTGCGCCGATGACCCGCCGCCGAGGCGGGTTTTGTGTTTCTGGCTTTGCCTGCCGTATTTGCCGACCGCCCTTTACCTCGACTGCGGTGTTCGCTTGACCACCTGAAAGGTCGGTTCCTTGGCCGACAGAACGTCAAGGCATGTCCAGCCGGTCACGAAGCGATAGTGCGTTGCCGGGTTCTGTGTGAACTTCCAGGTCTCGGATTGCGTTGCCTCGAAGACGGCTCCTTCGATCCGATAGGCGAAGTGGTGGGGAACGAGACCTTCGTTGGGCGTGCTCTCATTCTCGGTGCTCAGCGGCATTTCATCGAGAATGCGGATGATCACCGAATGATTGGTGAACAGCACACGCAAGACATGGTGTTCGTCGCCGGGGATTATGAAGTCCGCGACGACCTCGTCGTCCGTCCAGCGCAATTCGCGCAAGTCGCTTTGGACGCAGTCGAAGTCGGGACTTACAGCGATGGGATGGTATCGAGGCAAATCAGGTCCGCTTTCCAGTTGGCTATTGCGACAGGAAACAGCCCACTGCATCGCCTACGACATAGGAGGCACGGAGGCTGCCGTCGCTGTCCTTGAACAGCAGAACGAATGCACTCGTCCCGACGTCGAAAGCCAGAAAATAACCTAGGCGGTCGTCGCTGACCACGGCGTAAGGGGCGGCAGGCGCATCCGCGTGCTTCCCGAATGCACAATGGCGTCAGCCCAGTATGGCTCGACCAAGGCGTCCTTCATTGCCTGCACACCTTCGACAAAGAACGTGTCTGGCAACGGCGTGCCCACAAGGCCCTCCGGACGCTCGATCACGTAAGTGTCGATTTCCATTCTGACCAACCGTCTGATTTCCTGAAGATCCACGCCCATACCTCATTCCGCCATCATCATCTTCCCATCTAGCCACCATTTCCACAACGCGCGGCGCACTGGCTATAGCGCGACGATCTGGATGAGACGTGAGCGGCGATCTGGATGAGATTCTCAGGTCGCGGTCACGTGCAAATTATCATGCTGATTGTCGCTGGCAAGGCCTTCATCTATTTCTGATTGCCGCTCCGCGACAAGTTCGTGTTTGTTCTTGATTGTCGCGTAAGAGGCTGGCCTGCCGCGCTGGCGTTTGGCTTCCATGGCGGATCTGCGCCGGTAGCTTTCGACGTTCATCTCGAAGATCGTTGCGTGGTGAACAAGTCGGTCCACTGCGGCGAGGGTCATGGCGGGGTCCGGAAAGATTCTGTTCCATTCTCCGAAGGGCTGATTGGCGGTGATCATGATGGAACGCCGCTCATATCTTGCGCAGATGAGTTCGAAGAGCACGCTCGTTTCGGCCTGGTCCTTGGTGACGTAGGCCAGATCGTCGAGGATGAGCAGATCGAACTTGTCGAGCTTGGCGATGGCGGCTTCGAGCTGCAGCTCTCGCCGCGCGATCTGGAGCTTCTGCACGAGATCGGTGGTTCGGGCGAACTGCACGCGCCAGCCGTTCTCAATGAGGGCGAGTCCGATCGCTGCCGCAAGATGCGACTTTCCGCCACCGGGTGGGCCGAACAACAGGATATTGGCGCCCTTGGCGAGCCAGCTGTCACCGGCGGTCATGGCCATGACCTGGGCCTTGGAGACCATGGGTACGGCGTCGAAGGCGAAGCTGTCGAGCGTCTTTCCGGGCGGCAGATGCGCTTCGGCCAGATGCCGTTCGATCCTGCGATGTGCCCGTTCGGCCAGCTCATGCTCGGCGATGGCCGAGAGGAACCGGGCGGCGGGCCACCCCTCTCTATCGGCCTGCTCGGCAAATTGCGCCCAGAGCGTCTTGATCGTCGGTAGCCGGAGTTCGTTGAGCATGATGCCGAGGCGGGCTTCGTCGATGGTGTGGGCGTTGCTCATGCGACGTCTCCCACATGGGTTGCCCCGATCAGGGCTTCATAGCCGTTAAGGGAAGCGAGTTGCACCAAGACGGTCGGCAGCCGTGCGGGGTCCGGGCCGAGGAGGGTTCGCAAGACGGCAATATCGGGCAGGTCGCCGGCGTCGAGGGTCTCGGTGAGTTGCTCGGCAAGCTCACGCTCGCAGCCTCGATCGTGGGCCAGCGCCAGCAGATCGACCATGATCTTGCACGCCTGCCTGTCCGGCAGCCGCTCAATGAGCTCGTCGAAGGCCCTGCGGTATTCCTGCCGCGGGAAGAGCTTGTCACGATAGACGAGATTAAGAAGCGCCATCGGCTTTTTGCGCAGGGAATGGATGACGTGCCGATAGTTGACGACCTGATCGTGCCTCCCGTCGGCATGGCCTCGGCCCCTGGGCAGCGTCATCAGCTTTGTTCCTCCCATAAAGACCTCGAGGCGATCATCGAACAGGCGGATGCGAAGCCGATGTCCGATCAGGCGGGAGGGAACGGTGTAGAAGACCTTGCGCAAGGTGAAGCCGCCGGTCCGCGACACGGTGACGACCACCTCCTCGAAGTCGCTGGTCCGCTGGTCTGGAAGTTCCTGCAGTTGAGGGCGTTCGGCATCGATGCGCTTGCCATGATTGGCGTTGTGCCGGCTGACGATCTCGTCGATGAAGGCTCGATACGCGCCGAGATCGTCGAAATTTCTGCTGCCGCGCATCAGAAGGGCGTCACGGATGGCATCCTTGAGATGGCCATGGCTGCTTTCGATCGAACCGTTCTCGTGCGCGATGCCCTTGTTGTTGCGGGTCGGCGTCATGCGGTAGTGCGCGCAAAGCTCTTCGTAGCGATGCGTGAGATCCTCCTTCGCATCGGCGCTGAGGTTGCGGAAAGCCGCCGACAGGCTGTCGCTGCGATGATAGAGCGGCGCTCCCCCAAGCGACCACAGCGCGTTCTGCAGTCCTTCGGCCAGGGCCACGAAGCTCTCGCCGCCGAGAATGACATGGGTGTGTTCAAAGCCGGACCAGGCGAGCCGGAAGTGGTAGAGTAGATGATCAAGAGACTGGCCGGCGATCGACACGTCAAGGCTGCCCATGTCGGTAAAATCCGATAGCCCGAGTCGGCCGGGTTCGTGAAGCTGGCGGAAGATAACCTCCTGCTCTTCGCCGTGGATGGCACGCCATGACCGGATGCGCCGCTCCAGCGTTCGGCGAATGCCCGCGCTCAGTTCCGGGTGCCGCCGCAGCATCTCCTCATAGATGGCGACAACACGGATGCCTGGCGCCGCCTTCAAAAGGGGAACGACCTCGGCATCGAAGATATGCTCGAGAGGGTCAGGCCTCCGCCGGCCACGAGCCTTTTGCTTTTGCGATGGCAGGTGCGCGTCCGTCTTGATGCGATAGGCCGTCGCCCTGCTGATCGACGCCTTGGCGGCGGCGACCTCGATAGAATTGTTTTGTCGGTACTTCATAAAAAGCCTCGTCTGATGATCGGTTACATGGCGACCCGGCACAAAGATGGTTCTCCATTCCAGAAAACCACCAAGCTACCGGGCCGACCGCGATCATAAGACGCTGAAAAATTGCGCGGCGGCGGGGGTGTAACTCCGGTCGGGCTACGCCCTCCCTTCGTCACACCCCCGCCGCCGAGTCTCATCCTGATTGACGCTGAGTCTCACCTTGTTTGTCGCCGCGCACACTGGCTGTCATTAGAGAATCCCATGTCCACACGCTATGCCACCATCATCACCGACGATGACGGCCGCGAGGTCGTCAGCGGCATCGGCCAGTTCGAGGGCGCGACTCCCGAACTGCCGGCCGGGCGCGTCGAGGCGGTTGGCGCGGGCGTGCTGATCGGCATGGTATGGGGCGGGCCGGTCGATGCTTTCGGCGGGTTCGGTTTTCCGTCGGGTTCGGCCGGGGTTGAGGGCCCTGCAATTGGTCTTGCCTGGCCGAGCAAGCCGCGGCCCGAGGCGAAGCCAGAGGTCGTGCCCGGTGCCGCAGCCGCGCAAGGGCCGAAGAGGGCGGCGCGCAAGGCCAGGGCCAAACCCAAGCGCAAAAAGCCCGGCAAGGGCAAGAAGGCAGGGCGGGCCCGGATTGTTGAACCCGGTGCCGCCGAAGGCCCCGCCCATGACTGACGCGGGCGATATCGGCGGCTCCCGCAAGCCATCCGCGAAAGCCCGGCCCAAGCGGACGAAGAAGACGCTGGGCGACGATTTCCTCGAGGCGGTTCGGGCGGACTTCAAGGCACACGGTGCGGGCGTGATCGCCGAGGTGCGGGCCGACAAGCCCGACCAGTATCTCAAGATCGTGCTTTCGGTGCTGCCCAAGGATCTCAATGTCACCATCAACCAACTGGACGGGCTGAGCGATGACGAGATCCGCATCCGCATCCGCAGTCTCGAGGCCGTCCTCAGGCCGTTCCTCGAAGGGCGCGCCGATCGCGGCGAAGACGGAATATCTGGCGCTGCTGGCGGAGCTTGACCGCAGGCGCCGCACCAACCAACTGGGTGTTTACAGGCCGTATCAACGCCAGGCTGAATTTCACGCCGCAGGTGCCACAAACCGCGAGCGGCTGTTCATGGCCGGCAACCAGCTGGGCAAGACCAGGGCGGGCGGCGCCGAATGGGCCATGCACCTGACCGGCCGTTATCCCGACTGGTGGCAGGGCAAGGTTTTTGACAATGCTGTTCGCCTATGGGCCGCCGGCGTGACCGGCGAGGGCACGCGCGACAACCCGCAGCGCGTGCTGATGGGCCCGCCGCAGCAACAGGCGGCCTGGGGCACGGGCATGATCCCCGGCGACGCCATCGTCAACACCATCATGGGACGCGGCGCGCCAGGTGCGCTCGACAGTGTCGTGGTGCGGTGGGGCGGCGGCGGCGATGTGCAAGCCGGCGAAAGCGTGCTGTCGTTCAAGAGCTACGAAAAGGGCCGCGAGAAGTGGCAGGGCGAAACGCTACACGGCGTGTGGTTCGACGAGGAGCCGCCGCTCGACATCTATTCCGAAGGCCTGACCCGCACCAACGCCACCGGCGGCATCACCATCGTGACGTTTACGCCGTTGCTCGGGATGAGCGACGTGGTGCTGCTGTTTTTGTCTGCGGGTGAGGTGGAGGGAATGGGGAAGGGGTGACGAGCCTGCTTTCCCTTCTCCCCTGTGGGAGAAGGTGGCCGCGCGGAGCTCGGTCGGATGAGGGGTGCTCCAGCCTGGCACGGCCGGCGCTCCTTCCAGTACCCCTCAACCGTCTCGGCGCTACGCGCCGATCCACCTTCTCCCACAGGGGGAGAAGGCAAGAACCGTCGCGCCAGGTCGGAAAGGTCGTGCCGTGACAATACGATACCGCCAGCACCTCCCGACGTGATTCAGGAAGCTTTCATGTCCCGCCACGTCACCTTCATGACCATCGAGGATGCCGAGCACTATACGCCGCAGGAGCGCGCGGCGATCGTGGCCGCCTATCCCGCGCATGAGCGCGAGGCGCGTGCGGCGGGCATTCCGGTGCTGGGTTCGGGCCGCATCTTTCCGGTGGCCGAGGAGCTGATCGTCTGCGAGCCGTTCCGGCTGCCGCGCTACTGGCCGCGCATCGGGGCGCTCGACTTCGGCTGGGACCATCCGTCGGCCGCCGTCGAACTGGCTTGGGATACGGAGGCTGATGTCGTCTATGTCTCGAAAGCCATCCGCGCTTCGCAGCAGACACCGGCCATGCAGGCGCTGACGCTGAAGCCTTGGGGCGAATGGCTGCCCTGGGCATGGCCGCGCGACGGCCGCCGCGAAACGCTGGAAGGGGCGGGCGTGGCGCTGGCCCGGCAATATCAGGCGCATGGGCTGAACATGCTTTCCGGCCATGCCCGGTTTGCCGACGGCTCCGTCTCGGTCGAGGCCGGGCTGATGGAAATGCTCGACCGCATGCAGTCCGGCCGTTTCAAGGTTTTCTCGACGCTGACCGACTGGTTCGAGGAGTTCCGGCTCTATCACCGCAAGGACGGCCAGGTGGTAAAACTGCGCGACGATTTGATGTCGGCCACGCGCTATGGCGTGATGATGCTGAGGGAGGCGGTGATCGATCCCTCGGAGTTCAAGGCGGCAAGGCGACCGACCGGGCAGAGCGATCCTTTGGGGGCGTTTCGGTAGGGGCAAGGCTCCTTCACTTCGTCATCCCCGGGCTTGACCCGGGGATTCATGCCGCGACTTCCAGGCGTCGCGACGGTACAGAAATTCTGCCCCGCTGCACTCCTTGGCCGACGTCAGTGCCTCGATCCCAGGGTCCGCGTCGCTTCGCCCCTTGCTCCCGCCCGATGACGAAAGGTGGGCGCTTTCCGCGCGCCTGTAGCCCGTAACATCGGCCGTGGCCCCCAGAAATCATCGATCCACAACCCGCAAAAACACGGCGTGCAGCCTGCGATCCGGCCGGGCCGTGATCGCCGGCGCGGCGCGTCTTTTGTTCAGCCCGTTGGGCAGGAGCCGCCAATGGTCCACATCATCCCCCTCTCCATTGCCAATCGCCGGCTCGATACCGGCAATGCGGTGCAATATCCGCAGGGATCGCCAATCGGCCGCGCCATGCAGGGTTTCGGCGACGAGCTTTCCGCCGTCGCCGCGCGCTACCTGCAGATGAAAGACCAGCAGGAGGCGTTCGACGCCGAGCTGAAGCGTCGCCAGTTCAACGGCCGGGTGGCGCAGGTGGAAGACGAGGTGACCGCCAACGCATCGGCCGACGGCGCCGGCCTGCATGACGCCATGTATTCCGCCCAGGTCGATCCGCGCGGCGGAAAAGTGGTGAAGCCCAGCCTGTTCGACATGATGTTCGACGAGGCGTTGCCGAACATGCCCGAGAGCCAGCGCGCGGCTTTCGCCAACCAAAAGGATGCGCTGCGCAGGATCGGCTCGCTGCGCATGGCGCAGCGGCAGCTTCAGCGCCGCAATGATTATGAGCAGGCGCAGGTCGACACGGCGCTGAAGACCAGCGCCATCGCGATAGGCAAGGCCAACCCCGACGATCACGTCACCTTCGAAGCGGCCCGGCAGCAAGGGCTCGATCTGATCGACAAGATGGGGGTCGACCCAGGGATCAGGCAGCAGATGGTCAAGGACTGGTTCGGCACCGCAGCCAAGATGCGGTTCGAGGCGCTGATCGCCAAGGATCCCAAGCGAGCGCTGGAGATTTTTGGGGTAGGAATGCCGGGAGAGACCTCCGACAGCGCTGCCTCCCGTGTCCAGCCGGTCGGCTGGATCCGCGTTTCGGGCACCTCAGATGCGGCGGCGGCGAAGGGTGACCGTGTTGGCAAGCCGACGCCGGACGAAATATTGGCGCAGGCGTTCAGGGACGACCTTCCGTCGGAGAAACAGGCCGCGCTGGCCAGGAAGGCGGAGTTGGCTAGAACGGCTCAGAAGGTTGAGCTTCGCACCAACATTGGTCTCGCCGAGCAGAACGCGCCGACGCCATCGCACGCACTGGTGCTTATTCCGGCAAGATGCCTGGCCGGGACGGCTTCAGGATCGCCTATGGGCTCGACGAGGGCGACAGGCGCTTTCGGGACTTCGGCTGGCGGACCGATGTCGGTAGTCAGGTTTTCGGTATGCGCACGATGCCGAACCAGGCGATCCATGCCGCCCTTCGCGATGCCGATTCTGGGCCGAACGGTTCGGCGAAAGACAGGGATCGCCGTGAGGCCGCGGCCGTTGCGGTGGGGCTGGTCATGAATCACAGACGAGCCGATGCCGGGGGCTACGTCAGCGAAGCGTTCCCGGACATCGGTGCTGCCTGGAAAGCCGTGATCGGCGGCGGGCTTGAGGATCCAAACGGCTATGACAAGGACGCCTATGACCGAGCGATGGCCATGTCTATCGCCGCGCAGGAGCACCTGGGTGTCGAGAACATCCAGCCTGTGCCGCTGTCGGTTATCCGTGATCTCTCCGATAATCGTGACAGCCGGAGCATGTACCGGCAGGAGATCAATGCGAAAGTCAGCGCGCTGCTTGCTGGAACGTCCGGCCCTGTTGCCCGGGCAGCCGTGGCCCGGCAACTGGCCGATGCCGATCTTGGCTGGATCATTCCGGATGCGTCTGGCTACAAGGCCACTTCGATGCTTTCGGTATTCGCATCAGATGCGAAAGCCCTCGGCAAGGCAGCTGCCAATGCAGGGATCGGCGCAGCCGAACTCGCGGCCAAATTGGTCATCATGGCTGCCGACGGCAATACCCAGGCAACACTGAGCCCTCCCGATTTCACGGATGCTTACTTCGAGCCATCGAACCCTATCGAGAACGTGATGATGCATCAGGGATATGATGCAATCGGCTGGTCGATACCGGGACCAGGGCTTGGACGAACTGCTGCTGCCGAGAAAGGAATACCGCGCGCAATTGAATCGGTTGGATCTGGGGCGGCCGGGCGAGCGGAACTGCCTATCGGCAATTCAAGAGCGGCGAATAATCCTATTCCAGAAGTTGCGCCGGGTCAGGCCATTGCCGAGAAAACCGGGGAGGTGCGACCCGCCGCTGGAGAAACCACAGCGGCAGGAATACCGGCGAAGCGAAAGCCAGATTTCTTCCGGCAGCCGATCTCGTCGCTTGATGATCTTTATGCCGTATCGCCCAAGTGGCAGGCCGAACTTGAGGGCGCTGGTCACGACATTGCCGATCAGGTCGGTGCGAAACTCGTCACCAATGGCTTAAAAGAGAAGGCGACAGCGTACGAGAAGATTGAGCGCAATGAGTATAAAGATGCATCGAGGCTGATTGACATTGTCAGGATCAGTTTCGTGGTCAAATCTCCTGCGCAGGCCGATGAGGTCGTAGCTCGGCTTGCACAGCGCTATGCAATTCGTGACGGAAAGTGGTTTGGGAAGGCCAATGATTACTTCGACAGGAAGATAACGGTGCGCTTCGATGACGGCACATTGGGCGAGGTACAGTTGTTGGAACCGAACATGTACAGAGCCAAGCTTGAGCTCGGAGGGCAGGATCTCTACACGGCTAGCAGAGGTTTGAAAGAAGGAGATTCAAAGCTTGCGGATCTTCGGGAGCGGGAATCGGCTCTCTACGCAACAGCCCGCCATGATGCCGATCCGATCTGGAGCGAGTTGCTCGCGAAGGTGAAGGGCGGGTCAAGTTCGAAAAATTCTAAATAACCATGGTATCCATCCTTATCGGCAAACTGGAAGAGCTAAGGGATTGAATCCGCAGGTCCGCTTAGAATGCGCGGTTTGAAAGTGGCGATTAGATGTGAGCATTCGCGAATCCCTTCTTCGTACGTGCTTGCCTGAGAAATTCAAAATTCGGTGATATAATATACAAATCGATAGAAAGATTAGACATGAAAACAGTGTCGGACAATCGACCGCCAAACTTCGTTGATTGGGACAATCGCCCTGCCATTATCGGTGTCGGAGGCGCTTATGCGATGCTTGAGCCGAACTCTCATTGGGTCCGCGTCAGTGCCGTGGACGTGGCAAACAACGCCAACGTGCTAGATGAGCAGGAATGGCGGGACCAGTTCAAGGAGGAGTTCGGCGAACTCGAGCCCCCATTGGAACTCGCCAACACACGATCCGATGTCCTATGGCATTGGCGAGATAGTAAGAAATGAAACCATTATCAGACAATCGACGACCAAACTTCGTCGATTGGGACAACCGCCCCGCCATTATTGGTGCGGCAGGCGTGTATGCCATGCTTGAGCATCGTGTCTATGCTGGCCAGGAAGGACATTAAATAGGAATTTTTTCCTAATTATATACTTGACGTACCAGATGCAATTTGCGATAACGAATCCAAGGAGTTACCGCAATGTTCGATCTGACCAACGCCATTTACCACGACGCCGACAAGGCCCGCGAGCATCTGGAGGCTATCCATTGGCCCCACGGCCCGTTCTGCCCTCATTGCGGCAATGCCAATCCTGAGCGCATCACCAAGCTTGCCGGCAAGTCCACGCGCCCCGGCGTCTACAAGTGCAACGAATGCCGTGCGCCGTTCTCGGTCACTGTCGGCACCGTATTCGAGCGTTCGAAGATCGGCCTGCACAAGTGGGTGCTGGCCTCGCATCTCTACGCCTCGTCAAAGAAGGGCATGAGCGCTCACCAGCTGCACCGTATGCTTGGCGTCACCTACAAGACCGCGTGGTTCATGGCTCACCGCATCCGCGAAGCCATGAAGGAAGACGTTACCTCATCCGGCCCGCTTGGTGGCGAAGGAAAGACCGTTGAAGCGGATGAAACCTATATCGGCAAGCGCGAGACGCAGCGCGTTTCAGCACAGCGTAAGGGCCGTCCCTACACCAAGAAAGGCAAGTCAGGCGGCGCTCAGAAGCGCATTGTGGTTGGTCTTGTCGAGCGCGGCGGCAAAGCCCGCATGTTTCATTTGAACGACGCTACGGCCTCTACCGTCCGCGATGTGCTGGTCCGCAACGTTTCCCGCGATACGACGCTCTACACCGACTCATCGCGCCTCTACACCCGCACTGGCGAGGAGTACGTTTCGCACAAGACGACCAATCATGCCGCTGGCGAATACGTCCGCTACGAAGGCGCCGAGACGATCCACTCCAATACTGTTGAAGGCGTGTTCTCAGTGTTCAAGCGCGGCATGGTTGGCGTCTATCAGCATTGCGGCGAGGCCCATCTTCACCGCTATCTGGCCGAGTTCGATTTCCGCTACAATCGCCGCACGGCTCTGAAAGTCTCAGATGCAGAACGCGCTGAAGATTTGCTCCGCATGGCCCGCGACAAGCGCCTTACCTATCGGCGGATTGGTGAAGCCGGTCACGCCTAAGCAGAAGGCGCGTCGCTTTATGCGACTCAGGAAGGTAAAAACAAAGTAGGCCACACCGCCTTTGAGTGTGGCCTACTAAGTTTTTATCAGTGCACTGAGTTTGAGGTCACCCTCGCCATCAAGGGGCTTCCTAGTCCCTTGAAACGTCGAATCGCACGGTTTTACCCGGTGGTGAGCGATACAACGCCACTCATCCTTGCATTATATGGGTAATCAGAGACCTAACGCCAGAAAAAAACGCGGCGGGTTTATGTGGCACCCCGCCGCGCTGTCCTCCCCGACTGCCGGTCGAGCCGGTTTCAAGGACATGGCGAGAGTGACGGGAATCGAACCCGCGCGCCACCACAGCGACCTCAGATTAACAGTCCGGTGCCTTAACCACTAGGCAACACTCTCAAGGAGAGCAAATAGCAGATTCATTTTTGCTTTGCGACTCCAGCCTTTGCTGGATTACTGTTTTGCTGGGATTGTTCTTTCTTTTCTTTTGGCGCTGGTGGCGTCTTCAACAGGCGGCGCAAAACCTCGTCGCCCTTTTCCTGGTCTTTGTCTTTGGGAGTTTCCATGACCTCCAACCCTGATCCCTTGCGCAGCGTAGGCGCCGCTCTGTCAAATTGGTCGATGGTAGAGCTTCAATTAGCCAATCTTTTCTCTGCGGCGGCCGATATGAGAAGCCAACGCAACGCATATGCCCATTTTGACACTATCATCAGTTTTGATACGCGGCTGGCAATTTGTGACCGTCTGATGTCCTTGGAGGAAGTCGATGAGATCGAATCTACGATGTGGACGGTACTCTCTGCGAAGCTATCCAAGTCTTACAAGAAACGGCATGAGCTAGCGCATTTTTCGGCTAGGCACGACGATGACGGCGAGACCTGTATAGGGATAACGCCATTTAACACTTGGAGCAAATTCGCAGCCGGAACCGACAAAATTCTCACCATCTTAGATATCCAAGAGCGGGCCAAGAAATTTATAGATCTGCATATGGCCGTAGGCTGGTTCAGCGTTCAGGCGTTTTCGCGCCACGCAGGATCGCCCCCACAAGTTCAGCCAGAACCTGCCCTCGTTCCTCAGCTTCGGGCTTTAGCAATCCAGAGAATAGAAGCAAAGAAACGCCCCGGCTCACAACCTCAGAGCTGACTTCAATCTCGTTTTCAGTGACGGCCTGTCGCGACTCAGATGACATTTTCCACCTTAGTACGTCAAGTATATAATTAGGAATTTTTTCTTATACCCGATTGACGGGGTGAGGGCAGCAATGGTACATTTCTGTCCATGGTGCTGATTTGCGCCAACGGCCCGCCCTTGAGGCGGGTTTTGTTTTTTGCGCGATGGTCGGTCCGGATACATGCCGCGACGATTGCGACGGAACGCGGCGCCTCGGAATTCTTCATCCTCGCTGCGCTCGCAGGTCACGGCATGGATCCTATGTCTGCGCCGCGTCGCTACGCCCCTTGCTCCGCCATAGGATGACGAAAGGTGGGCATTGGCGCACCCTTTGCTAACGATGGTTTCGCCGACTGACGAAAGTCCATCCATGACCGTCCGCATCATTCCTGCCACGCTGCGCGATCTCTCCTACATCGCAGCCAATCTGCGCCCCGAAGACCGGGCCGAGATCGATTGCCAGCTTGACCATTGGTCACCGGCGCTCTTGGCGCTCACGGCACTCAGGGGTTTGCCTATGTCGCCGAGCTCGACGGCAATCCGGAGGCCGGGTTCGGAGCGGCCGAGCAACGGAGCGGGCTGTGGATCGCCTGGAGCTGGGGTACGCGCCGCATGAAGCGCTGTGTGCCGGGCATCACCGAGTTCTTTCACGGCGTACTTGGGCCGCAGGTCGCGGCTGGGGGAGCCTGGCGGGTCGAGGCGCGGGCGCTGGCCGCCAACGAATTGGCGCTGCGCTGGCTCGGCCGGCTGGGCGCCACACAACGCTGTCTGCTGCCAGGCTACGGCCGCAACGGCGAGGACTTTCCTTTACGATTGGACAAGAGAAGGCTGGAACCATGTGTCTGTTTCAAAAACCACCGGAACTGAAGCCGCTGCCGCCGGCGCCGACGATCGCCGACAAGGATGTGCAGGCGCGTGAGGCCGCGCTGCGGGCCGAGCTCGAGCAGAACAACGGTACCGCCGGCACGGTCAAGACCGACCTGTCGCCGACAGACCTGACCGGCCAGCGCCGCGTGCTGCTGGGGATCTGACCATGACCGCGATGAAGCGCACATTTCGCAAGCGCGTGTGGGAGTGGTGGATGTGGCGCCGGCATGCGCGGTCGCTGAAGCGGCGAGGCGGGTGAGATTAGCGATCTCCCCCCTCGTGGGGGAGATGCCCGGCAGGGCAGAGGGGGCGTGAAGGAACGCCGACCTTCATTTGCAAATCGAAGCAGGCCGCAAGGCAACACACAATAATGATTTCGGGCTGGAGGGACAGCGCCCCCCTCTGTCCTGCCGGACATCTCCCCCACGAGGGGGGAAATCGGCAGCTCCTGCCTTCGCGCCAAACAAGCGAGTTTCAAACATGAGCGATTCCCGCGCCCGAGATATTCTTTTGCGCCAGTCCGAATTCGAGACCGAGCGCAGCCAGTATGAGGCTGTGTGGGAGGCCGTCTCTGAATTCTGCGATCCCGATGCGCCCGACATCTGGAGCGGGCGGCGCGGCGGTCGTGCGGATTCGCAGGCCGAGCGGCAGGAGCGGCGGGGCAGCCGTGTCTACGCCAACACCATCAATTCGGCCGCCAACCGGCTGGCGGCCGGGCTGGAAAGCCTGATTATTCCGCAGTCGGAAAAATGGCATGGCCTGTCGACCGCCGCCATGAACGACGAGGAGACCGACGAGGAGAAGGAGTGGGCGGAGGCGCTGCGCGATTTCCTGTTCTCGCTGCGCTACTCCGCCAATTCCAACTTCGTCCCGGCCACGCAGGCGTGCCTGCGCAATGTCGTTCGCTACGGCCCGGCCTATCTCTACGCGGAGGAGGGGTTCGGCAACACGCTGATCCGCTATGCTTCGATCCCGGTGGCGGAAGGGTATCTCAGCCGCAACCGCTGGGGCCAGGTCGATACGTTCCACCGCCGCTACGAGCGCACGGCGCGGCAGGCGGCGCAGCTGCTGGGCTATGAAAAGCTTCCGGCGCGCATTCGCACGCTGGTCGACGATCCGGCGAAATGCGACGAAAAAATCTCACTGATCCAGTGCATCCAGCCGCGCGACGAGCGCAAGATGTACCGTCTGTCGGGCTCCTACCAGTATCTCGACACCGCCTATGCCTCCTACCACGTCATCGAGGACGAGGAGGCGATCGTGCGCGAAAGCGGCTTCGGCACCTTCCCGGTCTCCTGCTTCAACTGGCGCCGCTACGAGGGCGACCCCTACGGTATCTCGCCGACCATCGAGGCGCTGACCACGGTGCGCGAGGAAAACGCCGTTCGCCGCTCCGGCCTGCGCGCGCTGCAGCAGATCACCGATCCGGCCACCGCCTCGAAGGCCAGGCTCGACTATGTGCCGGTGCTCAATCCCGGCGAGAATTATCCCGGCCTGATCGACGACAGCGGGCGGCCGTTGATCGCGCCCATCACCACCGGGCAGAACCCGACCTACGCCTTCAACTATGCGCAGAGCCGGGCCGAGGAAATCCGCGACATGATGTTCGTCAACCTGTTCCAGACGCTGGTGCAGAACCCGCAGATGACCGCCACCGAAGCGCTGATCCGCCAGGAGGAGAAGGGCGCGCTGCTCGGCCCCTCCGGCTCGATCATCCAGGCGGGCTTCGCCACCAATCTCGACCGCGAGCTCGGCATCCTCGAGGACAAGGGACTTTACGACGACGACAGCCGCTTCGTGCCGCCTGAAACCCTGGCCGGCAAGACGGTGCGGCCGACCTTCACCGGCCCGCTCGGCGTGCTCAGGCGCTCGGCCGAGGCGCGCGACACCATCCAGGTGGTGACGACGGCCATGCAGATGGCGCAGTTCGATCCCGGCGTGATGGACAATATCGACAGCGACGAGGCGATCAAGATCGTGCAGAGCGCGGGCCGCAGCCCGCAGCGCATCTTCCGCCGCAAGGACGAGGTGGACGGCATGCGCAGCGCCCGCGCCCAGGCCCAGCAGGCGCAGACCGGCATGGCGGCCATCGCCGCCGCCGGCAAGGTGGCCAAGGACGCGGTGCCGGCCGGTGCAGGCCCGCGACAGCGGCTTGCTCGATGGGTTGCAGGGGCTGTTGCAGGGCGGCGGCGCGGGTGGACCGGCCGCGCAGGGCGCGCCGGCGACACAAAATGCGCCGGCCGGCGCCAGCGCGGCGGGCGGCGCATGAGCGGCAAGCGCTTTGCCCACTCAACGCAGGCCGGTGGTGCGGCCAAGGCGCGGGATGCGCTGACCAAGGCGTATCTCAGAGTCTTTTCAGGCGAGGATGGCGAGATGGTTCTGGCTGATCTCGCGGCGGCGACCGGCTACTACCGGCGCCCGTCCTATGGCGAGTGGATGGCCAGGACGAAAACGCCCGGCGGTTTCGAGCTGCACAGCGCCTTGAGCAATGCGCGCGCCGAGGTGGTGCAGCACATCATGGGGTTCTTGACGCTGGACGAGGAACAGTTGGTGGCGCTGGAGAAGGCGGCACGGCTGGAGGGTAGGTGAAGGGCTGAAGCTGCCCATCTCCCGTCTCGTGGGGGAGATCGGCTGTCGCGTGCGCCGCCCCTTCGTCATCCTCGGGCTTGACCCGGGGATCCACGCCGTGGCCATCGCCGAAGATTGCCGCGCATCAGAATTCTGAACCACTGCAACGCTCGAGGGGCACGGCATGGATCCCTTGGTCCGCGCGCGTCGCTTCGCTCCTTGCTTCGCCATAGGATGACGAAAGCCCGGTCAACGCCGAGCGTGTCCCCAAAACCCTCAGTCGAAACATCCCGCGAACGCGGCAGCCACGTGCGTGCGATCCGGCCCTGCCCATTTCGCTGCTTGGCGCTACGGGTCTGGTCGCCGCCGAGAAGACCATTGCTTCCGCGATAGACGGCAACTACGGCGACATGATTTTCAACGCCGTAGGCGTAGTGCCCCCCGAGCGACTGGCGTCCGCGGGCCTAAAACAAGCCGGCAAGACTGCAGAGCCTTTGGTTGGAGAACTCTCTCAAGAGGCGGAGGATGGCTTGAAAGCGAATGGGTCCCAAACTCCAGGCCATCTATGGTGGCGATGGACAATGGGACGACGCAATTGCACAGGCCATGCACATGCCTGACGAGATGCCGGAGGCAATCCGGGATATGTGGGCAAGGAACCAAAAAATCGCCCGCGACAACAATGTAACGCTCACGCCCCAGCAATTTGCCGAGATGTTCGTGGATAGTAACTTCGCGGATTGAGCCCTTATTCTCTCAAGTCGTGCCATAGCTAGAATTTGCTCAAATCCACGGTGATCCGCACCGGGCTGGTCTTGATGCCTGGCGGCCAACGCTTCTGGAGCGATTTCGCAAGTATCCGGGCCGCTCCCGCTGCCACCATTGAATGCGGCTCATAGGATACAGCGGTAACCGACTTGACCTTGCCGGCCTTGTCCAAAGTCACCTCGAAAACAGCTTTGACGCCATTGTTGACCGCCGCTCCCGGCAGGATCAGGCAGTCGCCGATTTTCCGTTCAAGGTCCGCCTCATTGGCCAGTGCCGTATCGGCGCACAGCACCAGCAGCAGGATCATCAAGCTCCGCATCGTCTCACCCCCAAAACGGAGGAAACGATAGCGCGAATTGCGATAGGAGCAAAGCCTCAATGCAACCACAGCGCGAGACAGGGTCTCCAGCGCTGTTCGTCATCCCCTGACGGCACCTTCTCCCCGTAACGGGGAGAAGGTGCTTCGATCAGTACTGCCCTCTGTAATAACGGTCGTCGCAAGGCGCGGTGTAGATTTGGCCGGAGCGGTTCTGGTAGCGGCAGAGCTGTTGGCCGCTCGGCTGCGGGGTGGTCGACTGGCCGATGACTGCGCCGAGCAGGGCGCCGCCTGCGGCACCGACCACGGTGCTTGCGGTGTTGCCGCCGAGCGCCTGGCCGACGAGAGCGCCGCCGGCGCCTCCGATCAGCGCGCCCGTGGTCGCCCGTTGCTGCGATTCCGACTGCGTCTCGCAGCCAGCCAGCGCGACTGTCGCGACGGTCATCAGCACGGCCACAATGGTTTTCTTCATAATCATCTTCGAGATCCTCTCTTGAAGCCCTGAGGTCCAGTGCGGGCGCATTGCGGCGGAACCTAGGCGCGGGGCCATACGATATAGGACATGGTTTCCGTTGCAATATCAGACATGGTTTCCGCCATCTTGACGATTTGATCGCGGCAGTCGTGCTGGAAGACAATTTGGCCGCGCCGGAAAAGATCATCCGGAACAAGATGATGGCGCGCCTCGCTGACGAGATGATTCAAGCCTCGTCGGAAAAGTTCTGCCCCGCGGCGGGTTCAGCCGAGAGACAAATCCCCCCAAGAATGGAGATACCACATGGCCCGAGGTCTTCCCCGGACGCTTTCCCGTGCCGCTGCCAGAGACGCCGGCTTCGTCCCACCCAAGGCGGGGCTTTCCGTCCAGACCACCGGGCAGGGCGGCGCCTACCGCACCGTGTTTTCCTTCAATGCCATGCAGGTGGCGGTCGCCGATGCACAAGCCTATGCCACCCAGAAGATCTTCGATTTCACCGAGGGCAAGATCCGTATCAAGGGCGGCACCGCCCGCATGCGGTTCGCGGTGCTGACGGCGCGGGCATCGACCATCAACGACAATGCGGCGCTGACCTGGTCGTTGGGCTCGGCGGCGGCATCGAGCGCCACGCTCGCTTCCACCATGGTCAATGTGCTGGCTTCGACCGCCCGCACGCTGGACGGCGCCGGGCTCAACCTGTCGGCCGCCTCGACCGCCGATGTCGTTGCCACCGCCTTCACCCTGGACGGCACAGTGACGCCGGCCGACCTGTTCCTCAACCTCGCCTTCGCCACCGGCACGGACATCGACGGCGACGGCACGCTGGCGGTGACCGGCACGATCACGCTGCTGTGGGAGCACTGGGGCGATAATATTTAGCGGTATCTCCCCCCTCGAGGGGGGAGATACCAAGCTTCGCCGCCGGCCGTCCCTTTCCGCTGTTCGTCAACTTGGGCAGCGGCAATTTCCTCTGAACATTTAAACAAGGAATCCATCACATGACAGATCTGGCAGACGCCGGGTCCGTGGCTGCGCGGCAGCCGGCGGGCAACCTTGCACGGCCACCGGCCAACGGGGAGAACGGGTCCGCCCCGCCGGCCGGCCAGAGTTGGTTTGACGGTCTTTCCGAAGGCAACCGTAAAATCGCTGAAACCAAGGGCTGGACCAAGCCTGAAAGCCTCGATCGGGTTTTCACATCCTATGCGGAGCTGGAGCGGCAGCAGGGCGAAAGCCTGCGCGTTCCAGCACCTGACGCGCCGAAGGAAGACTGGGACAGGTTCCATGCCCGGCTGCCGGAGACCATGCGTCCGGTTACATCGTCGGAAAAGGTCGAATACAGGCGGCCCGACGGGTTGCCCGAGGACTTCGCCTATTCGGACGAACTCGCCAACGCCTCCAAGGCCTGGGCGGTCGAAGCCGGCGCTTCGCCGAAGATCGCTCAGGCCTATCATGACAAGTTCGTCGGCTACATGGCCGAGCAGGCAAAGGCTCAAGCAACCGCGCTTGCCCGCTCGGTCGAGACCACCCATGACGACCTCGTCAAGGACTGGGGGCCGACCAACAGCGATGGCTTTCGCCAGCGTCTGGAGGTCGCCAACCGGGCGATGAAGAAGCTCGGCCTGGTCAATGCCTACAAGGCGAGGGGTATCCTCCTGCCGGACGGGGCCTTGACCGACCCGCAGATCGCCAAGGCGTTCCACGCCATTGGCGAGGCGATGTTCACAGAAGACACGATCGACGGCGGCGCGCGTTCAAGCGGAGGCAATCCGTTCAAGCGCAACGCCGCCGGCGAACGCAACCTGACCGACATTTCAGCCCTTGTCAGAAACGACCCCGCCCGCGCCCGGCGGCTGGCACGCGAGGCCGGCGAAAACCCGGCACTGTGGATGCCCGACAACCCTTTGTGAATTGGGCACCAGCCGCCAATCCAAACCTGAAGGAAGACCATAATGGCAGACGCCTATACCCGCATCGCGGACGCGATCGTTCCGTCCGTCTATGCGCAATACTCGTTCGAGGAACATGTGCAGTCTCTCGAAATCTACCAGGCCGGAATCCTGTTTTCCGACCCGTCCATCTCCTCGAAACTCTCGATGGGCGGCCGATCCGTCGACATGCCCGGCTGGAAGGACCTCGGCAACGATCCGTCCGAACCGGTCAACGACAATCCGGCCGACTCGATCGAAATGAAGAAGGTCGGCGCGCGCCGCGAAGTGGCGGCCCGCAATGTCCGCGCCCAGGCCTGGGGCATTCCCGACCTGACCTCGATCCTGGCCGGCGACGACCCGCAGAAGCTGATCGTGCGCCGCCAGACCGAATACTGGCAGCGCGCCAACAAGCTGACACTGCTCGGCATCCTCAAGGGTGTGCTGGCCGACAACGTCGCCAATGACGCCGGCGACCTGGTGCGCACCACCGGCGCTTCCATCGTCGACACGGACATCATCGAGGCCGCCTACCTGATGGGCGACCGCGCGGACAAGTTCAAGACGATCTGGATGCATTCCAAGCAGATGAAGGCGCTGAAGCTCGCCGATCTGATCGACTATGTGCCGTCCTCGCAGCAGGGCGGGCCGCTGATCCCCTACTACATGGGTCTGCGGGCCGTCGTCGATGACGACATTCCGGTGGCAACCGGCGTCTATACGGCCTTCATGTTCAAGGACAAGGCGATCCTGTGGAACGAGCTTCCGGTCAACACGGAAGGCGGCCCGCTGGAGTTCGACCGCAAGCCGCGCCAGGGCCATGGCGGCGGCGTCACCGAAATGGTCGGACGCCGGCACTTCGTGCCGCATGTGCCGGGCACGCGTTTCCTTGCCGCGTCGCTTGCTGGCGAATTCGCCACCGATGCCGAACTGGCGCTGGCGGCGAACTGGGACCGCACGGCCTCCAGCGTGAAGAACATGTCGTTCATCGCGCTGAAGACCACCGAGGCCTAGTGAGCTGACGAGGAGGGGCGGGTGCGAAAAGCGCCCGCTCCTTTTCAGAAATAGTGGCATTCTCTTTTCAAACCTTGACACGAGCTCTTTCCAAACCTTGGCACGAGAGATTTCGCAAGGCAGCATGCCGTCCAGCAACTGTGGATTGCTGTTGACCGCGCATGGTGCAATCGACTTGTTTGGGAGAGACTGGCGATGAGCTATTCAGCCACTCCGAGATCAGAAAGCACGATCTGTCCCATGCGCCTCGCAGCCACAATTCTGTTCCTGCTTTCCATCGCTGCACCTGCCGTTTCCGGCGAGATTTCCGAACCCGCCAAGGGCGTCAGCCTACCTACAAAAACAATCTGTGGTCGGCCAGGCTCGACCAACAGGACATCGTGCTGTCCTGCATGGCTTCGGCTTGCGGCGGCGATTGCGATGTTGTGCTGACCATGACCCCGACAGGTCTGAGATCGCACGAATTCTTCGATCGATTCCGGAACGAGATAAACAAGAATACTATCGTCAAGGCGTCCGAGTCCGGTTTGAATCCCGTTGTCGTCGACAAGCCGGCCATGGTCACGATCGACGGAAAGGAAGTCTCTATCTCCTCTGTCCGTCTCAGGCTTTTAGACTCACCCACGCGGATGTGGATGATGGTTGAAGAGGCGTCGTTCGGGGTGGTCACGCTCACTTGCAATAGCAGCGAGGACGAATACGAGATCGCTAGAAAGACGTGGTTGGACCTTGGGAAGGGCATTGTCATTCCGAAGAAGTGACGGTGACTCATTTCGCCGCACAATGAGAGAATGATGAGGCGTTGAAACAGCTCCCTGCCGGTGAGTGATTGGTAGACCGGATCCGGCCTTATTCATTGAATCGAAAATTTCCCCAGCCGCTTCGCAAGCGGCTTTTTTCATGCCCGGAGAAAATCATGACGTTTGCTCGACCTGTATGGACGAGGCGCTGAGCCATGGCCATCATACCGCTCGATATCGCCAACATGGCGCTCGCCGTGCTCGACGAGGCGCCGATCGACAGTCTCGACCAGGACGTCAAGGCCGCCCGGCTGCTCAACCTGCATTTCGACCTAACGCGGGAAGGGGAGCTGACCCGGCATGGCTGGGTTTTCGCCATCCTGTCTTCGTCGGTGACCGGCGCCGACACCGGCAGCGGCGAGGGCACGCTGAATTTCGCCTACGAGCTTCCCGCCGACTGCCTGCGGCCACTGCCGTTGACCCATAATGGCGAGCCGGACGGCATTCCGATCTCATGGCGGCAGGAGGCCGGCCTGATCTACTGCGACCAGCCAGGCCCGCTGATCATCCGCTACATTGCCAACCTGACCGATCCCAACGACTGGGATGCGCTGTTCACCGAAGTGCTGGTGGCCGCGCTCGCCATCAAGATCGCGCATCCGCTGACCCATAAGTCCGGCATGATCGACATCGCCCGCTCGGCCTATGACCGGGCTGTCGATGCGGCCTTCACCGCCAACGCCATCCAGCGCGGCGGTAGAAGCTACACCGCCTCCTGGACAATACAGCGCGGCGACAACAGGGCGTTGCGCTGATGACCGCGCTTTATCCGATCCAGGACACGTTCGTTCGCGGCGAGATCTCGCCGCGCCTGCATGCGCGCGCCTCGCTCGACCTCTACCGTGCGGCGCTATCGAAATGCGAGAACTTCGTCACGCTGCCGCATGGCGGCATCCGCAAGCGCGGCGGCACCTATTTCGTCGGCGAGGTGAAAAATTCGGCGAAGAAGACGCGCGGCATACCCTTCATCTTCTCCTCCGAGCAGGCCTATTGCCTGGAGTTCGGCGACCAGTACATCCGCATCTACGCTTATGGCGCCCGCGTCGGCACGGTTGAGGTTGCCTCGCCCTATCTGGAGGCGGACCTGTTCGACCTGGCCTATGTCCAGTCAGCGGACCAGATGTGGATCACCCACCGAAATTACATCCCGCAAGTGCTTACCCGCACTTCCAACACGTCATGGACGCTCGCGGATTTCGATTTCCTCGACGGTCCATACGACTCCATCAACACGACACCAACGACGCTGACGCCGGCAGGGCGCGGATCGATCACGCCAATAATGACATCGAATACCGCCCCAAGCGGCACGGTCAGCAGCAGCAGGGGAAACACGGATACCTATGGCATCTTCGACGGGGTGAAATCAGGCGCGTATAGCATCTCGGAAGGGTCAAGCGGGTTCGTCCGCTACCGTCTTGCCGGTGGCGCACAGAAGGTCTGTGACGGCTATTGGCTGACCGCGCCGGAAAACTCGAGCAATGCCGACATGCCGACGCAATGGCAGCTCAGGGGCTCCAACGATGGCACCAACTGGGTCACGCTGGATTCCCGGTCGGCGGAGACAGGCTGGTCCGGCTCCGAGACGCGCTTCTATGAATTCACTAACAGCGTCGCCTTCGAGTACCACGACCTGCGTTGCTCGGGTGGCGGCGGGGGCGATGCCGTCAACACCAACATGGCCGAATGGGCCATGCATGAGAAGGCCGAGACGCAGGCACCGTTCAACCTGACGGCGTCATCGATCATCGGCATCAACAACGATACGGGCTTCCAGACGACGGATGTCGGCCGCTCCATCCGCCTGCTCGGTTCCGATGGCATCTGGCGCTGGGCCAAGGTCATCAGCCGTGTCAGCACGACGGTCGTCACGATCATCCTCTACAATCATGCCCTGCCTGACACGACGCCGATCACCCGCTGGCGGCTGGGAACTTTCGTGCCCGGCAAATATGTCGAGAGCGGTTCCCTCTATGAAGAGCGGCTGGCTTTCAGCCGCCGGTTTTCCGTCTATGCCTCGGTGACCGGCGATTTCGACAATTTCGCGCTCGGCGAGAAGGATGACGATGCGCTGGAGTTCATCCAGGCCGGCGGCGGCCAAGCCAACGACATCGTATGGATCGCGGAGTCCGACGGCGCGTTGATGATCGGCACCAGCGGCGGCATACGTGCGCTATCGGGCTCGGGCATCGACGAGGCGCTGACGCCGTCTTCGTTCAAGAATCGGCGTTCGCGCACGTTCGGCTGCGCCAAGATCCGCCCGATCGATGCCGGCCAGTCGTTCCTCTATGTCACCCGCAGCCGCAAGGCGATCGCCGAGCTCACGCAGACATCCGCCAACAAATACGCGTCGGAGGATATCGGCCAGATTTCCGAACACGTCGCCAAGAAGGGCATTGTCGAGCTGGCCTACCAGACCGATCCGGACCCCATGCTGTGGTTCCCGCTCGATAGCGGCGAGCTGGGCGGCTACACCCACCAGCCTTCGCAGGATGTGCGCGGTCTGCACCGCCACCGGATCGCCGGCAGCTTTGCCGGTTCGGATTGGGCGACCGTCGAAAGTGCTGTGGTGACGCCCGGCCAGAGCGGTGTCGACGACATCTGGCTGTTCGTCAAGCGCACGATCGGCGGCGTCACCCGGCGCTACATCGAGATCATGATGACGCCGTTCGAATATGGCGCGCTGGAAGACGCTTTTCAGGTCGATTGCGGCCTGACCTACTCTGGCGCGGCGGTCAATGTCGTCAGCGGGATCGATCATCTCAACGGGCAGAGCGTCGACGTTCTTGCCGATGGCAAGGTCTACAAGGGCCTTGCCGTCGCCTCCGGCCAGGTGACGCTGCCGGGCGGCGCCCTTGCCGCCAAATGGCAGGTCGGGCTGCGCACCCGCTCGGAAGCCGACACGCTGGAACTCGATGTCGGCGGCCGCGACGGTTCCGTCATCGGCCGCCGCAAGAAGGTGGCCAAGGTCATCATGTCGCTCATGGAAACCGACACGACCGGGCTTGAGGTGCAGTCGCTGATCCGCGGCCGCTGGGAGCCGGTGAGAATGCCCAGCATCGTCGCGCCCGACGGCAAGGCCGGCCTGTTCACCGGCAATGTCGAGGTTCCCATCGACGACAGCTGGGAAGGGCAGGGCCGGGTGAAGATCCGCCACGTCAATCCAACGCCGTGCACGATCCGGGCGTTCACGCCGGTGTTTGATGCCGAGCCTTAGGGCGCGGCGCCGGAACTGCCAATCTCCCCCCATGTGGGGGAGATGTCCGGCAGGACAGAGGGCGGCGCTGTCCCGCCGGCCTTTCAACCAAACGCACTGACATTCCCCGGCCAAGTCTCTGCTGATCATGAATTGAACCAAGGGCAGCGATCCTTCGCGCCCCCCTCTGCCCTGCCGGCTCCGGCCCTTCGCTTTCGCTTCGGGCGTTCGTTGTTCGGAAAGCCAAGCAATTGGCTTTCCATCCGCTACGCGGACCACGCCTCACCCCCCACTAGGGGGAGATTGGCAGTTGCGCGGGCCGCTCCTCACTCTTCAAAAAAAGGACATCCCCATGACATCCCCCCATGCCGAGCAACTCGGCAGGGCGCGGACGGCTGCCGATTTCGCCGCCGTCATCGCCTTGCTGGACACCGACCTCAACGACGCGATCACCCGCAGGGGCCAACTGGCTGATGCCGAGGACCGGGCGGTCTTCGGCGACGGCGACCTGGCTGCCGCGCGCGCCGCTCTGGACGACTGCAACGACGCGATCGCCCTTCTGGAGAAGACCATCGACGTCGCGGGCAAGCGCCGCTCGGACGCCGCCGCCAGCGAGGCCCGGGCCGATATCGCGGCACTTGGCGATGAGATCGACGCCAAGGCGGCAGCACTTGGCGCGCGCTGGCGCGCCGTCCACCGACTGATCGAGCAGATGCGCCAGGAACTGTTCGAGGCCGATACGCTCAGCCGCGCCATCACCACCGCCAACGGCCTTTTCGACGCCGCCGGCATGGCCGAGCTCAAGGTGAACCTGACGGCCACCCGCCGCGCCGCCATGGCCGGGCCGCGCGCGACCGCGCCGGCACGCCTCAGCCGCCCTGCCGTCCAGGCCGACAGGTTGCTCCTGTCCTTCCTCAGCCCTGGCGGCACGCTCGATCCGCGCCCGGCGCTGGGCGCGCCGGTTGATGGCGTCAAAAGCAAGTTCATGCCCATCACCGGCGAGCGAGGCTGACCATGTGCACACTCGCTCTTCTCGGACTGGCAGGGACCGCCCTGTCGGCAGGCGGCGCGCTGCTCCAAGGTCAGCAGCAGAAGCAGATGGCCGACTATCAGGCCAAGGCCTATGAGCAGCAGGCGCAGGCCGAAGCGCAATCCGCCGCTTACGAACAGGGTCAGGAACGCCACAAGCAGGATCTGCTGCAGGCACAGGCGCGCGCCCAGGCCGGCGCGTCGGGCGTCGGCATCGCCGGCTCGCCGACCGAGGTGCTGGCGGCCAATGCCAGGCAGGGCCAGATGGACCTCGACGCGATGCTGTACGGCTCGCGGCTGCGTCAGAACAACCTCTACACCCAGGCCGACATCTCGCGCTTTTCCGGCAAGCAGGCGGTGACCGCCAGCATCTTCAGCGCGGGCAGTGCCCTCGTTGGCGGCCTTTCCAAACTCCACGACCAGCCCAAGGCCGTGACCTTCGGCGGTTCGGCACTCTCGCCTCGGGCGAGCGCGGCCATAGCCGGCGGCTATTCGGGGCTGTACTAAATGGTCCACATCATTCCCCTCTCCATTGCCCAACGCCGGCTCGATACCGGCAATGCGGTGCAGTATCCGCAGGGATCGCCGATCGGCGGCGCCATGCAGGGTTTTGGCGACCAGCTTTCCGCTGTCGCCGAGCGCTACCAGCAGATGAAAGACCAGCAGGAGGCGTTCGACGCCGAACTGGCGCGCCGCCGATTCAACGGCCAGGTCGCGCAGGCGGAAGACGAGGTGGCGGCGAACGCGCCGGCCGACGGCAGCGGCCTGCATGAGACCATGTACGGCCAGGTTGACCCGCGCAGCGGCCGGGTGGTCAAGACCGGCCTGTTCGACACGCTGTTCGACGACGCGCTGCCGAACATGCCCGCGAGCCAGCGCGCCGCTTTCGCGATGCAGAAAGAGCCGATGCGCATGGTTGGCGCGCGGCGCATGGCGCAGCGACAGCGCCAGAGCCGGCAGGACTACGAGCAGGCCGAGGTCGACACGGTGCTAAAAACCCGTGCCATCGCCATCGGCCAGGCCAATCCCGACGATGCCATGAGCTTCGAAGCGGCCCGCCAGGAAGGGCTCGACCTGATCGCCAAGATGGGACTCGACCCGGGGATCAGGCAGCAGAAAGTGAAGGATTGGTTCAGCACCGCCGCGAAGACGCGGTTCGAGGCCCTGATCGCCAAGGATCCCAAGCGGGCGCTGGAAATATTTGGTGTCGGGACGCCAGCCTTCGGCAGCGATGCCTCCAGCTTTCAGCCCATGGAGTGGATCCGCGTTTCGGGTAGCTCGGATGCGGCGGCGGCGGAAGGCGACCGCGTCGGCAGGCTGACGGCTGACGAGCGAGTGGCTCAGGCCTTCCGGGATGAAATCCCACCTGAGGACCGGCCGCTCCTACTCCAGCAGGCTCGGACCGCCGACGCCGTCCGGCAAGTCGAAATGCGCACCAGCATCGGCCTGGCCGAACTGAACGCGCCGGCTGCCATCCGGGAGACGGGTCTCTATTCAGGACCGACTTTCACACCTGAGCAGTTCGTGACGCTCTATGGCTCGACGGAAGGCATCAGACGTTCGCAGGCCTTCAATCAAGCGCTTGATGTCAGTCGCCAGTTCTACGCCATGCGCACGATGTCTAACGACACCGTGCGGACCGTGGTCAAGGAGTCCGCGCCCAAGGTCGATAGTGCGACACCGGAGAAGGACAGGGCGCGTCATGACGCCATAGTCACGGCAGCAGACCTGACGTTCAAGGAGAGGCAGGGCGATCCGGGCGGCTATGTACGCAAGACGTTCGCGAACCTCGACGCGGCTTGGAACAATCCTTCGACGCCGGAAGCCTATCAGGCAGCCATCATCGGTTCGATCGCCGCCCAGCAGCACTTAGGGATCGAGACTGTTCAACCTTTGCCGAACTCTGTTGCTGAGGATATTGGCGGCAAGCTCACTGACAAGGCTTTGTCACCGCAGGACAAGAAAGCCGATCTGAGCAGCGTGCTTCAGGCGACACCGCCTGGATTTCAGCAAGCAATGTTTCACCATTTGCTTCCGACGAGTGTCGCCAAATCAAACGAACGCAGAGTGAACGACGGTTCCTTTGCGTCGTTGGTGAGCCCCGAGAAATTGACTGAGGCCACGGAGTTTGCCCGGCGTGCGGTGTCCGGAAAGGGTCCAAAACCGGAATGGTTGACCGGTTATGCCCAGACCAACCAGGAGTGGCTGGGAGAATTAATAGCCGGCGATAGTGAACGCGGCAGTTTACGGCGTTTTCTTGCGCAAAAACTCGTCGGCTCCGACGGGCTCGGTGAAGACGGCATCTCGGTGGCTGATGCCACGCCGTTGGCGCTGTCATTTGCACTGGAGAAAGCCGCGAACGCGGCGCTGGACGGCAATTACGGCGAAGCATTGCTGAACGTTGCGGAAGTAATTCCTTTCGAAAAGCTGGCCGGAAAGGCGTTGAGGCAAGCCGGGAAGGTCGCGAAGCACTGGGAAGAGAGCCCCTCAAAATTTCCTAAGAGGCCAATTGAGCTTATCGAAGGAGGCCAAGCTCTTGTCCGAGGCGTCGATGCCGAAACTCTTCGATTTCAACAAGCAATTGCGCGCTCAATCTCCCCACGGATTAAACGGCGGAGGGCAAGACGGGGTGAAATCCCAGAAAATGCTTTTAATACCGCGTTGCTGGCTTCGTTAATTGCCCGGGACCCCTCTGCCATCAAATATGCTGGCGCAAAGGTTGGATGGGCAAAATCAAAGAACTACCGAAAGACCTTCTTTGATGCCAATCCTACGTTAAATAGAAGCGACTATGTGGTCCACCACAGCGTAGAACAAAGGATAAATAAGAAATATCCGAATCTTTTTACCAATGAAGAGCTTAATTCAATAGAAAATCTTCGTGGAATCCGCAAAGAATTCGATATAAATCTGCACTTGAAAGTCATCCGATCAGAATGGGACGAATTCTATAAAACGCACGCAACCGCAACCCGGCAGCAAGTGCTTGACTACGCGACTCATTTGGACAAAAAATATGGGCATCTTTTTGACCCGCCGATAGGTGATTGATGGAATATTATGAGATTAAACCTCTCGTAGCCGGTGAGCTAGCAGAGGGCACCGTTATGGACACCAGTGTCCATCCGCCTATCGTGAGCAAGCTTCACTTTGAATTCGCTGGCTGGCTTGGCGATGCCCTTGTGACGTCGTTTCCCTGTTTCCTCGTCACAGAAGAGGCCAAGCGTGGGTTGCTCTCTATCGGCATTACCGGTGCCACATTCGCCGATGCAGAGGTGACCACATCCGAAGATTTTCATGAGGTGCAGCCTGACGTAGAGCTGCCCCCGTTCGTCTGGCTCAAGGTCGACGGCGAGGCGGGGCAAGATGACTTCGGGATCAGCCAGGAACTGAACCTGGTGATATCGGAGCGCGCCTTCGATGTATTTGATGATTTGCTGGGCCTGTCTTCCGCTGACTTCTGGGAGTTCGATGGCGGTAGTGAGTAGGTGTTGAAGGCGCCGCTGTCGCCAATTCGCTAAGTAGGATTTTCACGGAAGCGCTCGCAGGGGGCGCATCAGCGGCGGCCGCAAGCTCTTCAAGCCGTTGGAAGAAGCTGTTTCCGAGGGGGCGGAACTTCGCTCCGTCGTAGCATAGGATTCTGCTGCGCTGACAACAGCGGAACGGCCTCGGAAAGGAGAGGCCAGCCCAACTCCATCTGCCCAAGGCGCGAGGCGATTGGCTTGCCTAGCGTCGAAGGCTGCGGAGCGACCACCGGGGAGGTCAACTGGTAGATCGTAGATGTTGGCCTGAGGGGGATTTCATGGGCGCTGGTTATGCTGCGATACTTCTGGGTGCGTTGATTCCGACGTTTTTGCTGAGCCGCCTGTTGCTGTGGGCAACCAGGCGCTGGAATGGAGGCGTGTTGCGCCTCCTTCTGCTGCATCTGATCTCCGGAGTGCTCGCCTGCATCGCGTCGGCTTACGGCGACGCCGATGCCGGAGCGCCGGACTGGTCCGCCATCGCGCCCTATGTGGGCGCCCAGCTGATCTGGTTCGTGGTGGATATCGTTCGCGGCTGGCGTCAGCAGAGCCAGCCGGCTGGCTGATCCGGCCGCAAGGTACCCTCGACACGGCGAGAATTTCAGGAAGCCGCTCGAAACGGGAGCCGGACCTGACGTCCTCAGTCCGGATGAGGACGAAACCTCCTTTGGCGGTGCCGTGGCGGTGATCTGATACGGCGAAGCGGCCCAGCACCACGCAGGGCCATCGCCTCCGCTCGCCGCAGCATATTGAATCTGAAATCGTCAGCCTCGCTTTCGCGGGGCTTTTTCATGGAGAAAGCCTTATGGCCCGACCTGCAACCGCCGCCGTTCGCCTGTTGACGGGGGAACGCGAACCCGTGCGCTTGGCGACCACGACCAACATTGCCCTCCATGGGCTGCAAACCATCGATGGCGTTCCGGTCGATGTCGGTGACCGCGTGCTGGTGAAGGACCAGGCGGACGCCCGAGAGAACGGCATCTATACCGCGAGCGAAGGCGTATGGTATCGCGCCGCCGACGCCCGGACTTCGCGCACGCTGCAGAAGGGCACCACGGTGCATGTGCAGCAGGGCGCGGTGTCGGCGGACGTTGTCTATGCGTTCCAGGCGCTCGACCCGGTGATTGGCACCGATGCCATCACGCTCGCCTTCTATCTGTCCGAGGATACGGTGGGCGATGCGGTGGGTGCCGCCAGTGCCGCCGCCGCGAGTGCCGCCGCCGCATTGACCTCGAAGAACGAGGCGGCGACGTCGGCCACCAATGCCGGCACCTCGGCCAGCGCCGCATCCGGCTCGGCCACGGCGGCGTCGGGTTCCGCCTCCACGGCGGCGACCTCCGCCACCAATGCGGGCAATTCGGCTAGAGCAGAATCTGATCATTCCGGCTCATATCCTGTTGCGGCGAAGTAGTTGGCGCACTCGGTTGGTGTGAAGCAAGGCAGTGCGGCGCTGATGGTATCCCACAATTCCGCGACGGTTCGTGCGGCGGCTTTGCGTAGAATCGATTTCAGCTTGGAAAAGGCGTTCTCGATCGGGTTGAAGTCGGGGGAATAGGGCGGGAGGAACATCATCCTTGCGCCGGTTGCTTCGATCGCCACACGGGCGGCTGCGCTTTTGTGCGCCGGCAGGTTGTCGAGGATCACGACATCGTCGGGCCGCAGCGTCGGCACGAGAACCTGCTCGACATAGGCGACAAACCATTCGCCAGTCATCGGGCCGTCCAGGACCATTGGCGCGGTCATGCCAGTGAGGCGCAGGGCGCCGGTGAACGTCGTCGTCTTCCAATGGCCATGCGGGATTGGCGATCGGCACCGCATCCCGCGCTTCGTGCGCCCCCGCAGTCGAGCCATCTTTGTCGAGGCTCCGGTCTCGTCGATGAAGACCAGATGCTCGGGATCAAGATCGGGCTGGGCGTCGAACCAGGCGTTTCGTCGCGCCGCCACGTCTGGCCGCTCCTGCTCGCTGGCGTGCGCCGTTTTTTTTGAAGGTCATGGAGTGACGATCGAGAAACCGCCAGATCGTGCTCGTCGCAAACGACGCGCCATGCTCCTGTCGCAGCAACTCGGCGAGTTCGACCAGCGTGATGTCCACCCGCCTCTCGATCGCCGCCAGGATGATGTCGCGATACGCTTCAACGCGGTGGGACCGCCTGTCGCCGCCCTGCGGCTTTGCGCAGGTGGCTCCGGTCTCGCGCCATTCCCGGACCCAACGCACCGAGCTTGCCGCCGCCACGCCAAATCGCGCCGCTGCCGCCCGTCGCGACAGGCCGCCATCAACCGCTGCGACCACCCGAGCCCGCAAATCTTCCGATAAGGATTTCGCCATGCCATGCCGGCCTCCGAATCCAGCAGATATGCTGAATCAGATTTCCAATCCCAACGAAACCCCTATCGATTCTATCCGCTCGGATTTTGCTCTAGCGCCGCATCCGGCTCGGCCTCATCGGCGTCGACTTCCGCCACCAACGCCGGCACTTCCGCCACCGCCGCCGCGGGCTCGGCCAGCGCTGCATCCGGCTCGGCCACGGCGGCGGCCACCTCGGCCACCAACGCCGGAACCTCGGCCACCAATGCGGCGGCGTCAGCCTCGGCGGCGGCGACCTCCGTGGCGGCGCTGGGCTACACCTTCTCGACGACCACCACCGACGCCGACCCCGGCAACGGCACGCTGCGGCTGAACAATGCCACGGCGGCCTTGGCCACGGCGGCCTATGTCGACAATCTCGACGCCGGCGGCGCGACGGTAAGCGGCATGCTCGACACGTTCGACGACAGCACCAACACCATCAAGGGCCAGCTGACCCTGCGCTCCAAGGCCTCCGCCGCGATCTCCTATGTCTACAATGTCACCGGATCGGTGGCGGACGGAGCTGGCTATCGCAAGCTGACCCTGGCCTGCATCAGTGGCGCCGGCACGTTGCCGACGACAGCCAACGGCATCTGGCTGATGTTCGACCGGGCGGGTGACAAGGGCGCGGATGGGGCCGGGGTGGGGGATTTCACCGGGCCGGCGTCTTCGGTGGCGGATAACATCGTCACGTTCGCGGGCACGACTGGGAAGGCGGGGAAGGATAGCGGTGTTGCTGTGGGTAGCCTGGCGCCGAAGGCAAGCCCGATGTTTTCGGGGACGGTCACACTTGCCCAAGACCCTGCTGCTGCTCTTCAGGCAGCCACGAAGCAGTACGTTGACAACTTGGCTCTCAATGTCGGCAGGCGGTCCCGCGTCAAGGTGGCGTCCACGGCCAACGTCACGCTTGCCTCTCCTGGCGCATCCATCGACGGTGTCGCGCTGGCGGCGGGCAACCTCTTCCTTGCGAAGGACCAGACAGCATCCGCCGAGAACGGCGTCTACGTTTGGAATGGTGCGGCGGTTGCGGCTACCCGTTTCTCCGAGTTCGACACCTACGACGAGCATTCCGGCTCTCTTATCGCTGTCCAGCTAGGCTCGGTCAATACGGACACGCTTTGGATTTGTACGAGCAATGACGGCGGCACACTGGGCACGACCGCCATCACCTTCTCGGGTGTAGGCATCGCGCTTCTTGACGGGTCCGTAACGTTCGTCAAGCTGGCGGCTGCAGCCCTTGCGTCCGCACTGGAATACGAGGGGGGCACGGCCACCGGGAAGATTCTGACCGTCGACAAGGTGAATGCCGCCATGGCGGAAACAGTCCTCTCCGACGCGGCTACCATTGCATGGGACATGGCCACCGGGTTTGACTTCACGGTTACTCTGGGAGGCAACAGGACGCTGGGCAACCCGACGAACTGCGTAGTGGGCCGTCGCGGTCGCATTCGCGTGGTGCAGGACGGCACCGGCTCGCGTACGCTGACCAAGTCAAGCAACCATAAGACGGCGGCCGGGGCTGCCATTCTGCTTTCTACGGCGGCCAATGCGGTCGATTATATCGACTATGACTGCCGGTCGGCCACAGACATAAGGCTCTCCACGAGCCGGGCGTGGTCCTGATGCTGCCCGGTCTATACTCAGGCAATGGGATGGGGGGAGACCCCGATCTATTCATCACGAATTTTGCGGAGTACGCAGTTGGCGCACAGCCATCAGACTGGAGCAACAGATGGGTGCTCACCGGTTTTACGGCTCTGGTTCAGACTGCTTCCGGTTCCCTCAGCGGCAAGGCACTACGTTGGACGAAGGCTAGTTCGCAGCGCAACTTCTTGTCTTGGGATAGGGTACCGGCAGTTGCCGACGTTGAGGTATTGATGCGCTGGCGAGCTATCGCAGCATGGACTAGCGGAAACAATATTGCCTAGCATTGATGCGGGCCAGTGGGGCGGCAGGGGTCGAACAGGGTTACCGCGCTTCATTGACTGGTATCAGCACCGGTACGCTGGCAACTAGCGCGTTCAGCAAGTTGGTCGCTGGCACATTGACCAGCTTGGGGACGGCAGGGAATATCCCGTCTCCGAACCTCGTAACCAACGCATGGATATGGACAAGGGCACGCATCAATGGCTCGTCGTTTAGCCGCAAAACATGGCACGATGGGGCCGCCGAGCCCGGCGCCTTTGACGAGACCCTAACGGACACGTCAATCACAGGCAGTGGCTGGGTCGGGATAGGAAACTTCCACACCGATCCCACGATGGAGACCGACTATTTTGGGGTTGCCTTGAATGGCAAGACCGTCCCGTTGGTGATCTAGACTACGACTTGGGGTCTGAATTTCGATTGAGAGGCCCAAACAAAGTTGTGCCCACAAGGGCTTCCACGAGCCCGACGGCCATCAAGATCGCATGTGCCACCAAGACACAGTAAATCACCACCCTCAAAACGACGAATTGGAAAAGCTCACCTGGATGGTACGGCCACCCCTCGGCCAATCCCTGGATCAGCCAAAGCGACAACCAGACGCCACCAGCGCCGCCAATCGCCACAAAAGCCCTTTCGGCCAATCTTTTGAATAAAACCATGCGTTTAGCATATGTCATTCGCAGCGGAAAAGGCAACACCGCTCCGTTCCACTGCTCCCCGTTTGTCCGAAATCTTGAACAGAAAAAATGCCCGCTAGGGCGGAAAGGAACTGTCATGGACATGGCAAACTTTTCGCAGGTCTGCGTCCGCAGCATTCCGCTTCGGCAATTGGCGTATGTGCTGGCCTACCATGAGATGGACACGACGATGCAGCGGGTTTGCGAGGCCGTTGGCGAAAAGTACCCGGCGATCGGAGCCCTCCTATCCGTAGGTTGGCGAGGCTTTGGTTCAGTCCCCTGAGAAGCTAACGCTCGCAAGCTCAATGCCACCAAACCAACTCAGTTGCTGATGTGATCCCTAAAACCTCACAAGAAATGTGCCGCGCCCAAATGTCATCGCAAGTTATTCTGTCGTTCGGATTCAGAACCCCCGCTTGACCGCCGGTTGTTCGACCACCAGACAAAGTACAAAGAGCCAATTTTCATGACCGGAACGCGCCGCTCACGCTCGCGGTCTCGTAACTCCCTGTAGATTTTCATCTTCAGTGTGCCACCTGGCAATCTGATACGCACAGCCATTCGTAAAACCTATATTGTATAATGGTTCACTAAAATACTTTATGATAAAAAGAGTCAATATATGGTCGATGACCATTTCTGGGCGGGTCTGTAAGCAGGGCAGATCCATGCGGTTCTGTGTTTCGATGACCATTTCAAGTCATGAGAGCATAGGTAACCGCCGCAAATATTGCCGCTGACAGGATCACGCTTGCCAAAACCTTGCTGGGCACCGGCCGCGTGTCACGGCTAATTCTTTGTCTTCCGGTCATGTGATCTCGCTAGTTGGTTTCGTCAGGAGAACCACGAACGGTCTTTGGGGCGCAGGCGTTTCATCAAATTTCTCCAACGCCTGAAATCATCCGCCGGGGCGCGGCAGGTGCCGTCAATCCTGGTGCTGCCGGCTTTGCAGCCATGAGCGCAGGCGATGGAAGCAAGGGGCGCTGTTCAGATCCCGCATCGCGGTGATCACGAACAGGATGATGAACAGCACGACCAGCGCCGCCACTCCTCCGTCCATGAAGCCCATCTGAACTCCTCTTGCACCGTGTCACGGCAACGCGCTGACCCGGGACAAAGTTTCAGGGCCAGCCGCGAATGTCGGAGAGACGGCCGAAGCTAGCCTTCTCCTGGTGGCCAGGAGCCCTTGGGCTCGCCGTGCTGGAGCGATCCGAAGATCGGCTTCATCAGGTCAGCGATCGGCGGTTGCCCCGAGTTCCATACCAACCTCGCTCCACCGCGGGGAACTGGCTGGGCGCGATGTCGCCGGCGGTCATCTGGTGTGGAAAGAGGTCTGAACGCTTCCTCTGGATTTTCGCGGTCCGGAACAGTACAGACGGGGCATGTCAGAATTTCCAACCGACAAGGTCTTTGTCCGCATATGCCACGTCAAGCGCGGCTACGAAGACCGAGAGCGTCACAT
Organism: Mesorhizobium sp. PAMC28654; assembly: GCF_020616515.1. Classification (GTDB taxonomy): domain Bacteria; phylum Pseudomonadota; class Alphaproteobacteria; order Rhizobiales; family Rhizobiaceae; genus Mesorhizobium. The sequence goes on from NZ_CP085135.1 coordinate 6,342,342, forward strand.
CACGGCAGGCTTCGCGCCGCATGGCATTCCGGTAAACTGGTTCCTGGACTGGGACATCTCCGACATTTCCGCCGAGGAAAAAGCGCGGCGTGTCGATTCCCAGAAGCTGCTGCCAGCTGAAATTTCATGCTCGATGAAACATATCGGCGTCTGGCAGGAGTTCCTGGCGAGCGGCTATCCTTACTGCCTGGTCTTCGAAGACGACGTCATTCTGTCCAGCAGCTTCTGCCGGAAATTCAACGAAGGCCTGGCCGAATTCGCTGATCCGGATCGGAACGCCGTCGTGTATCTCGGCAATGGCGGAAACTATTACACTGCGCTGTGGCAATTGAAAAAAGGCAGGCATCTATATCCCGCGCCGCACTGCCGCAACACGGATTCCTACCTCATCACGCGGCGTGTCGCGGAAGCGCGATGCGCCTGGTTTGCGGCCAACAAGATCACCTTGCCGATCGACCATCAGATCGATCGGATCGATGCCCAGAACGGCGTTGAGGTCCTTTGGTTCGAACGCCCTATCGTCGAACAGGGCACCCAGAATGGGACGTTTTCCACCTCGATAATCGGCCGAAAATCCCGTGCGCGCTTTTATCAGCGTCTGGAATGGAACTGGAAGAAATATCGGCGCCAGTTGTTTGGCTACACTTCCAGGCCCCAAAGGTGACCGGCAGGCAATCCTGCTGGAGCAGCACGCCAGTGGTCTGAACCGGCGCCAAGCTCTTTTCAGCCCACTTTTTGGAATGTTGCGGTGCGTATAGCTCGCGAGCCGGTATGTGAGGCGTTTGGCGCCGTGATTGCGCATGTAGGCATCCACGCGCTTCTCAAACAGTTCGTCGGCGTAGTCAGGGCAGCGTGCCGATGCAGGGTTGTCTTCGCTGTACATGAGCGCGGAAAACGGACATCCTGGCCAGATAGCATTGGTCTGGAAAGCCGTAGCTGACGAAGAAATCGCCCGCCCGATCGAAGCTTGTTCCTTGGCGTGTCGATACCGGTTGTTCCAGCACAGGTTGGCAACGACCAAGTCGCTCCTGCTTCCATCAATTCGATGGCAGGCTCGATCCACCGGGAGCGACGCCTTGGGTATGAGTCGCTGGCGAAGTGAAGCAGGTAGTCAGCCTTGCTGGCATGGAGGCCGACCCGTTCGCTGATGGAGTAAACCTGGCCACGACCGAAGGACGACTTGTCGATCTGGAAGAATTCCAAGGCGGCTACGGTGTGATCTTCCGCGAATAGGTACTCGTCCAGGTCGCCTCGAGCCATCGCGGCCCTTGCCGCGGATTCAACCGGGCCACGCAGCTTCACATTGTTGATGATCAGTCGCCGCCTGGAAAAGGGTAGGCGCAGCGACCTACGACAGTCCGCAGATAGCCGCTAGTAAGAACGATTTCCCACTCGTTCTCGTAGCATTTGGTTTCGAAATCGACTTTCACGGTGCCACCTCTGCTTGCGAGGCGGAAAACGAACGCTGATACCCGAAGTCATCACTTCAGGATTTGCGCCCTGACCAGAACACCACGGCCGTGCCGACCGGTATCGCGGCGCTTGTCAAAGCCATGATCCGCCAGTCCATCTCCAGCCCTGGCAGCGACATTTCGTGGGCGAATTGTACCATCACGCATCCGTATCGGCTCGGGATGACACGAGCGCGGTGACTCCAAGCGCCAACGCGGCAACCGACGTGCGGACAATGCGAAAGTAGTTCGTCTTTGAGATTCCCATCGGCCCACCCGCCGGCGCCGACCATAGCCAAGCATCATCCGAAAGGAAAACCCATGGACCGTGGCTTCGCGAGCCAACTGGCGCAGCTATGCCCGAATGCGTCGAAGGCGATCATCACCGGCATTGTCGACAACGCCTATCTGCTTGACCGGGCCGGTATCAACACGCCGATCCGCTTGCGCCATTTCTTCGCCCGCGTGTGCGTCGAAACCGGAGGGCTGCGGAGCCTCGAGGAAAACCTGAACTATTCGGCAAAGCGCGCCAGCGAGGTGTGGCCCTCACGGTTTCCGACTTCGGCTGCGGCAAAGCCTTTCGCCAACGCTCCTGTAAAGCTGGCGGAAAAGGTCTACGGCGGCCGGCTCGGGAACTTCAAGCCCGGCGACGGATGGGCCTATCGCGGCTCTGGGCTGCTGCAGAATACTGGCCGTGAGAATTTCGAAGAGGTCGAGGCCGCGACTGGTTTGCCTGTGACGGCCAACCCTGAACTGCTGCGTACCTTCCCGGGCGCACTGCGGGCGGCAACGATCTACTGGACGAAGCGCAACATCAATGCGCTTGCCGACAACAACGACACGACCGGCGTCTGCAAGGTCGTGAACGGCGGCACGACCGGGTTGGCCGACCAAAGGACATGGTTGGCCAAGGCCGCCAAGGTGTGGCCGGATGGCGCTGTCGTATCGTTCCCCGCCGCGCCCGCGAAGCAGGCCGCCTCGCCAGCGCCCGTCCAGCCTGCTTCGCCTCGGCAGACGCCAGCGCCAGCCGGCCCTATGCCGCCCGTGGCTGTGCCAGCGCCTTCCAATTCCTCACCAGCGCCACGCAGCAGCAAGCCCGCGGCCGCCGCCGGCCTTCTCGCCATCATCGGGACAGCCATAGCCATGCGCTGGCACGAAATCACCACCTGGGTTCACTCATTCTTTTGAAAGGGCATCACCATGGCCGCTGTCATTGTTCGAATCGCGCTCCGGTACTTGGCCGGCATCCTTGTCGCTCGCGGGCTTCTGTCCGCTGACGAGGGCGGCACGTTCTCGGCTGATCCGGATATCCAGATGCTGGTGGAAACCGGGGCCGGTGTTGCCCTCGGCGCCATATCCGAGTGCTGGTACTGGCTCGCCCATCGCTTCGGGTGGGCGAAATGAAGGAGCTTTTCACCGCCTATATCAGTGCCGCGCTGCCTTACGCCATTGGCGGCAGTGTCGGGTTTATCGCTGGCGTGATCATTGGGTGGCTGCTGTGAGCGCAATCGTTGCCTTCCTTCTCGGCAATCCGGCCATACTCGCGCTCGGCGCGGCCATCGTCGGCGGGCTCGGTTTCGGCTTTCAGCAGCGACTGGCCGGCGCAAAGGCCGAACGCGTCAGGCAGGCGACCGCAGAAGCCGCCACGCGGGACATTGCCGACCAGGTCCAGAACGACATAGGGGCATTGCCAGCCGATGCTGCCCGCGAGGAGCTGAGATCATGGACAAGGGACTGAGCGTCCTCGCAATCGTGATGTTCCTGGCGCTGGCCGGCTGCACCACGGCCAAGGGAAGTTTTTGCGCGATCTCGAGCCCAATTCGGCTCTCCTCGTCCGCCGTCGATGCGTTGTCGGACGCCGAGGTGAAAGCGATGCTCGCGCACAATCGCAAGGGTCAGGCGCTGTGTGGGTGGGCGCCATGATCCACGAGTTTCTCGATGCTCTCGGCATCAAGGCGCCGGTGGTGGTCGCCGGCCTTTCCGGCGGCATCTTGCGGGCCCTGTCGCGCCATCGCTACAAGCTGCGCGAAATGGTGGCGTCACCCATCTGCGGCGCCCTGGCGGCCGCCTATCTGACACTGCCCGTCGTGCAGTACTTCCGCGCCACCGGCCTGCCGCTCGCCGACGACGACACCACCACGCTGGCCGCCGCCTTCCTCATCGGCGTCTCCGCCATGTGGATTTCAGACATTGTGTTCGAGGTGATCGTGCGCAGGTTCAAGCCGGGAGCGGAGGACGGATAGAATTGGTCGCGCTGACGCGAGATTGGAAACGCGGGCTTCTTGCTCGCCTTCATTCGTCAAATCATCTGGTCGAACGGTTTGGTTGGCGCCGCAAGACTCACTTCTTCGTGGCGGGCTTGGCCTTTGCCGCCGCGCTGCCTTTCGGCTCGTGCGAATGCGAATGTGCCAGCATCGTCTTCAGTTGGCCCTTGATCCTGGCGTGCATGCCGGGCTTGTCGACGCCCTTGGGCTGAACACCTTTCTCGATGTCTTGAGCCATCCGCTCCAGAAGGTCCGTGTCGTGTTCGTCACGATAGGGTTTCAGGTCGAGATCGGCAGGCACCTTCGTCAGCCGCTCGTCGTCCATCTTCTTTACGTATTTCTGCATGAAGCGGTCATATTCGCGCCAGGAGATGCCCGCCGCGCGCACAGCGGCTTCCTCGGCCCGCGTGGCGATCTGGTGGGCGTGCAGATAGTGCAGGTCCAGTTGGTCGATAAGTGTCTTCTCGACCTCCTCGTGCAACAGCAGGAAGCGGTCGGTGTTGATCGTCCGGCCCTTGTACTGCCATTCGTTCGGCATGTGCCGGTCGATATAGATCGTCTTGCCGTCCTTCGAATAGCCGGCGAGGTAGGGGATGTCGTGATTGCGGTCGAGGTTCTTGACCTTGCGCGCCACGGCGTCAAGCGCCCGGTCCATCATCAGGCTCGACACGTACCAGTTGGGGATGCGCAGCTTCTTGTGCGGTGCAGTCGGGTGGCAGTAGTCGAACGCCATGGGTTCCTCCCCCTCGTGAATCGTCGGGATGATAGTGCGCCCCTTCCAGGCATCATCCAATTCGCAACTGCGTGACTCGGCGGCAACAACATCCTGGGCGGCAATGCCGTCTCGAACATTCTGAACGACAACAAGACCAACGTTGTTGGAGGTTTTCTGAGCGGGGTCGGCGTCAACCTGCTTGGCGGCAATGTCTACAAGGTCGGCAGGCATAGGCAAGCTGTCCCGGCACGCTCCCTGGGGAAATCAAAAAAGGCCCGTCCGGTTCGCCGGGCGGGCCTTTTTTGCGTTCGGGCACCACTATCCGAATATCTCCTCAAGGTCATCGTCAGCTCCCGGGATCCTGACGCGAAATCTCTTCAGCAGCCAGAAGGCTGAAATGCCTGTGATGAACAGGTTGAGGAGAACGCCGTGCATGATCCAGAAGGGCGGCGCCTTCATGTCGTATGTATGAACAAGCAGGTTTGCGCCGCTGCTGATCAGGAAAGACAATGCAAGGTCGAGCAGATAGATGCCGGTGAAGACGGCCAATCGAGGGACGAACCTTGTTCTCGGCGCAATCATCGCCACCACAATCGAGACAAGAGCCCCGCGCATCAAGGGCCCCGTCACCAGACGGCGTAGCGGAAGCCAGAAGTATGCACTGCTCCTAATTACAACAAGGCTGACAGACCAAGTCAACGACAACGCCAGGAGGTTGAGCAACAATCGCTTGAACCAGGTCATTGTCATTCTTCGAGCACGCTCTCCAGCAATTCGCTTCGGCGAACGCCAGCCTATGTCAGAATATTCACCGCGCGCGCGGCCACAAGCGCAATCGTCAGCAGCGAGATCATCGCCTCGGCCATCATCAGCAGCTTGGCGCGCGGGGAGAGCGGCATGGTGTCGGTAGGCGAGAATGCCGTTGCATTGGTGAAGGCGAGGAAGACATAGTCGACGAAGCCCGGCAGCCAGTTGCGCAGGTCGCTATCGTTCAACGTCATTTGCGGAAACAGGAAATCGGACTGGGCGCGTTTGACCAGGCCGCAGGTCGGCGGGCCGCCGCGGTCTGTGCTCCAGAACCATAGCGCGAAGACGATGACGTTGGTGACCCAGATGTTCAGGGCGTCGACCAGAAGGGTGGTTCCGCCGCCCGCATGGCCCGCCAGCAGAGCGCGCACCAGCAGGAACAGCGAACCGCAATTCATGATGCTGATGACGCCGGTCATGACCAGGGCGGCCCTGCGGATCAGCACGCGAAACTCGCCGATCGAGCGCCATTGATGATCCTGGGCGGCTTTTCTAGCCTCGGCCTGTGTCCAGGCTGTTGCCACCGACAAGGGTACCAGCAGCGCCGTTTCCAGCGCCGGCGCCAGCCAGCGCGGCCCGAAGGACAGATCGTTGATGACCAGAAGCTGCAGGCAGATGATCACCAGCACGGCCGCGCGCGCCAGCCAGAAGTCGAGGGCACGATGGTGGATGACGGCATGCTGGCTCATCGCAGGATCCTGTGAATGGGAAAATCTTGATGAAGGGGAATCTCGAAGGCGGCGTGGGCCGATGTCGATCAGACGTAGGCGAAGCCTGCCGCGACGAGACCCAATGCGCCCAGAACCAGCGAACCAATCCACGGCCAGCGCTTGCCGTGCATGATGATGGACAGCGTCGCGACGGCAATGGAGATGTGCAGCACGGTTACCGCGAATGTCAGGACATGGTGCCGTTGGGCATGGACGTCGCTGTCGCGCAGCTTGTCGTCGACCTGTTTCTCATAGTCCTGCGCCTTGGACTGTATGTCGGCGCTGTCGGTCTCGTTGCGCTTGGCGTTGGCCTGAAACTGAGCGGCGGCGGGGCCGCCCATGGCGGCGGCGATTTCATAGCTGTTCTTCTTGATGCTCTTGGCCTGGAAGAAACTCCACTGGTCGCTCGCCTTGTTCTGCAGATAGGCGGCTTCGCTCTTGTCGTTGATCGTATCCGCGGTCTCCAGCGACTCAAAGCTGCCGACGGTCGCCGCCAGAACAGCGAGAACAGCTATGGTGACCGAGACGGTGGTCAGAAAGGGGTTGCCCTCGTGCTCGGCATGTTCTGCATGCTCGGCGTTTTCGAGATGCTCCTGAGTGGCGTCTTCCATTGCCATTTTTTTTGCCTGGATTCGCGGTTAAAGTCAGCGTCGCGCGGCAATCTCAGCTGCAATCTTGGTTTTGCGATGGTGGTAGTATTATACATTTCCGTAAGGTTTGAACGGCATGTATTGCCCCGGTGGGGTGTGCCGCAAGGCGAGAAAAGGCTGGCTTTGACCAATGGGCGGCGGCATCCAGCCCGGTACGGCAAGGTTTGGAGGGCAGTCGCCGCTCGAACGTTTGGTGTTCTCCCGCTGGCTCCGGCCGCAAGTCTATGCCATAGGCACAGCCGTAAACCCGCCCGGTGCGATCCAAACGCGACATGAAATCGAAGACTCCATGAGCAAGTGGCTGCCGGCAGACGTGCCCGTTGCGCAAGACACGCATACCCTATCGACCCTGTCCGTCATGTCACGCCATCCCGCCTATATGCTGGCGCTTCTGTGCGCGATGCAGATTGTCTTTTGGACGGCGTTGCCGGCGCTGGTGGCGGTTGCGCCCCCCGGCGATGTTGTCGAGGGGTTCATGTGGGGGCGCGAATGGGTGCTTTTGACCTACAAGCATCCGCAGCTTCCTGCATGGCTGCTCGAGACCGCCCATCTCCTGACCGGGTCGTTCCGCTGGCCACAATATCTCCTGAGCCAGTTGGTTGTTACGTCGACCTTCATATTCGTCTATCTGCTAGCGCGCGACATCCTCGGCTCCAGGCGTGCGCTGGCCGCTGTGCTGTTGATGCCGTCGATCTACTTTTTTGGCTGGCCAACGCCACAATTCAATCACGACTATGCGCAGATGCCATTCTGGGCGGCCATCTGCTGGCTGTTGTGGCGCGGCACCACCAGAAACGGGCCCGGCTGGTGGCTTGCGCTCGGACTGGTCGCGGGCGTCGCAATCTACGCCAAGTTCTCCACCGGCCTGTTGCTGATGTTCGGCGGGCTATGGCTTCTTTATGATGCACGCGCCCGTAGCCGGCTTGCCACGCCGTGGCCGTGGCTCGCACTCGCGGTTTTCCTGGCTGTCATCACGCCAGTCATTATCGCGCTTTTCCGCATGGACTTTCTGCCCTTTTCCTACGTCGCAAATCGGGATTCGTGGGTCATGGCGAACCGCGCGCGCCTCTATTACATCGGCGTGCAATGTGCGGCGCTTGTCGGGTTCTTCGCCGTGCTCGCCATATCCGGCCTGTTGCGGCGAGGGACGGCTCCGGAGACCGATGCGACTCGCGAGCCGCCAATCGAACGTCGCGCGCTTGTCTATGTGCTGTGGATGGGGATTGGGCCCGCGATCCTCATCATGATCGCTTCGCTGTTTTCCGGCATCGGTGAGGCCTGGGGAGCGCCGATGTACAATCTGGTCGGCGTGGTTGCCATTGCTCTTCTCGGTCACCGGCTCGGCAGTCGCGAGATGCGCTCGCTGATGGTCTGTTCGGCGGCTTGCATCGTCGTGATGTCCAGCGCCTATGCGGGTATCCGCTGGTCGAGCTGCAATCTGTTCGACCACTTGCAGCCTGTCTGTTGGCCCTCGCAAGCGATTTCAGACGAGGCGGAAGCCTATTGGCACGAAAAGGTGCAGGCGCCGCTCGGCATCGTCGGCGGCGAGACCGGCGTGGCCATGGTCGCCGGCCTGAAAGCCTACGACAAACCCTCGATCTTCACCGATCTCAACATGCAGTTTGCGCCTTGGATCACCCCGCAACGATTACAGGAACAGGGCATATTGATGGTCTGGCCGGGCAAAGGCGCACCGCCGCCTGAAGTCGAGGCGTGGGTGAAGAACCTTCCGGTCAAGACGGTTCTTTTCGACTGGTCGCTCAAGGGTCCACCGGTGCCTGTCAGCTTCGTGGCCATTCCACCGGGAACGCCCGAGCTGCCGATCGCAGCAAGCCGGGGAAAATGACGAGTCGCCAGTTCAAGGGCGCGACCACAGATCAAGCGCTCCGAGGCAGCCAGATGTTCCTGAGATCCAACTGGCCGTCGCAATATCCGCGATGGCCGGGTCCGCCTTGGCCGGCAGCCAGACCGTCAAGACGAAATGCGACAAGACGATCACCAACGATTTCTGGAACGCCGCCAGGATACCGGCGCGATTTCCGCACGCTGCCACGCAATACACAGTCTGGCTGCTGCAAGTAACACATTGTCCCGAACCTGCCATCTTCCGCCTGTTCTGGGTCGGTAATCAAATTTTGCGCCAAGCATCGGTATCTGTGTGATTGCCCACCATATGGAAACGGCTTGATCGCGGATGGGTTTCTTGCTGATGGTGGGCAAGGTTAAGCTTTCTTCAGGGATCAACCGGAAAGACTGGCGGCAACAGGCTCTTGTCGTGGGACTGGAACGAAACCGCGGCTGTTTCGTTGCGACAATCAGAGTGACAATTGGGCAAAAAGACCAAATGGGGTGGGTAATGAGCGACATCCAAAAGATCGTATTGATGATTTTGGCGGCGCTGGTGGCGATTTCCCTGATCGTGTTTGCCAACGACCGATTGAAGCACAGGGTTGACTACGCCCAGCGGCCCGCGGCCGCCGATGATGCGTCCGGCGGATCAATGTAGAAATGTAGAGGAGCCAGCCGGCCGTCCCCCGCGTCTGCGATCATGGCATCTGTCTCCGCGCCCGCCTCGGCTTCCGCCGGGGCGATTTTTTCGTGTTTTGGCGCCGGCGAAGCGATGGCCTCTCGCTCGCATGCTTTCATCTCCAGCCTTTGAACGACTGGACGAAGGCCGCGACAATGCCCATTTATGTGGAAATCCAAAGGAGACGTGATATGGCGACTTCGACCGAACGCGCGGTTCTTGCCGGCGGCTGTTTCTGGGGCATGCAGGATTTGATACGACGCTATCCCGGCGTCATTTCCACTCGCGTCGGCTATAGCGGCGGTGATGTGCCCAATGCCACCTACGGCAACCATGGCACCCATGCCGAAGCCATCGAGATCACCTTCGATCCGAACCGGATCAGCTATCGCACGCTGCTGGAATCCTTCTTTCAAATCCACGACCCGACGACGCGCAACCGCCAGGGCAACGATGTCGGAATGAGCTATCGCTCGGCGATCTACTACACCAGAGATGAGCAGAAGCGCGTTGCCGAGGACACCATTGCCGATGTCGACGCATCTGGCCTATGGCCCGGCAAGGTCGTCACCGAAGTCGCGCCAGTCGGCGCCTTCTGGGAGGCGGAGCCGGAGCACCAGGATTATCTGGAGAAATATCCCAATGGCTATACCTGTCATTTCGCCAGGCCGGGCTGGAAGCTGCCGGTCCGGGAAAAGGCCGTATCGTAAGCTTTGTTGAACGGGACGCGGCGCATGGCGCTTGAACAATAAGGCCGTGGAGCGGGTGCTCCACGGCCTTATTCAATTTACCGCATATGATGACTAGTTGCCACAGTTGCTACCAGCGACGGTCGGCTCCGCGGTGCCCTGAGATGTCCCGGATGCGCTCGTCTGGCTGTCACGCGGGCTGGTCGGGCAGTTCTGGTCGGCGTTCAAATTCGTGCCGGTCATGCCGGTCGTGCTGTTGGTTGCATTCGGATCAATAGAATCCGGCACGGTCGTGTTGGGCGAAGCCGGTGTTACCGGATTGACCGTAACTGACTTGCCGCTACCATTTCCATCACTGCCAGCGCCATTGGTGCCCGTGCTTTGCGCCATCGCTGACGTAGCCAGGCCGATCGTGAGAACAGAAGCTGCGAGGATTTTCATGAACATGATCGTTCTCCATTTCTGTAAGTTCTTAGCGTTGCGACTGGTGGGACAACCTCCCGATCCGGTGAAGGTTCCCCGAATAATGTCACCGATTGCGGGATGCTTGCTGGGGCAATGGAAGGTTGAATGGGGGAAGGAGGACAGCTACGGCACGATCCGAGGCAGTCGGGAGATGGCGGGGACGGAGATAGTCGAGCCTCTGCCGCGGCCGTCCGGCGAGAGATCGCAGCCGGGCGGCCGCAGCCATGCATTGCAAGCCAGCTTTCAAGAAAACGCTTTCGCAATCGCTCGAATGGTGCTTTAAGGCGCCTATCCACAGGGGTGCTCCGTACGGTCGGGGCTGAGACGGGGGCGGCAAGCTCTCAAACCCTAGAAGCTGATCTGGGTAATACCAGCGGAGCGAGGCGGGCTATGTTTTCAGGCGCACAGATTTCCCTATATCCGATGACCGACGATTTCGTCGGTGTCATCCTTGGCGCGCTCGGCGCTCTCGATCCCTACCGCGACAGGCTCAGGATCGAGACCGACGATATCTCGACCTTGCTGGTCGGGCCGCCCGAAGTGCTGTTTCCAGCCATGCGCGACCTGTTCGTGGCGGCGGCGGCCAGCGGCAAGCATTGCGTGCTTTCGGCGGCGATTTCGCGCGGCTGCCCCGGCGAGCCAGATGATCCGATCTGCCGTTCCGACGCCCTCGGCGGGCCGGTCGGGCCACTCAGCCTGCGCAAGGAGGCGGCAATCGCGGCGGTGCGCGAAGCCGATGTCACCGGCCAGCCGGTGGCGGTGCAGTTCTCGCTCTATGTGATGGGCACCGGCGACCACATGGACGAAATCTACGGCTGCATCGACTTCCTCAAGCAATCGGGCGTCTTCGACCGTTCCAAGCATTTCTGCACCAGATTGCGCGGCGACGCCGGTGCTGTGTTCTCGACGCTGAACGAGGCCTTCTGCAGGTTCGGACCGGGCGCCGGCCACGTAACCCTCGACGTCACGGTCTCGGCCAACAGCCCGACGGCTGTCTGACGCCGCCAGCGCATTCGCGCCGTTTCGCTAGAGGTTTTGTGCCGTGCCCGGTTTATCAGACGCCCGCTCACGCGGGTTCACAGGCGCCATTGCCAAGGCTGCACCGGCCGTCGTTTCGGTCGGCGCGCTGCTGGTGGCATGGGAACTCTACGCCCGCTTCTCCGGTATCAGGCCGACGACGCTGCCGGCGCCCTCGCGTGTCTTCGAACAGGCGATGCTGAACCGCGACGCGCTGATGGAAAACACCATTCCCACCATCCGCGCCACACTGCTCGGCTTTGCCTGTTCGCTGAGCACCGCTTTCGTCTTGTCGATGCTCATCGATTTCTATCGTCCGCTGCGACGGGCGCTGTTTCCGGTCTTCATCGTCAGCCAGACCTTGCCGCTGGTCGCCATCGCGCCGCTGGTCGTGCTGTGGTTTGGCTTCGGGCTCGCGCCCAAGATCCTGCTGGTGGCGCTGGTCACCTTCTTTCCGATGCTGGTGGCCTTGGTGCAGGGCTATGAGGCGACAGAGATGGAGATCAGCCAGATGCTCCGATCCATGGGGGCAGGGCGCTGGCGGATCTTTCTCTTGGCCCGGCTGCCCTCGGCGCTGCCCTATTTCTTCGCGGGCTTGAAGATTTCCATCACCTATGCGGTGGTCGGCGCGATCTTCGCCGAATATGCCGGCGCGGCGAAGGGGCTGGGCATCTACATGCTGTCAGCCAAGAACAATTTCCGTCCCGATCTGGTGCTGGCCGCCGTCGCGGTTAGCGCTGTGCTGACGCTGATTTTGTTCGGGCTGACGGCACTTGTCCAGCGCCTTGTCATGCCCTGGGAACGGGCAGGCGAGGCGCGTCATGCCGGAGAGGAGCCGTCATGACACGGCTCGAGTTGCGCAATATCAGCAAGCGCTTCGGCAACCTTGATGTGCTGGCTGATATTTCACTCAATGTGAGGGCGGGCGAATTCGTTTCCATCCTCGGTCCGTCGGGCGCCGGGAAATCCACGATCTTCCAGCTGCTGACCGGCGGGCTGGACGGCGCGGTCGGAGAGCTGCTGTTCGATGGTGCGCCGCTTGACGACCATGGCCGCCACTTTGCCTTCATGCCGCAGCGTGACGCACTGATGCCGTGGCGGCGCATCATCGACAACACGACGCTCGGCCTCGAGGTGCAAGGCGTCGGCCGCAAGGCGGCCCGCGCCCGTGTCGAACCGCTGTTTGCGGAATTCGGGCTGGCCGGTTTCGAACGGCATTATCCGGCACAACTGTCCGGCGGCATGCGCCAGCGCGCGGCACTTCTGCGCACGGTCGTGCAGGAGCGCGACATGCTGCTGCTCGACGAGCCCTTCGGCGCGCTCGACGCGCTCACCAGAACCAGCATGCAGCGCTGGCTGGAACAGATGTGGCGGCATCATCGCTGGACGGCGCTGCTCATCACCCACGATGTGCGCGAAGCGGTGTTCCTGTCCGATCGCATCTATGTGCTTTCGGCGCGGCCGGCCCGAATTGTCAGCGAGATCAAGGTGCCGCTGCCGCGCCCGCGCGATTTCAATGACAACATGGCGCGTCAAGCCGGGGCACTCGAAGCCGAAATCCTCGACATCATTCTCAACCCACGGACCTCTCAAAGGACATGACGATGACTGATTTCACGCGCCGACAGGCCTTGTTGCTGACACTCGCCACCGGCCTTGCCGGGACTTCCCGATCCTTCGCGCAGTCGGCGGCGCCGTCCGCGCAAAAGGTCACCGTCGCGCTCGACTGGACCGTCAACACCAATCACATCGGCCTGTTCATCGCCCGCGACAAAGGCTTTTACGCCGATGCCGGCCTGCAGGCCGAGATCCTGCCCTATGGCGATACCGGTTCGGGTACGCTGGTCAGCAATCGCATCGCCGATTTCGGCATCGGCGGGGCGCTGGGCCTCTTCACCCAGAAAGCCGCCGGCGCCGACCTGAAAGCCGTCTATGCCGTCGTTCAGCACGAGACGGGTCGGGTGGTCTTCAGTGCCGCGCGCAGCGAAATCAAAAGCCCGAAAGACCTCGACGGCCTCATCTATGGCGGTTTCGGCAGCGCCTGGGAGGACGCGCTGATCTCGACCATCATCCGCCATGATGGCGGCAAGGGCACATTCCAGACGGTGACGCTCGGCACGTCCGCCTATGAGGCGCTGGCCAACGGCTCGGTCGATTTCACGTTGGAAGTGTCGACCTGGGAAGGCGTCGACGCCGAACTGAGGGGCATGAAGCAGCACAGCTTCCGTTATGCCGACTATGGCGTGCCCGACGAGCACACCACCTTCATCGCCTCCAGCGAGGTCTATCTGGCGGCAAACCCGAAGATCGCCTCTGCCTTCGTCCAGGCAACGCGGCGCGGCTATCAGTTTGCCGTCGACCATCCCGATGAGGCTGCCGCCCTCTTGATATCAGCGAACAAGGACGCGCTGACCAATCCCGCCCTGATCCAGGCGTCGCTGAAGGCGCTTATCGATGGACACTATCTGCGCGGCGAAAGCGGCATCATCGGCACGATCGACAAGGCCAAGATCGATGCGATGGGGGGATATCTGTTTTCCTCCGGAATCCTGCGCGATGCCGATGGTAACGCGCTGAAGCAAAAGCCTGACTTTTCTGGCTATTTCAGCAACATTTACCTCGGGTAGGGCATGCAGGCCGGGCTGGAGAAGCAGGGCGGTTTTTGACGCGCCGGCCTGGTTCGCCATTCATCGACAACGGCGAGTTCCAGCGAATGCCTTGCAATCCAGCCCCGCGTCAAACCAATCGACGGGTTTGCGCACGCGCGCGCCCAACTTGTCTTTTGCCGGTTCTCCCCCCGAAACCTTCAGCCGCTCCCACGATTTTCTCGCAAGGGTCGATGCCCCGAACCGATCGAAACGTGATCCGTGCCGTTGTGGTGGCCGGTATCATGGCTGGCCCGATCCAGCCGGTTGCAGGCGTCGCCGGCATCTATTAAAGGGCGGATATCGTCAGGAGATAGGGGAGGCCGGAATGGCTGAATTTGACAATGACAAGCGCTCCGATGCCGAGAGAAAGGCCGCGGTCCGGCATTCCCTCATCGGATGGGGCATGTTTATCGTGGGGACGGTGGTGTTCTTCGCCGTCGCCGACGCTGTGCTGATGCCCTAGTCAGAATGCTTGACACATTGGCTGCGAGCGCCCGCGCCATGGCGTGGGTCGGATCGCTGTTGGCTTGCGGAGCCTTCTTGGCAAAAGAAGCCCGCTTCAACAGAATACATCGCCTTATTTCGATCCGGGCCGGATCGGTTAACCCGACAGCAACGCTAACGTGCAACGGTCACTTCGAGGGTCCACCCTGGGGGTAGCCGCGTTGCTCATTTCAAAAAATCCAGCTCTGCCGGATGTCGGGCAGAAGCGAACGCTGACGGAAGCGCGAAAGCGCGAAATCATAACGGACGTGCGCGAAGCTCTGTTTCGCACCGCCACCCTGCTCGTAGCCGGGTTCTTCGTCTATCGCGGCGTCTATCATCTGGTTATTGATCCTACCCGTCTCAACGTCCTGTTGCTGACGATTTCGGAGACGCTCACCTTCGTCTGGCTGCTGTTGTCACGCCGGCCGTCGGTTCGCGACTGGAACCCGCTCACCGTCGTCGTGACGATGTTCGCCAGCTTTGGCGTAGGCTTCGTCATCCTGGATCCAGGCGTTGCCATCATTCCGCTTTATGTCGCCGCTCCGTTGCAGTTCCTGGCGTTGTGGGTCGTCATCTGGGGAAAGGTGTCGCTCGGCCGATCCTTCGCCCTCCTGCCGGCAAATCGTGGCGTGGTGACTGGCGGCGCCTACCGGTGGGTGCGGCATCCGATCTACGGCGGCTACCTGATAGGCCACTGCCTGTTCCTGCTGTCGAGTTTTTCCCTGTTCAATCTCACGGTCTACTCCTTGGTCACTTGCATGCAACTTCATCGCATCCTGCGTGAGGAAGCTATCCTTGCCAGGACGCCAGAGTACCAAGACTATATGAGCCGGGTCCGCTACAGGCTGTTTTACGGGATATTCTGATAGCGACAAAGCCAAGCAAGCGTTCGGCAAAAGACCCGCTCCTGTGAAACAAGGGCGGGTCCTTGCATTTCCGGCGGTGAGACATGTTGCCGGCTGCTCGCGTCACGGACGCGTACCACATCCTCGCTTGCATGCTGGCGGGAAGAATTCTTGCCAGCGCGGGGTAGCCACGGCCGTTCTCGTGAAATTCCTGGTCATCCGCGCAAGGTCCTCGTCATTTCCGGATGAGTTCCAGCGGGCTGCCACTGATCAGCGCGGTGACGTCGAACAGGGAACGGATGGAGTCCAGTCCCGGCGGGCAGACAAGATAATGCGGCGTCCACACCGGATCGAACTTGTCTTTGAATGCCTTCAATCCGTCGAAGCGATAGAGGCTCTGGCCGCGCCGGTAGAGAAAGGACCCGAAACGGTTCCAGCGCGAGGCAAGCCGGCTGGCGGAAAGGCCGGAGAGGGGAGCCGCGCCCAGGTTGAACCAGCGGTAGCCCTGCGCCTTGCCGTGAAGCAGCACCCTGGTCAGCAGTGCGTCCATGACGATCTTGGGCGCATCCGGCACATGGCGCATCAGATCGATGGTCAGTTCGCTCTTGTCGGCACTACCCCACAGATTGGCGAAGGCGATGATCCGATCCTGCCGGCGGATGACGGCGATGTCGAATTTGCTGAGATAATCGTCCTCGAAATAGCCTAGCGAAAAGCTTTTTTCGCTTCCCGCCTTCATTTTGAGCCAGGCATCCGACACGGCCCGCAACTCGCCAAGTAGCGGTGGGACGTCGTATGCCTTGACGACCTTGAAGACCAAGCCGTCCTTTTCGGCTCGGCGATCGGCGTAGCGCAAGGGCTGGCGGCGGGCGCCATCAAGGTTGAACGCCGCGAGATCGACGCGGGCGACTTCGCCGAGCTTCAGCGCGACCAGGCCCATGTCGAGATACATGGGCAGATGCTCTGGCCCGACGCCATAGAAGGCGGTGCGGACGGCCGAACGATCGGCAAGGTCGTGAAAGGCCCAGGCGAGATCGGTGTCGCCTTCGATCGGACCGATGGGGCCGCCGAGCGCGATAAGGCTGCCACCGGAGCGTGCGTACATGATGAAGCCGCGGCCGTCCGGTGACATCAGGAACTGCTTGTCGCCAAGCATGGCCAGGGCCGCATGGGTGACGTTCGAGGAGGCGACGATGGCGCCGACGGCTGGAGGGATCTCGATGCGTTGCTTGCGGTCGATGGCATTTCGATTGACGGCGGTGTGGAGCGCGGCGGCCGCCGTCGCGATCAGGATCACGATGCTGGCGCGCAGGAAGCGGGGCGCGTCACCGTCAACGGCGAACTGCCAGAAGAGCTGGTGGGAGTATTCGACGTTGCGGTAGCTGAAGAAGCCGAGCCAGATCGAGATCGCGACGATGCTGATGACGCTGGCCAGCCAGCCCCATGACAAGGGGCCGACGCCTTCGATCGGACGGCGATAGAAGGATGTGCGGAAACCGATCAGGATTGCCGACATGGCGAGGAGAACCATGGCGTCTTCCCAGTCCAGGCCCTTGCCGATCGAGAAGACGGCTCCCAGGATGAAGAGGATCAGCGAAGCCGCCCAGGCCTGCTGAAGCCGGCGCGCGAGGCCTCGTGCCAGGATCAGCATGGCGATGCCGACGAAACTCGCGGCAAGATGCGAGACTTCTATGAAGGGAAGCGGCAACAGGTCGGACAGAAGGTCCAGGCGCTCAGTGGCACCTGGAATGGAGCTCGACAGCAACAGCATGATGCCGCCGAAGAAGGTCGTGGCGGCGATAAGTGGCGGAACCAGCGGTTCTAGGATGCGCCCAGCAGAGCGCACGCGCTGCGAGACATGGGCATGGCTGGCGTAGATCTCGAACGCCAGGACGCCGACGATCGCCACCAGGAACGGCAAAAGCGTATAGATGATCCGGAATGCCAGGAGTGCCGCGACGGCGTCCGGGTTGCTGCCAAGGCCAAGGCCGGCGATCATCGAGGCCTCGAAGGCGCCCAGCCCGCCGGGCGCATGGCTGGCGATGCCGATGATGGTCGCCATCACAAACACCAGCGCGAACACCGCCGGGCTGGTGGTGACCGTGTCGGGCATCAGGACATAAAGCGTTCCGGCGGCGGCGCAGACATCGACCAGTCCGGCGGCTATCTGCGTCAGCGCGCCGCGTGAATTGGGCAGCCGGATAGAGATCTTTCCGACCGTGAGCGTGCGCTCGCCGCGTGACAGCCAACCGACCAGGAAGCCGATCGCCAGGATCAGCAGGATGCCAAGCGCGAGACCGAGGCGTGGATCGAGTTGGTCGATGAACGGCGTGCGGGCGGGATCGAGCACCAGGCCAAGGGCGATCATGACGGTGAACGCGAACCAGATCGCCAGCCATGACGTGCCGATGATCCGGCCGATATCGGAGAGCGCAATGCCTTCGCCGGCATAGATGCGATAGCGCAGCATGCCGCCGGTCAGCAGCGAGAAGCCGAGCGCGTTGGAGATGGCGCAACCGGCGGCGCCGACTGTTGCCGACACAATCCTTGGAATGCGACCGGGCGCGATCGTCTCGACGGCCACCACGTCATAGAAGGCGATGGCGGCGAAGCTGACCACCGTCAGCGCAAGCGCCATCATGAGGTGCTTGCCGGGAATGTTTGCCGCCGATTCCAGCACATGGTCGAGAGAAAGATCGCTGAGGAATCGTTGCAATACGATGACCGTGATAGCCGCGATCGCCACGCCTGCGACGGGCATGGCAAAATGCTGGTAACGGCTCCAGAAGCCAAACATCTGGCGGCGCGCATCGGGCCCGCGCAGCATATCGGCCTTCGGACCCGGATCGCTCGGGACTGTCAGCTCGGGTTTTGACGTCATCTTGCGAAATAGTTCCCTGGGTCTTGTCGAAAATTGAGTTTGCTTAAGGCGGTCGACGGCAATTTCAACTGCATTATGAGCGGAAGCTAACGAACCGCCTGGCGGTGGATAGCGCCGCATGTGTGTCGGCGGTATGACCGAGACACAGTTTCATCGGAATTCGTCGGAACGTTTATGCCGCCGCGAAGGCAGCGGTGCGAGGCTAAGACTGCAAGATTGCGGGCCAATCCGTACGGACCGTGCCGAGGAGGTCTATTTCTCCCGGTCCAGCACGTCGCGAAGCTTTGCGGCCAACTGGTCGATGGTGAAGGGCTTGGCCAGGAAGTGCACGTCGTGGTCGAGCACGCCATTGTGCACGACAGCGTTCCTCGTGAAGCCGGTGGTGAAGATCACCTTCAGTCCGGGCATCCGTGCCGTCGCCTCTTCCGCGAGTTTGCGGCCGTTCATCGCTGGCATGACGATGTCGGTGAAAATCAGCGCGATGGCGGGGTTCTCGCCAAGCTTGCGCAGCGCTTCCTCGCCACTGCCGGCGTGGATGACGGTGTAGCCGAGCTCGCGGACCGCATCGGTGGTCGAGACGCGGACACGCTCGTCGTCCTCGACCACGAGGATGGTCTCGGTCGCCGGACGTGCGGCTGTTTCGGCCGGGCCGTCGGGCGAGGCTGCCCCTTCGGCGCCGAAGAAGCGGGGCATGTAGATCCGCACCGTCGTGCCTTCCCCGGGTTCGGAATAGATCTTCACGTGGCCGCCGGACTGTTTGACGAAGCCGAACACCTGGCTCAAGCCAAGGCCAGTGCCCTTGTTGACGCCCTTGGTGGTGAAAAAGGGTTCGAACGCCTTGGCCATGATTTCCGGCGACATGCCCGTACCAGTGTCGGTGACGGCGATCATCACATATTGGCCGGCGGCCACTTCCGTATGCGAGGAGGCGTAATTGTCGTCCAGATGGCTGTTGGCGGTTTCTATCGTCAGCTTGCCGCCGTCGCCCATGGCGTCGCGCGCGTTGACGGCGAGGTTGAGGATGGCGTTCTCGACCTGGCTCGGGTCGGCATGGGTCTTCCACAGACCGCCGGCCAGAACCGTTTCGATGCGGATTGTTTCGCCCAGCGCCCGACGCAGCAGGTCGGACATGCCGGTCAACAGGCGGTTGGCGTCGACGACCTGCGGAGCCAGCGGCTGCTGACGTGAAAAGGCGAGTAGCCGCGCCGTCAGATTCGCGGCGCGCGTTGCGGCGTCGGTCGCCGCCTCGACGAATTTCAGGATGTCGTGCTCGCCGCGCGCCAGTTTTCGCTGGGCAAGGTTCATCGCGCTGATGATGATGGCCAGCATGTTGTTGAAGTCGTGCGCGATGCCGCCGGTCAATTGACCGACTGCTTCCATCTTCTGCATCTGGCGTATCTGTGATTCAGCCTTCTCACGCGTCCGGATTTCGCTGGTGAGCGCGATGTTCTTCCTGTGCAATTCATCCTGGGCAAGGAACACCTCGCGGAAGCGGCGACGGGATTCTCGGATCGTGTAGACGCCGAGCAGGAAAATCGCCAGCAACGCGGCGAAGGAGCCGATGCGCAGCCAACTCTCGACCTGATCCGTGCGGACATAGCGGGCCTGCAAGGTTGCCCCGCCATCGCGCCTGATGGCATCGAGGCTGGCCCGGATATGATCCATCGCGGCCTTGCCTCGGTCGCTGAGCACAATCTCCAGGGCCTTTGCCTTGTCACCGGCGTCGTAGAACCTGATCGTTTCCGCCAACTCCGCCAGTTTTTGCGAGAGCGCATTCTTGACGCCGGCGATCTGTTCCATCCGGGCATCATCGCCCGCGGTCATCTCGTCGATCCGGGCTAGAGCAAAATCCGAGCGGATAGAATCGATAGGGGTTTCGTTGGGATTGGAAATCTGATTCAGCATATCTGCTGGATTCGGAGGCCGGCATGGCATGGCGAAATCCTTATCGGAAGATTTGCGGGCTCGGGTGGTCGCAGCGGTTGATGGCGGCCTGTCGCGACGGGCGGCAGCGGCGCGATTTGGCGTGGCGGCGGCAAGCTCGGTGCGTTGGGTCCGGGAATGGCGCGAGACCGGAGCCACCTGCGCAAAGCCGCAGGGCGGCGACAGGCGGTCCCACCGCGTTGAAGCGTATCGCGACATCATCCTGGCGGCGATCGAGAGGCGGGTGGACATCACGCTGGTCGAACTCGCCGAGTTGCTGCGACAGGAGCATGGCGCGTCGTTTGCGACGAGCACGATCTGGCGGTTTCTCGATCGTCACTCCATGACCTTCAAAAAAAACGGCGCACGCCAGCGAGCAGGAGCGGCCAGACGTGGCGGCGCGACGAAACGCCTGGTTCGACGCCCAGCCCGATCTTGATCCCGAGCATCTGGTCTTCATCGACGAGACCGGAGCCTCGACAAAGATGGCTCGACTGCGGGGGCGCACGAAGCGCGGGATGCGGTGCCGATCGCCAATCCCGCATGGCCATTGGAAGACGACGACGTTCACCGGCGCCCTGCGCCTCACTGGCATGACCGCGCCAATGGTCCTGGACGGCCCGATGACTGGCGAATGGTTTGTCGCCTATGTCGAGCAGGTTCTCGTGCCGACGCTGCGGCCCGACGATGTCGTGATCCTCGACAACCTGCCGGCGCACAAAAGCGCAGCCGCCCGTGTGGCGATCGAAGCAACCGGCGCAAGGATGATGTTCCTCCCGCCCTATTCCCCCGACTTCAACCCGATCGAGAACGCCTTTTCCAAGCTGAAATCGATTCTACGCAAAGCCGCCGCACGAACCGTCGCGGAATTGTGGGATACCATCAGCGCCGCACTGCCTTGCTTCACACCAACCGAGTGCGCCAACTACTTCGCCGCAACAGGATATGAGCCGGAATGATCAGATTCTGCTCTAGCTGTCCGGGCAAGGCATCAACAGCTTTCTGGTAAGGCTCCAGATAGGGCTTTTCTCCGGTCAGCAGGTAACCGCGCTGGCCGCTCTCGGCGTCTTGCGCCAGTGACAACAGGCCCGACAGCAATTGCTGATATTCGATTGCATCGCGGGCAGCCAGCCGGTTCGTGCTCTGGTTTTCGACCAGGATGGCGCGCGAGCCGACGATCAATGCCAGCATGGCGAAACCAATGATGAGCGGGAGCGATTGCCACCGCATGGCGCGCCGGAGTCTCGCGATCATATGCCCTGAACCAAAGGAATTCCCCGAAGGAAGCATGTGGTAAGCGGCGCCGCGACAGAACGCAAGGCATGGGCATCTTGTCATTATCGCGGGCGGATATGGCGCGGGTTCGGGCTAGCCCATTGATGAATAATCTGGTGGTGCAACCGAAAGCAACCCTGGATTGGATATTCCTGTATGTCAGTTGCATTTTCGATAATTCTGAATATATCGCAGTATCGGTGAAGGGAGATTAAGGATGGCTATAAGCATGTGAAAATAAACAATGTTTTTAGAAAATTATTATCTTCTGTTAAGAGCATGATTTTATCTTTTAATACCATCTCAAGCGGATGGCGGACCGTCTCGGAAACCGAATGGCTCCCTTGTACGTACTTCCATAGTGCAACCGGCGATGTACCGGCTGTTATGCGCAACTACAACAGGGAGAATGTTATGACCTTTACAATCAAAACAATCACCAGTGGGTTGGCAGGTGGTGCTGTTATCTTCATGCTTTCGATGCCCGTCAGCGCGGCAGGGCTTGGTGTAGGCGTTGGTGCGTCGGTCGGCGGTAGCGGTGGCATCAATGCCGGCGTTGGTGCGTCGGTTGGCGGCAGCGGTGGTATCAATGCAGGTGTAGGAGCCTCCGTTGGCGGTGCCAATGGCGTCAATGCCGGCGCCGGGGCAAATGTCGGCGGCACAGGCGGCGTTAGCGCGGGACTGGGTGCTGATGTCGGCGGCGCAGGCGGTATCGGCGTCGGCGCGGGTGTCGGCGTCGGCAATGGTGTCGGCGTTGGCGTTGGCGTTGGCGTCGGAACAGATCCTGGCGCCCCCGGAACGCCTAGCGCACCCGGAACTCCGGGTCGACTTACTACTGTCGTCGCCCAGATGTCGGATAGCCAGGTTGCGCGCATGAAAAAGCGTTGCGCCGATGTGTTGAGCGATTCCGGCGTGTATGACCGCGACTTGCGGCAGCTGTGCCTGCTGATCGCGCGTCGCTAGAGCAAAATCCGAGCGGATAGAATCGATAGGGGTTTCGTTGGGATTGGAAATCTGATTCAGCATATCTGCTGGATTCGGAGGCCGGCATGGCATGGCGAAATCCTTATCGGAAGATTTGCGGGCTCGGGTGGTCGCAGCGGTTGATGGCGGCCTGTCGCGACGGGCGGCAGCGGCGCGATTTGGCGTGGCGGCGGCAAGCTCGGTGCGTTGGGTCCGGGAATGGCGCGAGACCGGAGCCACCTGCGCAAAGCCGCAGGGCGGCGACAGGCGGTCCCACCGCGTTGAAGCGTATCGCGACATCATCCTGGCGGCGATCGAGAGGCGGGTGGACATCACGCTGGTCGAACTCGCCGAGTTGCTGCGACAGGAGCATGGCGCGTCGTTTGCGACGAGCACGATCTGGCGGTTTCTCGATCGTCACTCCATGACCTTCAAAAAAAAACGGCGCACGCCAGCGAGCAGGAGCGGCCAGACGTGGCGGCGCGACGAAACGCCTGGTTCGACGCCCAGCCCGATCTTGATCCCGAGCATCTGGTCTTCATCGACGAGACCGGAGCCTCGACAAAGATGGCTCGACTGCGGGGGCGCACGAAGCGCGGGATGCGGTGCCGATCGCCAATCCCGCATGGCCATTGGAAGACGACGACGTTCACCGGCGCCCTGCGCCTCACTGGCATGACCGCGCCAATGGTCCTGGACGGCCCGATGACTGGCGAATGGTTTGTCGCCTATGTCGAGCAGGTTCTCGTGCCGACGCTGCGGCCCGACGATGTCGTGATCCTCGACAACCTGCCGGCGCACAAAAGCGCAGCCGCCCGTGTGGCGATCGAAGCAACCGGCGCAAGGATGATGTTCCTCCCGCCCTATTCCCCCGACTTCAACCCGATCGAGAACGCCTTTTCCAAGCTGAAATCGATTCTACGCAAAGCCGCCGCACGAACCGTCGCGGAATTGTGGGATACCATCAGCGCCGCACTGCCTTGCTTCACACCAACCGAGTGCGCCAACTACTTCGCCGCAACAGGATATGAGCCGGAATGATCAGATTCTGCTCTAGCGCATGATCGGCGTCCTTTGCGCGTCTCGGACGACGCGTGGCGCTGAAAGACCAGGAGCGCCGGGAACGAAAGTGTCGAACCAGCCGTGAGGCTTTGGATGCATTCTCCCGGCAGTCGGAAAGCCCGCCACGCGTGGCGGGCTTTTTGAGCTTTGAGGCAAGTCTCCGCCGAGACGGAAATAACGCTCATGCGAAATCCGTTGTCGCTCGCGAGGGAACGCTAACGCCTTCCAGGCGTTGACATTTCCAGCAACACGCGAATGGCCGCGATGTTGAAATCGGCGCGGAAGCGCATACAGGAGCGGGAAAACCATGGGCTTAGGAACCATACTCATCATCATTCTGGTCATTGCGCTGTTGGGTGGCTTCAGCGGCCTTGGCGGCGGTCCATTCTACGGCACCGGCTACTATGGCGGCGGCGGACTCGGCCTTGTGCTGCTCATCATCATCGTGCTGGTCGTTCTCGGGCGAATTTAGCAAGCACAGTCCACGGACCGACATGGGCAATCGTCCCGGTCCTGATCGCCCCGGTTCTGGCAGGTCGGGGCGATTGCGATTCAGCCCAGTCGGCACGATCGGGCTGAAGGCGTGGGGCGAGCGTAAACCGCGCGTGTTCTCACCGGAACGTGATGAATGAGCGCGGAAAACGTGATGCAGGACCGGCTAACTGGAAATGCATTCGGCCGGCAAGTTCTGTAAAATGGACGCGGTCCACAAACCCCCCTGTGGAAAAAAGAGGACAAGGGTCCCACCTCGTGTCCTTCTCCCAAGGCCCGCTCCGGCTTCGCCGGGCGGGCTTTTGCTTTCGGTGCGGACGGAACCGGCTCGCCCTCGACATCGTTGAGGTCCGGAAGGCTGCTCATGCCCCTTACGCTTCGGACCACGCTCTGCGAAATTCGAGACGGTCTGCGTGCCATGCGCAAGATTGTGGCGGCGCGCGGCCATATCGAGGCCATCCAGGGGCTTGATGCATTGATCGGCGTTGCCGAAGCGGAGGCTGTTCAGGCCATTCGGCGGATCGATTTGAAAAACTGAACGGAAAGAAGGATCGCGATGAACGTCAAGGACATGACGCGTCAGGACTGTATTGCCTTGCTCAAATCGGCGCGGCTTGGCCGGCTGGCCTGTGTCAGGGATAACCGCCCTTATGTGGTACCGATTCATTTTGCCTTCGGCGACAATTTCATCTTCAGCTTCTCGCTGCCCGGCAGGAAGGTCGAGTGGATGCGTGACAATCCTCGCGTCTGTCTCCAGGTCGATGATGTCGGCAGCGTCCATGGCTGGAAGAGCGTGGTCGTCGAAGGCGTATTCGAGGAACTGCCGAAAGGGCCGGCCCAGGACCAGACGGCTCCCGCAGTGGAGCAGGCTCCGGCGGGGGATCACGACCGTGAATTTGCATGGTCGCTGCTGGCACAGCACGCGAACTGGTGGGAGCCGGGCGCCTTCAAGCCGGGCGCTACCCCGACTGTTTCGGGGAACCATCTTTTCTATCAGATACGGATCGAGACGATCTCCGGAAGACAGGCATCATATGTTGCCGTCGCCGCATGACCCTTGCCCGGAGCTCTATCCGGGTCCGGCGTGCGCTAGGCTGCCCGCGGTACCTTTGAAGTGAACGTCGCCCTGGTGATGGACACGCTGGTGCCATTGGTGTCGCTTATCATGTCCACCTTGGCTTCCAACTGCTTCACCAGCGCTTCGACGATTGCCGTTCCAAGACCCGTGCTTGGCACATCGTTGGCGATTTTCCCGACGCCATTGTCAGAAACCGTCAGTTTCCAGTCGCTGCCGGCGGTCTCGTAGGTCACCTGGATGCGGGCGCCGGCCTTCTCCTTGGGGAAGGCATATTTGATCGCATTGAGGACGAGCTCGGTGACAATCAGCCCCAGGCTGACAGCCCGTTGTGAATCCATCCGGCCGCCTTCGGCGGTCACAGTGACTGTGATCGGCTGGGCTTCACCGACCATGGACGATGCCAGGCTGCTGCACAGTTTCGAAAAATAGGATCCGACATCGATCTCGTCGACACCCGACGCGGTGTGAAGATGACGCTGTACCTCGGCGACCGACATCACACGCTGATGCGCATCCTTGAGGTGCTGACGCGTTTCCTCCGAGGTGACGGAACGGGCCTTCAGCAACAGTATGCTGGCGATGATCTGCAGGCTATTGGCGACCCGGTGCTCCATTTCGCGAAGCAGCACATCCTTCTGGTGAAGCAGCTCTTCGGTACGGCTGAGCAGCTCTGCCTTTTCCTTCTCGATGATGCGCCGGGCGGTTATGTCGTTGAAAGCGAGAAGGATTGTGATGGCTGAACTGTGATCGTAGAGCACCTTGCGGGCGTTGAGCAGCATGATGCGGCGGCCGATCTGCGGGAAATCATGCTCGACCTCGAAGCCGTCCATGGCGGTCTTCTCGGGGATGATCGTCTCCAGCAATACGCGAAGTGCAGGGATGTCCCATTGGCCGTCGCCAGAGCGTAAAGCAGGGAGCCGCGCGTCTGTTCTGGGTCGACCTTGAAGGTGCTGTAGAACGAGCGGCTGGCTTCCAGCACGCGGAACTTTTCGTCGAGGACCAGAAACGGTTCGGCAATCGTATTGACGATGGCCTGCGCCAGCGTCTGCGCGTCTTCGACATTCGCGATGGGGTAGAACATGGGCTTGAAGCCAATCTTGAGGCGGTTGGCCCTCTCGCTCCGAGCATTACAGGATTGCGGGGCGCATGTCGCGGATTGAATCCCCGAGACATAATAAGGTGAATGAGGCGACTTGCGCTAAGACAAGTCGTTCATGCCAGCACGGCGCGTGGCGAAAACTGGATCAGGAGCCCCAGGTGGCGAACAGTCCGATCGCTGCGATCCCCATCACCGCCGTCGCCAACCAGCCGACGACCTTCAGGCCAATATGCAGCTGAAAATCGCCCATCGCGGCGGGCTTGCTGGAAAGGAGCATCATGATGCCCATCACCGGAACGGCCACCACGCCATTGATGACCGCGCTCCAGAACAGCGCCTTGATCGGATCGATGGGACTGAAATTCAGGCCGACACCGATCAGCGTGGCCACGGCAATCGAGCCATAAAAGGCCTTGGCCAGGCCAGGCTTGCGCGCCAGCCCGACATTCCAGCCGAAGGTTTCACCCAGCGCATAGGCTGAGGACCCTGCCAGGACCGGGAGCGCCAGCAGGCCGGTGCCGATGATGCCGAGCGCGAAGATGAAGAAGGCGAGGGGACCGGCAATCGGGCGCAGCGCCTCGGCCGCCTGGGACGACGTCTGGATATCGGTGACGCCATGGGCGTTCAGTGTCGCTGCGGTGGTTATGATGATGAACAGCGCCACCGCGTTGGAGAGCGCCATGCCGATATAGGTGTCGATGCGGATGCGGTTGAACTCGGGCTTTGCCTGATCGGGAGCCCCTTTGAGCGGTTGCTTGTCGGCGTCCTCGCGGACCTGCTCGACCTCCTCACCAGCCTGCCAGAAGAACAGATAGGGACTGATCGTCGTGCCTAGAATGGCGACCACGGCGGTGATGTAAGGGGCATCGAACTTGATGTGCGGAACGACGAGATTGTAACCGACCGTCGCCCAAGGGACTTTCACCACGAAGACTATGCCGACATAGGCGAAAAGCGACAGCGTCATCCATTTGAGTACGGACACATAGCGCGAATAGCGGGAGTAGACCTCGAGCAGGACTGTCACCAGGCCAAACAGCGCCACGTAAAGCAGAGCCGGCCCACCGACGATCAGCTTCAGCGCCGCGCCCATCGCGCCGAGGTCAGCGCCGATGTTGATGATGTTGGCGATAACGAGGAGCGAGACGATCGAGACCCCGACACTCGCCGGATAGTGTTTTTTGAGATTGCCCGCAATTCCCTGTCCGGTGACCCGGCCGATCCGCGCGCTGATCTCCTGGATAGCGCACATCAGCGGCCAACTGAACAGCATGACCCAACCCATGCCGTAGCCGAACTGCGCGCCGACCTGTGAGTAGGTAGCGATCCCGCTGGGGTCGTCGTCCGATGCGCCTGTGATCAGGCCCGGCCCGAGAATCTTCAAAAGTTTTGACGTTTCGGGCTGTTTTACGGAGGCCGGTGTCCCTGCTGCTGCGGTCGTCGGCGATTGCGGCATGTCTGGCTCTGTCTGCTGGGGTCGCACGCCTGCCGTGCACTATTTGTCCCTCAGCTAAAATAACATCCGACCAACCCTTTCGTTCCGTGGCCGAAATCGGCGGTTTTCTGCTTTCGGTATGTCAAATTTGAATGACGATGCGTGGACCGCAGTGCGATCCACCATGGCTGTCGATCGTTGCGGCCGGTTTTCCGGATGCCCTCACCGGTCGCTCGAAGGGCCCGCTGCCTCGGGGGGAGGTGGCGGGCTTTCGTCTGACGCCGATTCGGAAGTTTCGACCGACGCGCCCGGTAGGAATCCCTGCGCCTGCAACTGATGTTCCGCCTCCTGCTGCGCCATGCCAACCAGCGAATCGATATCGCTCATGGTCTCGATGTGGCCGCCATCGGATACATCCCGTCGGATGGCGCGCAGGCTGTGCCAGGTCCGGCGCAACGTATCGATCAGACCCGACGGGTTCGCTTCCGGTTGGTTGGACATCGGAAAAACTCCTGTCGTTCCCAACTGTTACCGACGCTTTCGGTTCCGACTCGCTAAGTGGTGAAGATAGGCATAGGTTACATCGTCGCCAGCCATCGAACGGGCGCTGGCGCTTGAGAAGTGTACATCGTACTCCCGCCCTTCCGGGATGATGCGATGAAAGACAGTGGCGCGGACGGCCATATTTCAGCTTTTGACTTCGAGATATTGCGCAAGGCATTTCGCACAGCTGTAAGCGAAGGGCTCACAGGGGAAGCCCAGGCTTGGGATCATGCAAGAGGGCTGATCCATGAATTGACTGGCCTTAGTGACGTCGAAGACAGCATCATCGAGCGAATTGTTCGCCCATAGTCAGCGTTCGATCGGCATGGTGAACGTCATGCGGGTTTCGTCGTCGTTGGACGCCGCCTCCAGCGTGCCGCCATGCATCTTGGCGATCTCCGAAGCGATATAGAGGCCAAGGCCGAGGCCTTGCTGCTCCCGGCCCTTGCCGCGCACGAAGGGCTGGAAGAGATTGTCGATGATTTCCCGCGGGATGGGCCTGCCGGAATTGGCCACCGAAAACACGAAACGACCCTGCGCCGTCGATGCGCTTATCCGCACCGGCCGCGCGTCGACACCGTGCACGAGCGCATTGCCCAGGAGGTTCGAGAACAGCCTTGCCAGCCGCGAATGGTCGGCCGAGAAGGCTTGCGCCACATCGAAATCGGTTTCGATGTGGCGGCCCGGATGAACGGAGCGCAATTCGTCGACGATCTGGTCGAGCACAGGCCCGACCGGCCGCAGATCGGGTTCCCGCAAGATGAGCTTCGAACCCATCCGGCTGCGGGCGAAATCCAGCACATTGTCGATCAGGCTGCTCATCCTGACGACACTGCCTTCCATCAGGGCAAGCAGGTGCTCGGTCTTGGCCTCGTCCGGCCGGCGCTTCAGCATCTTCACGCCTGCGGCGATCGAGGCCAGCGGATTGCGCAGGTCGTGGCCGAGAACGGCGATGAACTGCTCGCGCAATTCCTTCTGTGAGCGCTGCTGGGTGGCTTCGGTTTCGGCCCTGTCCAGCCGCTCGGCCGAATCCAGATGGGTGGCGATCAGATCGGCGAAGAGCCGGAACATGCTAATGGTCTCGGGATTCTTCAGCTGCGCGGGCCTCGGG
The DNA here is from genome assembly GCF_020616515.1 of Mesorhizobium sp. PAMC28654. GTDB lineage: Bacteria > Pseudomonadota > Alphaproteobacteria > Rhizobiales > Rhizobiaceae > Mesorhizobium. The sequence goes on from NZ_CP085135.1 coordinate 6,371,478, forward strand.
TCGATGGCGCAGAGCGTGCCGAAGAAGGAGCCGTCACGGCGCATGATGGGCACCGATATATAACTCTGGAAGCCATATCGTGCCGGTGTGAGGTGGCCGCAATAGACGCCGTCATCGGCAACACTGTCGATGGCCACGGCTTCGTGGCTTTGCCGGATCTCGTCGCAGATGGTCGTCTCGACCGGCAGCTCCCCGCCGGGTTTCAGGCCGAAGTCGATCTTGTCGAGCACGCTGCAGGCGATCCAGCGGGCATCGGTAACGCGGGCGACCGCGACAAACCCCATGCCGGTCGTTCGGCTGACAACGTCCAGAATAGTGGGAATAGCATCGATGCGTGCGATCGCGTCGATGTCAGCTTGGAAGTCGTGGGGCACTTAGGCGCTTTCTGACCGTATTTTGGCGGCAAGCTAACCGAGCAGCCCCGAATTGTCACTGTGCGTCAAAAGACATAGGTTTTGGTACAGAGGCCTAACGAGCCGCGGTCCATTTCAGCGCGGCTCACGCATCATGCTGAGATAGGTCGGGTCGAACTCCGCGATTTCCTGCAGCCGATGCCAGTCCAGAATGGTCACGGTGTGGTTCGACCAGCTGATCACGCCAACCTTGCGCAGCGCGCCGATGACGCGGTTCATGTGAACGACGGACAGGCCGAGGACATCGGCCAGTTCGGCCTGCGACAACGGCAGATGAAAACTCATGCCGTTGGTGCGCTTGACGACCTGGAGGCGCACGAAAAGTTCGCAGACAAGATGTGCGAGATGCCCGGTCTTCGATCGCCGGCCCATAGCCACGATCCATTCGCGGTGGATAGCGCCGTCGACCAGCGTGTCGAGCCACAGGAGCCGGGTCAGGTGAGGAGCTTCCTCGGTGATGGCGCGAAGTTTGCTGTGGTCGGAAAAAATCACATGGCATGGCGAAAGAGCGACAATGCCGTGATCCATGGTTTTGAGCAGGAAGGCATGGAGGTCGACGAAGTCGCCGGGCACCTGCAGCGAGGTGAACTGGCGGCCACCATCCTCCAGCACCTTGTAGCGTGCCGCGAGCCCATCGAGGATCAAGGTGCTGTAGGTCGGGCGCGATCCGGACGCGACGATGTCCTGGCCGATCGCAAAATGCTTTTCCGATGACATGGCGCCGGCCAGCAATGCCTTTTCGGCATCGGAAAGCTCATCGTGCTGGCCGAGATTGAGATACAGGGATTCTAGCACCGCGATCCTCCAGCAACAGGGCTTTAGAGCCGATCGCCAAGGGTTCTGTTGGAAGCAAGGGGCGGCTTCGCGAACGTCTAGGCCTTCGGGCGGTGACGGGCATTAACATTTGTTAGGGTGCGCTTATTGGCCGGCAAATACCACGGCCAATGGAACAACTTGCGCGGGAGGAAATTGAACGTCTCAAGCAGGGTCGCAACTTCAATCCATGTGTACCGGAACCATGCCTCGATATTACCTCGATCTCTACCACGGCGACGGCCTGACTGTTGATGACGAGGGGCAGGTTTTCGAGACGCGCGCGCGCCTGCGGCGCGAGGCGATCCGGATCCTTCCGGACGTTCTGCGCGACGAGATGTTCGAAGGCGACCGGACGGAAATAACGGTCAAGGTAAGAGACGAAAGCGGTCGCAATATCTTCGAGGCGTCGCTGACGCTGGACTCCGGTTGGATCAGGTGAAGCCTTTGCGCCGGAAAATCCCTTGCGCCTATCATTTGATAGCGCCGCTCTTCTCTCCTTGTCGCATGCTCGGGAGATGAGGAGGTGGCTGAGATGGCGGTGACACCGGGTCAAAGCGTAAGGCAGGTCGCGGAACAATATGTCGACAGTCGAAAGACGACGGCCAGCCCGATATCGATGCGGCACGCTTTGCTTGCATTGAGAACGGTGATGCCGGACTGCGACCTGTCTGACCGTGAACTCATCGATCTGGTGGCGGAATTGGCTGTTGCCCGGGGCCGAATTGTCCGCTTCGACGCTTTTCTGGAATTGAACAGATGAATCGCGCGAAGGTCGATACCCAGCGCGATGAAAGGGCCAAGCGCGAATCCCAGATCGTGATCGAGGCCGAGCGCGCGGCGCGCGAACAGAAGACCGCCCGGCTAAGGGCGCTTCGTCTTGCGGCGCGGCAAGCCGAGCCGGAGCCAGAACCGGAACCGACCAAGCCAAAACGGGTGGCACGCCGAAAGGATCATTCTCCCGATTGAGTTGCGGCTTGTCGCCAGGTTTGGGGAGGAGACGATATATCAGCATGGCACCAAAAAGCCCGCTTCGATGCCTCGACGCGGGCTTTTGCTGGATGCGGTGTCTGCTTACTGAAGAACCTACACTTGTGGCCAGCCTCGCATGGCGAATTACGCGGCGAAGCCGCCATAGGCGCGCGCGACGGCGTGCGTCGCGAGCGCCGGCTCGACATCTGGCCACAGAATGCCAGCAGCTTCGGCAAAGGCAACCAAGGCACGGCGCGCTTGTTGCGTGGTGAGGTAGCCGGGGACCGCGAGATCGCAGGCCTTGACCGCGTTCTGATAGAGCGGCCCACGGCGCGACGTCGACCATTCGGTCAGGAAATCATGCATCTCGGTCAGCGAGGCGATCTCGCGCTTGAAGCCGAGACCAACAGTTATCGCGACGGGCGAATGAAACAGCTTCTCGTGCATGAATGGGCTCCTGGGATTGTCGGAGAAATTTCCGGAAATGGCGTCCACGATTGGAGTTCGGGACGCTCAAGAACGCTCGGTGCGCCCGGAGGTTCCCATGCCTTTGCCATCGATTCAGGATGAAATGGTATCTCGTTGTTAAAGCATTACCTTTTCTTAAGTCGGCCCTGTTCTGACCGGGCTACTTTTTCTTGTGGGTCGCCTCTGTCTCGGCCTGGTCCAGCAGCTCGATCGCGGAGGCGCGAGCAGCCTTACTCTCGCCACGCAGTTGATCGGCGATCGGTATGAGGCGAAACGCCTCTTCCAGCTTCTCCCCGGTTGCCGTGGCCTCTGGATTGAGAGCGGCCGCCGCCACCTTGGCCCAGTTTACTGGCTTGCTGTTCGGTGCGAACGTCGCTCTTCAGGGCCTTGCGGATGTCCGACAGTTCTTTGCGCATCATTCCTCCCTGACCATCCGAGTTGGAGACGCGGGGTCCATCAATCCGGTTGCTGGTGCTGAGCGCCTTATTTGTCGGCGCGTTTCGGCTTTCGTCCGGCCGGCTTGGCAGCATCCTTGGAGTGCTCCGCCAGTGCGGGGCCAGCGCCGGCCACCTGTTCGGTGGCGCCCGCGCTCGCCGCTCCGGAATGCACGCCCGAACCGTTGGCGTCTTCCTTGTTGATATCAGCTATTGCCTGCTCCCAGTGGCGCTCATGTTGCTCAAAGGGCTTTCCTTCGTCGATCCATATCTGGTGCGCTCTTTTGCGAATGCGTTCCTGCCGGTCCGTTGTCACTTCCTGCCTCCGTCATCCCAACGCCGCGCGATAACCCGATCTCGGAAAGTCCGTCCAGCGGCGCATGGCGCTTCCGTCTGCATTGTTCATTCGGGCTGCCGAGCAGGTGAACGAGTTCGGTCGAGAAACGTTCCTGCACCGGCGGCCTATTTCCACATGCCGCGCATGCGCGCACCGATATCGACACGAATCTCGGGTCGCGGCGACCTGCCTTCCGCAAGCTGGGCGATCGGCCACGTCGTCTGCTCGAAGGCGCCGAGGATAGAGGCCGGGATAAACCGTGTGCGCGAAGCGTAGACATGGCGGTCGCCGCGTGCCGCCTGGCCATGGACGAAGAAGCGTTGCGGCATGACCATCTGCAAGCCGTCCTTGGCGCGCGTCATCGCCACGTAGAGCAGCCGGCGCTCCTCGTCGATCTCATCCTTGCTGCCGACGCCGAGGTCGATCGGGATGCAGCCGTCGACGGTGTTGAGCACGAAGACGTTCTTCCACTCCTGGCCCTTGGCCGAATGGATGGTCGACAGGATCAGGTAATCCTCGTCGAGATGCGGCGGGCCGGCCTGGTCGCTGGTCGCGTCCGGCGGATCGAGCGTCAGTTCGGTGAGGAAGCGCTCGCGCGAGGCATAGCCGGAGGCGATCTGTTCGAGTTGCAGCAGGTCGGCGCGGCGCGTCGTGGCATCCTCGTGCATGCGTTCCAGATGCGGTTCGTACCACAGCCGCACCTGTTCGAGGTCCGCCGGCCATTTTCCGGATCCGGTGCGAAGCAGCGAGAACATGTCGACGAAGCCCGGCCAGTCATCGGCGGCTCGCTGTGGCGGCCGGTAGCGCGCCAGCCCCATCGTCTCGTCGAGCGCCGTCGCCATGCTCTCCACGATCGTCGTTGCGGCGGACGGCCCGATACCCGGCAGAAGCTGCAGGACGCGAAAGCCGGCGACACGATCGCGCGGGTTCTCCGCGAAGCGCAGCACCGCCAGCACATCCTTGACGTGGGCGGCATCGAGGAACTTGAGGCCGCCGAACTTGACGAAGGGAATGTTGCGGCGGGTCAGTTCGATCTCCAGCGGGCCGCTGTGGTGGGAGGCGCGAAACAGCACCGCCTGCGACTTCAATGCCGTGCCGGCCTCACGCTCGGCCAGGATCGCCTGGCAGACATAGTTCGCCTGGTCCGCCTCGTCGCGAACGGTGACCAGTTCCGGCTTGCGCAGCGATTTGCGGTCGGACCACAGGTTCTTGGTGAAGCGCTCGGACGCCCCGTCGATCACCGCATTGGCGGCGGCCAGGATGGTTTGCGTGGAACGGTAGTTGCGTTCCAGCAGGACGATTTCGGCTGGCTTGGCGAACTGTTTTGGGAAATCGAGGATGTTGCGGACTTCGGCGGCGCGAAACGAATAGATCGACTGCGCGTCGTCGCCAACCACCGTCAAACCGGCGCCATCCGGCTTGAGCGCCAGCAGGATCGACGCCTGCAAGCGGTTCGTGTCCTGATATTCGTCGACCAGCACATGGTCGAATCGCTCGCTGAGATGGCCGGCAATTTCCGGCTCGTCCGCCATCTGCGCCCAGTAGAGCAGGAGGTCGTCGTAGTCGAGCACGTTCTGCGCTTGCTTGGCCTCGACATAGGCCGCGAAGAGCTGCTTCAACTCCTCGGCCCAGCCGGAGCACCAGGGAAACACCGCGCCCAGGACTTCATTCAACGGCGCCTGCGCGTTGACGGCCCGCGAATAGATGGCGAGGCATGTGCCCTTGGTCGGGAAGCGCGCCTCGGTCTTCGACAAGCCAAGGTCGTGCCGCGCCATTCATCAGGTCAGCGGAATCCTCGCGGTCGTGGATGGTGAAGGCGGGGTCGAGCCCGATCTCCAGCGCATAGTCGCGCAGCAGCCTGGCGCCGATGCCGTGAAAGGTCCCGGCCCAGGTCAGCGCATCGGTGATGACAGCGGCATCGCGGCCAAGCACCTCGCCAGCGATACGCTCGACCCGCTTGGCCATCTCGGACGCGGCGCGGCGCGAAAACGTCATCAAGAGGATGCGCCGTGGGTCGGCGCCCCTCACGATGAGGTGAGCGACGCGGTGCGCCAGCGTGCTGGTCTTGCCGGAACCGGCGCCGGCGATCACCAGCAACGGCCCGGCGATGCGTCCGTCGCCATGCTCCACGGCCAGGCGCTGCTGGTCGTTCAGCTTGGCAAGATAGGCGGGCTGCAAGGTCGAATCACGCGCGGGGAGGGTCATCGCCCATCAAGCATCGTTTATGCTTTGTTCGCAACGTGCTCCGCTCCCGATGGAACCGGAAGCCAACCTGGCTCATTGCAGGAAGGGCAGGGCTTCGGGACCATAATGGCAACTTCATCGAAATCATCGGGCAAGCCAAAGTCGATCATCGACGACGACGCCCAGCGTCGCGCCGCGCGGTCGAAGCAGAACAGCAAGGTCGTGCTGGCCACGGAGGAGGGCGATCGGGGCCGGGATGCCGCCTGGCCATCCGATATTCCGGCGCTCGGTTGGAAAGACATAGGCTGGCGGCTGTGGGAAGAGTTCAACAAGGACCGCGTGCTGCTTGTCGCGGCCGGTGCGACCTTCTATTTGCTGCTCGCGTTGTTTCCGGCGCTGGCCGCTTTTGTTTCCCTTTACGGATTTGTCGCGGACCCGACGACCATCGCCGATCATGTGGCGTATCTCGGAAGCCTGCTGCCATCGGCCGGGCTCGATCTCATACGCCAGCAATTGCAGGCCCTGGCCAAACAGAACACCGGCGCGCTGGGCACCGGCTTCTTCGTCGGCCTGGCCATTGCGCTGTGGAGCGCCAACAGCGGCATGAAGGCGTTGTTCGATGCGATGAACATCGCCTATGAGGAGCGCGAGAAGCGCAGCTTCCTCAAGCTCAACCTGATGTCGATCACCTTCACCATCGGCACCTTGATCGCCGGTATCCTGCTCTTCCTGATGGTGGGCGTGGTTCCGGCGCTGCTCGCTTATCTGTATCTTGATGCCTGGAAGGAGACGCTGATCACGGCTGCTCGCTGGCCCATCCTGCTGGTGGCCATCGTCACCGGCATATCCTTGCTCTATCGCTTCGGGCCGAGCCGGCAAAAGGCGAAGTGGCGCTGGTTGAGCTGGGGCGCGCTGATTGCGACGGTGGTCTGGATCGCCGCTTCCTGGATGTTTTCGTTCTACCTGCGGCATTTCGCCAATTACAACGTGACCTATGGCTCGCTTGGCGCGGTCATCGGCCTGATGATGTGGACATGGATTTCGGTGATCATCCTGATCTCCGGCGCCGCCATCAATGCGGAAATGGAGCATCAGACGGCATTGGACTCGACGACCGGTCCACCGCTGCCGATGGGCGAACGCGGGGCGGTGGTGGCGGATACTTTAGGAAAGGCTTCGGACTGACGAGCCGATGTGTGGTCCGACGTTGCCAAAATGATTCCGGGCCGGAATCCATCGTGTTGTTTTACATGGAAACTTCCGCGTCGGACTGACCTATGAAATCAACTCGCGAATGGTCGCTGCCACCTTCTCGGGCGCGTAGGGCTTCGGCAGGAAGACGCCGCCATCGGGCAGGGCGCCACTGTCGGGCCTGCGCTTGCCGGAGGTGACGATGATCTTGACCGGCGGCCAGCGATCGCGGACAGCCGCCGAAAGGCGCAAACCATCCATCGAGCCCGGCATGTCGATGTCGGTGAACAGGATGCTGATGTGCTGATGTGTTTCCAGAAGCATGATGGCCTGGTCGGCGTTGCTGGCTTCAAACACGCTGAATCCTGCTTCGCGCAATTCGTCGGCGATGGCAAACAGCAGGAAAGCCTCATCCTCGACGACAAGAACGGTTGCGGAGCTGGGGGTCATTGGCATGGACTCTATGTAGTCAGTAGCGCGATGTTGGCAACTGCGGTTGTGGAGCGGTCAAAACACACTCGACACCATCCAGGTGGTAGTCGATCCGCACCGTGCCGCCGAAATCCGTGCCGAAGACGCGTTCGATCAGGAAGCGGCCAAACCCCTTGCGGGTTGGCGGGGTGACAGCCGGGCCGCCAGTCTCGCGCCAGCGCCAGATCAGTGTCGAGGCATCGCTGTCGATGGATGGGGTCACTGTCCATTCGATGGTCACCTTTCCGTCCGGTGTCGACAGTGCCCCATATTTCAGCGCGTTGGTGCCCAGTTCGTTGACGGCCAGCGCCAGTGTCAGCGCCATCTTCGGATTGATCGGCAGGGCAGGGCCGGAAACCGAGATGCGTGCGACGGGGAACGCGGCGATGGTGTTGTCGATGACCTGGCGCATCGAGGCGCTGGTCCAGCGGGTCTTGTTGAGGATGTCATGCGCGTTGGCGAGCGCGCGCAGACGTTCGTTGAAGGTGGCTCTTGCCGTGGCGATGTCGGTGTTGCGCAAGGTTTGCGATGCGATGGCCGCGACCATGGCGAGGATGTTCTTGATCCGGTGCTCGAGCTCATGGGTGAGAAGCTCCTGCCTTGCCTGAGCCTCGCGCCGGTCGGTGACATCCTGCATGACGCCGAACATCTTGATGGGCTTGCCGGCTTCGTCATGGACGAAGTCGATGTGACGGGAGAGCCAGCGCAGTTCGCCATTGTCGGGCCGCCGGATGCGGTATTCGACATTCGGCACAGCCGAACCTTGTTTGCGGGTCTCGGCGGTGGAGCGGACGTCCTTGTCCTCGGGCAGCACGATGTTTTCCAGCACGCTGATGTGGACGCTGTCGCGCGGCGACAGTCCCCACAGGTCCCAGAACCCTTCAGAGCCCACCACCGTTCCGGTGGCGATGTCGAGCTCGAGCGCGGCGATGCCGGCCGCGTTCTGCGACAGCTGCAACCGGCGCTCGCTTTCGTGCAGCGCCTGCGCCACCTGCTTCTGGTCGTCGATGTCGGTGTTGGTGCCGATCCATTGCACGATATCGCCGCCGGCGTCGCGGATCGGAACCGCGCGGGCGATGTGCCAGCGATAGATGCCATCATGACGCCGCAGCCGGAATTCGGTCTCGTAGGATATACCGGAGGAAAGGGCGTCAGCCCATTTCCCGGCGGCCGAACCGACATCGTCGGGGTGTACGATGACGGCCCACGCCTGGCCATCGAGCTCGCCTGGCGCTGTGCCTGAGTATTCATAGACGCGCGGATTGAACCAATCCAGCATTCCCTGCGGCGATGCGGTCCAGACATGGTTCGGCATCGCTTCGGCAAAGGTGCGGAACTGGGCCTCGCTCCGGCGCAGCGCGCTCTCGGCGACAAGGCGATCCGTCACATCAACGCCCTGGACAAAAATGCCGATGATATCTCCGCCGGGATTGCGGACCGGCTGGTAGACGAGATCGATGAAGCGATCTTCCTTCGGTGCGCTGGGCGTACGTTGCAGCTCCGCTTTCAGGGCATGCCCGACGAAGGCCTCGCCGCTGGTGAAGACCTGGTCGAGCAATTCGAAGAAACCCTGGCCCGTCACTTCCGGCAGAGCTTCGCGAACCGGCATGCCGATGACGTCGCGGTGGCCAACCAGTTGCATGTAGGCTGCATTGGTGAGTTCGAAGACGTGATCAGGGCCCGACATCATGGCCATGAAGCCCGGTGCCTGTTCGAACATCTGGCGCTGCCGATTGCGCTCGCTTTTCTGCCAGCGTTCGGCGGCGACCTTTTCCGTCGTCTCGACCACGATCGCAATTACGCCGGCAGGCTGGCCGCGCTCGTCGAGGATGGGAGAATAGTCGAGGTTCATCCAGACCTGTTCCGGTCTTCCCGACCGGTTCAGCGTCAGTTCCTGATCGCGATAGGCGAGCGTGCCGCCGGCCAGGACGACCTTCATGACATGATCGTTGAAATCAGCCACCTCGGGCCAACCTTCGCGGACTTTCGAGCCGAGCAGTTGCGGGTGGCGGCCGCCGGCGAACACCGAATAGGCATCGTTGTAGATCATCACGCCGTCTCCGCCCCACAACATGACGATCGGCACCTGGGATCTCAGGATCAGGGATACGGAGGTCTTGAGGCTTTGCGGCCAGGTCGAGATCGATCCGATCGATGTCGCCGCCCAATCGAAGGTCGCGACAAGACAACCCAACTCGCCACCGCCAGCCAGGAAGGCAAGGTCGTCGGTCTTGATTGGCTGTTCTGCTAGCATCGGGTCTCGTCTGGCCATCTGGAGAGAATTACAAGGCGGCGAACAGGATCGAATATATCGAACCTGCTCTTGTGGTTGGGGCTGTCAGACCAAGCGCGTAAACGATCGAAACTGTGTTTCGAACTGTAGATGAAAAAGTCACGACACACATGAGGCCACCCCGATCGCACAAACATCCGGCGAGCCATCCGGTTCCACGCCAGGCAATTCTTTTTTTGCGCCGCCGGCCGGCGATGGGGACGTCTGTATCGGAGTGCAATCGCGGCCGCCATCCCATGGCAGTGCATGCGTCGGCCCCAGAGTCCGGGCAGCCTTGTCTGCTGCTCGGACCGCCTGCGAAATCCTGGCGCAAGTTCTCGAAAACGGTGTGAGCGCTACTGTCTGTAGCAACAACGCGTCATCGGGCTGAACAATAAGCCTTGAAGAGAACTAGTGGGTACGGAGGCGGCAGGGCGAGATCGCCGCGATGTCAGGACCATCTTCGATGGCAAGATGGCCGTTTGCGGACGGATGGTAGCTGCTTTTGGCATCCGTGCACCCGTTGACATTTGTCATGTCGAGACCGGCAACGCCATCAAATTCGATGGCCGCGCCGTAGAGTTGAGCCGCATGCATCACAAGATGTTCGATATCTTCCAGCGCGACGTTTTCGGCGAGGTTTCGCAACCGCACCTCTTCGGCGACGACGCTGATGTTGACGATGCCCTTGGCATGCAGTGCAGCCTGAACCTGGGAATTGACGTCTTCGCGCAGGTGAGCTGAATACTCGAATCGCACGGGAAACCTTCCTTTCAGGAACGTTTGTCCCCTCGATATCCACAATGCGCCGACGCCTTGCCTCTTGCAAGGGATATTCCAAAAAACAATAAGTAAATCAACTAGTTATCATAATGCGACGGTTGTGCATCCGGCGGTTGTTGATCATCATTGGTGTCCTGCGTCAGCTACCCATCAGCGGGTCTTGACGTCGTTTGAGCATTATCCTAATTTTACTCGCAGTGAGACACATACTAACTCACCGTACTTTTGGTCTTGAATGGCTGGAGGGCACAAATGGCCGAACTGGAACGTCCCGAGCGTTTGCAGATCATGCTGAACGCTGACGAACTCGCCGCACTCGAGAACTGGCGGTTCGAAAAGCGCATGCCCAGCCGCTCGGCGGCTGTACGGGAATTGCTGCGGCGCGGTCTCGCCTCGGACGGCTTTCTGACGGCGGAGCAGGGGGTCAAGTCCCAGGATTTTGGAATTCTGCCCGGCGCGGGAAATGGCGATGGGGCTGCCGACGGCTCGTCGGATTAGATTTCGACTGGTGGTGCCGGGTTGGTCATATATGAAAAAAAGGCGGGCACCGGGCCCGCCTTTTTCGTTTTCGTTTCTGGCATGCCGCCAGAACGGAAGCGCTTAGTTGGTTCCGCCGCCGAGCTGCTTGGTCTTGGCGCAGAAATCGTCATGCGACTTGGAGACTACCTGGTCGCCGCAATCCTTCATCATGGACTCGCGATCTTCTTTCTTCATCGCCATCCAGGCCACCTTGAATTCTTTGTCCGACCTCATCGTCTTCATGCCGGAATCTGTGTAGAAGGGCGCCATCTTTTCTTGATTGTCGAGAGCGGATGTGCCGCCACCAGTGCCGCCACCATTGACGGAGTCGGCCAGTGCTGAGCCAGTCATCATCGCAAGCGCCATCGCGCCCATCGTGAGCATCTTGAAGTTCATCTAAGTATTCCTCTCTTTGGAGGTCATTGGAACAAACGACCCAAAGCACAACGAGCCGAATGGAAAACAGTTCCGGTTTGGAAACCTGAATTAGTATTTCGTTTTGGCCTTGGCGGGCGGCCTGATTGGTCTGGCAGGCGCCTGCCATGCGGAAATGCCGGAACGATCAGCGCGCCAATATCGTTGTGTTGCATGACCACGGAAAGCGAACGTCAGACAAAATTCCAGCGCACCGACCGGGAAGCGCGACACGCAATTCAGCTTGAGGCTGCGTCTCGCGCGGCCAAGACGGAAAGACTGCGGCAACTGCGCCTGGCCGCCGCGGAACCAGAGCCCGTATTCAAACCGAAGCGGACGTTGCGCCGGCGCATGCGCCCGACACCGTAGCGTCACTCCATGTCGGGCACTTCGCCGCTGACGAAGAGTGTCCTCGGCGGGCCGTATTCGCCAAGCGAAGGATCGGCGTCACGGCTCCAGGCAATGACGCCGGTGTGTTTTGCCGCCAAGGCCTTGGCCGTGCGGATGGCGCGATCCTCGCTCTGCTGATGGGCGGGCCCAAAGGCGGGGAACAGTTCCCCGTCGTCGCCGCGATCGAACGCCACCACGACGATCAGTTTCGGGTTTTTCTGGCTATTGGACTGGCTATTGGACTCGGACATCTTGCACCTTCCGCACGGAACCTATCACATCACCGGGAATTGAAGGCCGCGAATCGAGACGTCGACTTCGGGGAGATGGGCTGTGGTGCAAGATCAGCGTTTCGATGAGCCGGTCAAGGTGGCGCTCGGCCGATCGGGAAACACGATTTTCAATGTGGAGCGGGTGGCACAGGCCGCCGATATCCTGATCAATCGCTGGCCCGTGGTGACCGGGCAGCGGCATATGGTTGCCCGCAAGGCTTGCCTAGCCGTGCTGGAGGGCACGCGGGAAGCCTGGGTGGCGCGGGCGGCCTTCATCAACGCGGCCATCGAAGCGGATATACTGGTCGAGCCGGGCAAGACCCCGAACCGGTAAAGGCCGCCAGCTTTTCGCATTCCACCGGCAATTTCCCGCATGTCGCCTCTAGGGTGAGGAGTGCGGTTGTGACCTTGCGTCCTCCATTGACAACGTCTTTTTGTCCTTCTATTGAACAGGACTATACAGGTCTACTGAACAGGTACCCATATGAAGCGTGGCGCGGCTCAATTGTCTCCCGGCACCGGCAAGCCCGAGCAGATCGCCACCGTTCTGGAGCATGAGATACGTTCCGGCGTTCTCGGCTTCGGCGACCGCCTGCAAAGCGAGAACGAACTCGTCCAGCGCTTTTCCGTCAGCCGCAACACTATCCGCAAAGGCCTCGAGGAGCTGTCGAGCCGCGGGCTGATCACCACCAAGGTCGGCATCGGCTCGTTCGTCACCTTTGACGGCAAACCGGTCGACGATTCGATCGGCTGGTCGCGGGCGCTGGCCAATGCTGGCGCCAATGCCGAGACACGCACACTGCGGCTGGAGGTCATAGAGGACGCCGATCTCGCCGCTTTGCTGGAGATCGAAAGCCCGTTCTTCATTGCCGTCGATCGTGTGCGCACCAATGCCAGCGATGGCCATGCGATCTCCATTGAGCGCAGCCGCCTGCCGCTGTCGCCGGAACTCGAAGATGTGCCGGCGCGGCCTGCGCGAGGGGTCGCTGCACCAGACGCTGCGCGCTGCCGGACTCATACCCGACCACGGCGAAGAATGGATCGAGATCGAGATGCTGAATGCCGAGGACGCCGCCATCCTCGGTTGCCCGCAGGGCACGCCGTTCCTGCGTGGACGCCGCTTGACCCGCGCGGCCGACGACCGGCCCATCGAATATGTCACCAGCCTGCTCAACCCCGCGCATTTCGCGCTGCATATGAGGTTCTGAGCAATGTCGGACAAAGTCACGGACGCGATCGACCGCGCCATGGGCGCACTCATGGGTGGGGCGCTCGGCGATGCGCTGGGTATGCCGACGCAGCTTTTGTCGCCGGCCCGGATTGCCACTGTTTACGGCCATGTCGAGGACTTTGTCGCACCCTTCGCCGACCATCCGGTGTCGAAGGGGCTGGTCGCGGGCACCATCACGGACGATACGGAGCAGGCATTGCTGCTCGGCCGCATCCTGATTGAATCCGGCGAGCGCTTCGACCACACGCGCTGGGTCAACGCGCTGCTCGACTGGGAGCGCGACGTCAAGGCGCGCGGCAGCTACGACCTGCTGGGTCCGTCGACCAAGCGCGCCATCGACGCCATCAACAATGGCACGCCGGCCGAGGAGGCCGGGCGAGGCGGCGACACCAATGGCGCGGCCATGCGCATCGCGCCGGTCGGCATCATGATGCCGCTGGAGCCGCTCGACGCGCTGGTCGCCAAGGTGGCGGAGACCTGCCGTGCCACGCACAACACTTCGATCGCCATCGCCTCGGCCAGCGCCGTTGCCGCCGCCATCAGCAGCGGCGTGGCCGGCTCGGACTGGCGCGCTGCTTGCCAGCAGGCGATCGCGGCGGCCGAACTCGGGACAAAGCTTGGCAACTGGGTCACCGGCGGCGACATCGCGGCGCGTATCGGCTGGGCGCAGGCACTTGTGCGCGGCAAGACCATGAAAGAGGCGATCCGCCTGATCACCGATCTGGTCGGCACCGGCGTCGCCAGCCAGGAATCGGTTCCGGCGGCCTTCGCCGTGCTGGAGGTCGCCAATGGCGATCCCTGGCAAGCGGCCGTCATCAGCGCCAATCTCGGCGGCGATACCGACACGATCGGCGCCATCGCCGCCGGTATGGCCGGCGCCTGCACCGGCTTTTCGAAACTGCCGCGGCAGCACATCGCCAGGCTTGTCGGCATCGACATTGCCGAAGTCCGTGCGCTGGCCGGCGACCTCGTCGCGGCGCGGCAGACGAAAGCAGGCTCCGGCAAGGACGCGGCGGCATGAGCGGCCGTCTCGTCCATATCGGCAGCGCGGTGGTCGACTATGTCTACCGCATCGACGCCTTGCCGGCGCCGGGCATGGAGAAGACGGCGTCGAGCTATGCCCAGGTTGCCGGCGGCGGCTTCAACATGATGGTCGCGGCCACCCGCACCGGCATGAAAGTGGTGTTCGGTGGCCAGCTCGGCAGCGGGCCGAATGGCGATTTCCTGCGCGCCGCCTTCACCGCTGAAGGCATCGAAACGCTGACGCCGCCATCGCCGATCATGGACAGCGGCAATTGCGTGGCCATGATCTCGAGCGACGCGGAACGCACCTTCGTGTCTTGGCCCGGTGCGGAGAGCGTGCTCAGCCTCGACATGATGGCGCCGGTATCGGTGCTGACAGAAGATTGGGTGTTCACCTCTGGCTACACGCTGAGCTACCCGGGCAGCCGTGACGCTCTCACCGACTGGATCGAGGCACTATCAGGGCAAACGCCTTTCGCCTTCGATCCGACGCCGGTCATTTCGGACATCCCGCGCCCCGTCCTGTCGCGGGTGCTTGCCCGCACCACCTGGCTGAGCTGCAACACGACGGAAGCCGCCGACATTGCCGGCCCTGGAGATGTCGAGACCCTCGCGGCACGCCTTCTCGCTGATCATTGCCCGAAGGCCGATGGCGTCGTCATCCGTGCCGGCGCAAGAGGGTGCCTTGTGCGGCTCGCCGACGGCAGCGCCCGGACCATTCCTGGTTTCAAGGTCGCCGCCGTTGACACCAATGGCGCCGGGGACACGCATATCGGCGCCTTCGTCAGCGCGCTTTCGCGCGGCGTGCAGCCTTTCGAGGCGGCTCGTTACGCCAATGCCTCCGCCGCGCTTTCGGTCACCCGCCATGGCGGCTCGTCCGCTCCGACCGACGCCGAGATCCAGACATTCCTGAGCCATGCCGCCGCGAGCGGAGGCCGGAACCAAGAGGCCCATTTGACAGCCTGACAAGCCCGGGAACCGGGCAACCAAGAGAGGAACCAACCATGCGCATGCCCAATCTGACTGCCCTGTTGACGGCGACCGCCGTCTTCACCTCCGCACTGGCCTTTGCCGCCCAGGCCGATGAAGTGCATGTGCTCAACTGGAAGGGTTATGGCGCCGACGAGCCTTGGGCCATCGCCGCCTTCGAGAAGGCGACCGGCAACAAGGTCGTCAACGACTTCTTCAATTCCGAACAGGAAATGCTGACCAAGATCCGCACCAATCCCGGCCTCTACGACGTCGTCATGATCAACGCCGCCTTCAACGACCAGGCGATGTCGGAAAAGCTGATCCAGCCGATCGACGTGTCGAAGCTGCCGAACTATGCCAATATCAGCCCGGACAAGGCGGGCTCGCCGATGCTCGACCATGACGGCAAGGTCTATGGCGTGCCGTGGGTCTGGGGCCTGACCGCGCTCGCCATCAACGACAAATCCTTCGACAAGCCGCCGACGAGCATCGCCGAGATGTGGGACCCCGCGCACAAGGGCCGCGTGGTCATCCGCGACGACGCTGTCGAAGCGGTCCAGTTCGGCGCCATCGCCACCGGCCAGAACATCAACGACATCAAGGATATGGATGCGGTCAAGGCGAAGCTGACGTCGCTGATGCCACAGATCAAGACGTTCTGGAGCTCGGAGAACGATTGGAACCAGATGGTTGCGTCCAATCAGATCGATATCGGCACCTACTGGAGCGGCTCGGCCGACCGCGCCAAGACTCACTTCAAGCTGCCGGTCTCGCTGGTCGTTCCGCAGGAGGGCGCCGTCGCCTGGCTCGACGCATTCTCCATTCCGGTCGGTTCGAAAAACGTCGCCGGAGCTCAAGCCTTCATCAACTACATGATCGACCCGAAATTCTATGTCGAATGGGTCACCAAGGTCGGCGCTCCCGTCTCCGCCAACACCAAGGCGGTGGAAGCGCTGCCCGAAGACTCCTTCAACCGCAAGGTGATGGGTGATCCGGCGGTGGCCAAGCGCATCCAGTTCCAGGCGCCGATCACGGACGCCCAGCGCGAGGCCTACCTGGCGCTCTGGCAGCAGCTGAAAGTCGACGTGAAGTAAAACGCGCGTCGGAACCAGCCGGCGGTTCGCGCCGGCTGGTTCTTCAATCCTGGGGAGGAGGGTATCATGGCAGTACAGGGCGCGGTCGCGTCGCGCGGCGGGCTGAGATCGGCTCTGCCGCTACTGGCGCCAGCCTATCTGTGGCTGACGGTGGCGATCTTCCTGCCGCTCTCCGCCATGGTCTTTTTCTCGTTCATGACCGACCTGCCGCTCTCGGGAAAGCCATGGGCGTTCACGCTCGGCAATTATGCCGCCTTCTTCTCGCAAAGCCTTTACCTGACGCTGCTGCTGGCCTCGCTGCGCCTCGGCCTCGAAGTGACACTGTGGTGCGTCGTCATTGGCTACCCTGCGGCTTACGTTCTGGCCAAGGTGCTGAAGGGACGCAGCCGTGAGGCGATCTTCCTGCTCGTCATCCTGCCGTTCTGGTCGAACGGGCTGGTGCGCATCTTCTCCTGGGCGATGGTTTTGCGCCAGGGCGGCATTCTCGATACGGCACTCAACGCGGTGCTGCCATTCAAGATCAACATTGATCTCATGTATTCCTACCCGGCCGTCATCATCGGGCTGGTGCACTCCTACGTGCCCTACATGGTGCTGACCTGCTACCTCACCCTGCAGGCCATCGATGACTCGCTGATCGAAGCCGGGCGCTCGCTTGGCGCCTCGCGGCTGCAGGTGCTGAAGCGGGTGATAATCCCGCTGTCGATGCCAGGGCTGGTGGCTGGCGCCGCTCTCATCTTCGTGCCCGTCGTCGGCTCATTCATGGAGCCGCGCATCCTCGGCGGCCGCACCGGCACATTCTACGGCACGGTGATCGAGGACCAGTTCGTCGCCGTGTTCAACTGGCCGCTGGGCGCGGCGCTGTCCTTCATCCTGCTGGCCGTCGTGCTGGTCATCCTGGCGGTTGCCTCGCCGGTGCTGCGGAGGGTCGCGTGATGATGACGACCCGCATCCTCGAATGGCTCGGCCGCCTCTACATCTGGCTGCTGCTCGCCTTCCTCTATCTGCCGATCATCATCATGGCGCTGATGTCGTTCAACGTCTCGCCCTTCTACCAATTGCCGTTCGAATGGACGACCGAGTGGTACACGTCGCTGTGGCAGAACGATCAACTTATCGCCGCGACCTGGAACAGCCTCGAAATCGCCGTCATCACCACAATCATCTGCGTGGTGCTCGGATCGGCGGCGTCGCTGGCGCTCTATCGCTATGAGTTTCGCGGCAAGAAGATCCTGCAGGCACTGCTGTTTCCACCGATCGCCATTCCGTGGCTGATCACCGGCACGGCGATGCTGATCTTCTTCTACGGAGTCGGTATCGGGCGCGGCCTGTTTGCCATCCTGCTCGGCCATGTCGCGCTGGCGCTGCCCTATGTCATCGTCGTCGTCTCGGCCCGGCTGCAGACCTTCGCGCCGGAACTGGAAGAGGCGGCGCGTTCGCTCGGCGCCAACCAGTGGCAGGTCACGATGCGGGTGACGCTGCCCTGGATCATGCCCGGCGTCATTGCCGGCGGGCTGTTTGCGTTTGCCGTGTCGTTCGACCAGTTCGTCGTCTCATACTTTCTGTCGACGCCAGGGCAGACGACGCTGCCAGTCGAAATCTACGCCGCGATCCGCAAGGGTTTCACGCCCGAGATCAATGCGGTCTCGACGATCATCATTGTCGTGTCCATGGCGCTGATGCTGCTCACGGCGCGGTTCTTCAAATTCGGCGGAGAGAAATAATGGCCGGCGTGCAGGTATCGAACGTCTCGCGCAACTTTGGTGCGCACAAGGCGCTGGACGATGTCTCCATCGATTTCGCCGATGGCGGCTTCTATGCGCTGCTGGGCCCATCCGGCAGCGGCAAGACCACGCTGCTTCGGCAGATCGCCGGGTTCGATTTTCCCGATAGCGGCCGCATCTCCATTGGCGGCGAGAGCGTCGAGCGCGTGCCGGTCGAAAAGCGGCGCATCGGCATGGTGTTCCAGAATTACGCGCTGTTTCCCAATATGAGCGTCGCCGACAACGTCGCCTTCGGCCTGTCGGTGCGCGGCGAGGCCAAGGCGACCATCGCGACCGAGGTGCAGCGCGCGCTGGATCTCGTGCAACTCGGCAAGCTCGGCGGCCGCCGGCCGCACCAGCTCTCCGGCGGCCAGCGTCAGCGCGTGGCGCTTGCCCGCGCCATCGTCACCAAGCCGCGCGTGCTGCTGCTCGACGAGCCGCTCGGCGCGCTCGACAAGGCGCTGCGCGTCGACATGCAGATAGAGCTCAAGCGTATCCAGCGCGAAATCGGCATCACCACCATCTTCGTCACCCATGACCAGGAAGAAGCGCTGACGATGAGCGACCGCATCGGCATCCTGCGCGACGGCAGGCTGGTGCAGGAAGGGCCGCCGGAAGAAATCTACGACCGGCCGAAGAGCGAATTCGCCGCCACCTTCCTCGGTGACGCCAACATCTTTCGGGGCGACTCGACCGGCAATGGCATCCGGCTGCCTGATGGCACGGCGATCGCTGCCGACGCTGGCGACAGGCTTGCCGCTGGCGTCAAGGCGAGCTGCGCCGTGCGGCCCGAACGCATCCGCATTGCCACGGATGGCGAGACTTCGGACGGCACCGCCAACACGCTGAAGGGCCAGGTCTCCAAGCGCATCTTCGCCGGCAACAACAGCACGTACTTCGTCGAGCGCGCTGGCCAGACGCTGAAGGTCATCGTGCAGAATACCGGTGCCGACCGGTTGGCGGAGGGGCAGGATGTCGTGCTGCGCTGGTCGCCGGAGAGTACTGTGTTGATTGCTGCGGGGTAGGTTGCGCTCTGTCGATAGCCGGTACCGTGGGCGTTCCTTCGCGCCCCCTCTGTCCTGCCGGACGTTCGTCGCTCGGAAAGCCAAGCAATTGGCTTTCCGTCCGCTGCGCGGACCACTCCTCAACCCCCACAAGTGGGGAGATTGGCAGTTTCGACGTCGCTGCTCCTTCTTCAACACAGGAAATTTGCGAAAGCGGCAATGACGGCTAATCTCCCCCCTTGAGGGGAGATGCCCGGCAGGGCAGAGGGGGGCGCTGTCCCTCCGTCCTTTCCGATAACGAGCCGGGAGCTGCGATGACGCTTGAACTGACTGCGCAGGACCAGTCCATGCTCGACGGCGAGCAAGGCCCATCCGCGGCCGCCGCGATGAAGATCCTGGTCGCCTTCTCCAAAGCCATCGGTGCGCACAGCCTGCTCGACATCACCGGCGCTCATATCGATGGCTGTCTCTACCACGGCAAGGCGGGGCTCGATTTTGTCGAACGGCTGGTCGAGGGCGGCGGGCGTGTCCAGGTGACGACGACATTGAATGTCGGCTCGTTCGACCTCATCCATCCGGGCATGGTGAAGATGCCGGCGGCGGAGGAAGTGCCGGCGCGGCGGCTGATGAAGGCGCATATGGAGCTCGGCTGCCAGGCGACCTTCACTTGCGCACCCTACCAGACTCGGTTCCGGCCAAGCTTCGGCCAGCAGATCGCCTGGGGTGAATCCAATGCCATCGTCTTCGCCAATTCGGTGATCGGCGCGCGCACCAACCGCTACGGCGATTTCATCGACCTGTGCTGCGCCATGACCGGACGCGCGCCGGCCTGGGGCCTGCATCTGAGTGACAACCGGCGCGGCCGCATCCTGTTCGAACTGGCCGTTGCCGATCCGGAACCGAGCGACAGCCTGTTCGTCGGCGTCGGGCTGATCATAGGGCAAGCCAGCGGCGATCGCATTCCGGTCATCGCCGGCCTGCCTCGGCCGCGCGACGAGGACCAACTGAAGGCACTCGGCGCGGCGGCTGCGACGACCGGCGCGGTGGCGCTGTTCCATGCGGTCGGGATCACGCCGGAAGCAAGAACCCTGGACGAAGCGTTCCACGATCACGCACCGGAAGAGACGATCCACATCAGCCGTGGCGACATCGATCACGCGCTGGCCAGGCTGTCGAGCGTGCCGGACGGAGCGCCGCTCTCGGCCGTATCGCTAGGCACGCCGCACTTTTCCCATGAGGAATGGATGCGCCTTTTGCCGATGCTGCGCGAGGTCGCGCCGGGCAGGTCCATCCCGATCTACGTCAACACCGGACGCGCGACGCTGACGCGGCTGCAGGAGGAGGGCGCGTTGGCTGGCATGGAGGCGTTCGGCCTCATCCCGGTCGCGGACACCTGCACCTATGTCACCTCGATCTTGGAACGTCTCGACGGCGTGGTGATGACCAACTCGGGCAAATGGGCGCATTACGCCCCGGGTAATATTGGCGTGTCCGTCGCCTTCGCCGACATGAAGGATTGCATCCGCTCCGCAGCGGTCGGGCATGTCGTGCGGAGCGCCTCATGACGCGAACGCTGGAAGCCCTTGAAAGAAGCGGCACCTTCCAACTGGCCGGTGAAGCCGAGGGCGAGGCGCTGGTGTTCTCGCAGCCGCTCAGCTTCTGGGGCGGCATCGACGCCGAAACCGGCGATATCATCGACCATTCGCATCCAGGGCTCGGCCAGAATGTCGCCGGCAAGATCCTGGTCATGCCCAGCGGACGCGGTTCGTCGTCTTCGTCGTCTGTCCTGGCCGAAGCGATCCGCCGGGGCACGGCGCCGGCCGGCATCCTCATGGAGCGGCCTGACCCGATCCTGGCTGTGGGCGCCATCGTCGCGGAGTTTCTCTATGATATCCGCATGCCGCTGGTGGTGTGCGACATTGCGGGGATTGTTTCTGGTGAGCGGGTTGCGATTGGTGTCCGTGAGGATGGTGGGGCGGTCGTCCGTAAAGTCTGAGAAAATCGTTCAAAGTCAGCGCCGCCCCTCATTGTCCTGCCGGCATCTTCTCCCGGTATAGGGACGGGGAGAAGGGGCTTGGCCGCAACGCCGGCATCCTTCCTGCAACCTTGATCATTGGCGAAGGCGCTGATGACAGCCTCCCTCTCCCCGTCACTATACGGGGAGAGGATGCCGGCAGGCAGGTGAGGGGCAGCACCAGCGCTTCTCAATTCTCTCTCCCCATCAAACACGCTTCAGCCAGCCATCAGCCCAGCAGCACCACGCCGCCAATAGGCGGCGGCCAGCGTCTCGTCGCGACCGAGCCCCAGCTTTCCGCGCCAGTGTTCGCGTATGACTTTCGCGGCATAAGCTTCGGCAACCAGCCGAATGCCGAAACGTCCTTCGGCCATGCCACTGAGCGGACGGCCTCGGCCAGTCGCGTGTCTTCGCCCGCCGGCACGCCGTTTCGGGTCAGCCAGTGCAATTCGATGCCGGTGGCGTTGGCGATCTCCTGCCTTTCGCCATCATCGGCGATTTCGACGAAGGCAATGCCCCGGGTCTGCGCGGGCAATGTCTCCAGCAGCCGCGCCAGCGCAGGAAGGCCGGTTTCGTCGGCGCCCATGACATACCAGCCCGCTTGCCGCACCGGGCGGCCGACCGGCCCCATGATGCCGACCTTCATGCCGGGCGCTGCCTGCATGGCCCAGGCGGCGCCGACGCTGTCGCCGGGATGGACGACGAAATCGACATCGATGATGCCCTTGTCCACGTCGAGCGCGCGGATGGTGTAGACGCGCGCTACCGGACGGCGGTCATCTGCCGGCCACACCGGCAGGCCGTTGCCGCCCAGCACCGGCCAGAGCGGATCGGGCACGTCCTTCGTCGGGAACAGCATGCGGATGTGCATGCCGCCGAATTTGGCGAAGCGCGAGAGATCCTCGCCGGCAAAGCGGATGCGGCGCATATGCGCGGTAAGATGGCGAACGTCCGTCACCGTCATTTCGCGGAACTGGGCGAGGCTGGTCTCGCCCGAGAGATCGCCGGTCCAGACGATCTCCGGGTTTTCCTCCTTGGCATAGACCTGGACCGCCGTGGCCAGCAGGTCCTTGATGCGGGCGAGACCGTCACGGTCGACCGCATTGGCCCGCATCACCAGCCGTTCCATGTCGAAGGAAGCGCCGCCAAAGGCGAAACGGAAATCGATGCGCCAGCCATCCTGAGAAGCATCGGCCTCGAAACTTTGCAGCCTGTCCGTGATGCGGTCCATGTAATCTGGCAGATTGCGCAGGTTCAGCCGCGCCTCGCAGACCAGTTCTCTCACCGATGCCTGGCTCATGCTCAACCTCCGATTCTGCCGGTTAGCGCGACCTTGAAGGTGCGGCCCTTGCCCTGTTTCGTCAGCGCCGAGGTCGACCATGCGCTTTGCGGGTCGGTGTAGGCGGTGTTGAAGACGTTATCGACGCCGAAATCGAGCTTTGCGTTGTCGTTGATGCGCCAGTTGGCGAAGACATTGACCAGTTCGAAACCGTCATCGACGACCGGCTTGGCGTTGGGATTGGTGCGGCGGGTGCGGGTGATCTCGCCGATGCTGAGATATTGCGCGCCGACGGTGAGCTGGTCTTCCAGCATGCGGAAGCCGATTGTGGCCGAGAATCGGTCGAGCGGTGTGTTGTTGAGTGGCTGACCGGAATAGACCCCGCTGACAACCTTGGCATCGATCAATGCGCCGGCGAGGTTCACGAAACCCCAGCCGTAATCGTAGACAGCCTCCGCCTCGATGCCCTTCAGCCGCGCGTCGCCGATGTTGGCCGCAGTGCGCGGTATCGGCGGTGTCAAGGTGCGTAGGTCGACATCGATATAGTCCTCCACGTCGGTATGAAAGAGATTGACCTTGGCGCGCAGGCGGTCGCCCTCAGTCAATATGTCGTCGTATTTCACGTTGATGCCGGCTTCCCAGTTCTTCGCCGTCTCAGGCTGAAGAAGCAGGTTGGGCAGATAGGCGTCGCCTGAGCCGTGCGCGCCGCCGCCACGGAAGACATCCTGCAGGCCCGGCGCCCGGTAACCTTCGGAATAGGTGCCGTATAGCTGGAAGCCCTCAAACGGGGTAACGCCGACGGTGAGGCGCGGTGACCAGCGGTCGCCGGAGATCGAGGCTTCCTGTCGTGGCGCGGTTTTGGTCTCGCCATCCAGCTCATAACCATCATAGCGCATGGCAGCGATGACCTGCAGCCACTCCTTGTAGTCGCCCTGCCATTGCAGGAAGCCGCCATAACCCTGCTGCTCGCCGGCGCCGAAATGCGCTGCTTCCGAGGATCCTTCGAGGAAGTAGTAGTCGAGACCGTAGGTCAGCGTATGGGCGATGCTCCAGGCATCGAAACGCGTGGAGTTCTTCACGTTGAAGCCGGTCGTGGCGACATCATAGAAGCGGAAATTGCCGATCGCGTTGGCCGGCGCTATCTGCGTCTGCTCGGCGCGGGTGCGGTTGTGGTAGGCATTGGCGCTGAAGTCGATCAGGTCGTTGTTGTCGGGCTTCCAGGTGTAGGCGGCTGTGTAGGTCTGGTTGGTGGTGTTGGCATTGTAGCGGCTCAGCGTTGGCGAGGGCGAGCCGCTCGAACCGCTGATGACGTCA
Source organism: Mesorhizobium sp. PAMC28654 (assembly GCF_020616515.1). Taxonomy (GTDB): domain Bacteria; phylum Pseudomonadota; class Alphaproteobacteria; order Rhizobiales; family Rhizobiaceae; genus Mesorhizobium. Next base: position 6,395,105 of record NZ_CP085135.1, read on the forward strand.
TTGTAACGCTGCAGGATGGCGCCGAGCTTCAGTTCATGGCCATCGGCAGGGCGCAGCGTCGTCTTCAGATAGCCGCTGGTCACCCGCTCGCCGGTCCATGGCACGGTGGCACCATTGCCGTCGGTATAGCTGTCGCGGTCGCGATAGATCAGGTTGCCGATGATGTCGGCATCCTCGTTGAAGCGATAGGCACCGGTGGTGCTGGTGGTAAAACCCTTGCCGTTGCTTTCATAGCCGAGCTTCTCGCTCAGCGCCCAGTGCTCCCGAGGCTTCAGGAAATCGCCGGCGCCCTTGGTCTCGAAGGAGACGACGCCGCCAATGCCGCCCGAACCATAGGCGTTCGACACCGGACCGCGAATGACGGTGGCTTCCTTGATCAGGTCCGGCTCGACATAGAAAGAGCCCGAGCCGTGGCCGACACGCCAGTAATCCTGGCGGGCGCCGTCGAGGGTGACGACGACGCGACCATACTGTTCCAGGCCGCGAATGTTGATGGCGGTTGCTGGATCGTCGCCGTTCATCGAGGCGGCGACCCCCGGTGTGGTGCGGAAAATGTCGGCGGCGGTATCGGGCTGAATGCGGTCGAGCTCATCCTGGTCGACGGCACTGATGGCGGCCATCGAGTCGATGACGGCGGTCTTGATCATCGTTGCCGAGATGGTGATCAGATCGAGCACCGTCGTCGGCTGGTTCCGGGCGGTCGTGGCTTGTCCGATTCGATCGGTCTTGGCGGCTGCGCCCTTCTTCTCCGGCTCCTGCTCTTGCGCATTGGCGAGCGGTGCGGCGCACAGGCCGAGTGCGAAGGCGAGCGCCGTGCTCGCCATCAATGTCGCGTTGGTCGTCGTTCTCATGGAATGCAGCCCCCGGGCAAAAGCAAGATTGCTGGCGGTGGCTGAAAGGCCTTGGCTGGCGTGATGGAAATCCCTCGACCAGCGGGTCAGGGCAGGGGTCACATATTAAAACATGATGACATAAGTCAACTTTAAATTTATAGGCCAACCATCATTGAAATCAGCGGCATAGGAGCGAGAGCATGATGAGCGGTGAGAACGGGTTCGGGCGGCCAGGCTGGTTCCGGCCTGGCAAACTGGCGGCGTTGATGCTGTTGTCGTTGTCGGTGCTTGCACCGTCTTGCGGCTTCAAGGCGCTGGCCGCCGAGACGGTTGTCGACGCGCTGGGGCGAACTGTCGCGCCCGGGCCGGCGACGAGAATCCTGACACTCGGCTCCGATGTCACCGAGATCGTCGACGCGCTGGGCGCCGGCGAGCGCATCGTCGGCGTCGATCGGGGCAGCAAGTATCCGGAGTCGGTGACGCGGAAGCCCAATGTCGGTTATCGGCGCCAGCTCTCCGTCGAGGGCCTGGCCGGCCTGCGCCCCGATCTCATCCTGGCGGCCGAGGACAGCGGTCCGCCCGAGGCGGTCGAGGTGCTGAAATCCCTGTCGATCCCAATCGTCTTCATTCCCGAGGACAACAGCCCGCATGGCATCAAGCGCAAGATCACGCTGATCGCGTCCACGCTTGGCGCGGAGGACAAGGGAAGGGAACTTGCCGGCGAGGTGCTCTCCTCCTTCCAGGCAGCCGCCGATCTGGCATCGAAGATCCCGCCGGAGCGACGCAAGAAGGTGGTGTTCTTCCACGGCCTGGTGCGGCTGAGCGCTGCCGGCGCCGGTACATCAGCCGATGCGATCATCCGCTATGCCGGCGGTATCAACCCGATGGCGGTCGTCGATGGCTACAAGGCGGCCTCGGAGGAGAAGCTGATCGAGATGGCGCCCGACGTCATCCTGATGATGAGCGACGGCAAGGGCGGCCCCACCGCCGATCAAGTGTTCGGCAACCGTGCCCTGTCGGCCACGCCGGCGGCGAAGACCAAGGCGCTGGTCGTGCTCGACGGCGCCTACATGATCGGCTTCGGCCCGCGCACCGCTGATGCGATCCGCGACTTGGCTCAGGCGTTGTATCCTGAGGCGAACAGCGTCGATTAGCGGCGCCTCGCGCCAACTCGCCGACCGATCAAGTCACGTGCTAGTGAGCCACGTCCCGCCGGTGAGCGCAGTGTAGAGCGCTTCGGCATCAGCGCCGAGCGGCCGATCCTCCTTCAACGGCTGGACCAGCGCGCGCACCGCGCCATGGACAGCGGCGGTGGCTGGCGCCAGCGTCAGCCCGTCGCGCAGATCGACAGCCTGGGAGGCGGCCATCAGTTCGAAGGCGATCAGCCGCCGCCACAGCACGATCATCTCAGCGCATTTCGAAACGGCGAGCGGCGTCTGTGTGGCATGGTCCTCGATGCCTTCCGAAACCGGAAGAAAATCGAGCATCACCGGATTGGCCTTGTGGCGGATGGCCCCGACAATGGCGGTCACCGTCTTCTGCAGCGGCACGAAACCGGCCGATGCGCCGCCGACCGGCGACAGGTATTTGGGCAGGCCGTTGCGGCCCGAGCCTGTCAACTGGATGAAGCGGGCGGCGCAGGCGGCAGCGCTTTGCGCGATGGCCAGGCCGAGCGTCTCGAAGGCGAGCGCCAGCGAGGCGGTGTGGAAATTGCCGGTCGACATCACCACGCCGTCTTCGCCCAACACCAGCGGGTTGTCGGCGGCGCCGTTGAGTTCGATCTCGACGGCCTGCCGGGCCCGGTCGATCGCCTCGATCAGCGCGCCATGAATCGATGGCATGCAGCGGATCGACAGCGGGTCCTGCAAGGTGGTCGGCGCCAGTGGCTCTTCGCGCGCCAGCAGATCATGCAGCGCCTTGGCTGCTTCCTGCTGGCCGGCCGCCGGCCGCGCCATATGCAGGCGCGGATCGAGGATGGTGCGGTTGGCACTGAAGCCTTCCATGGTCAATGCGCCGGCCTGCTGTTGTTGGGCAAGGGCTGAGAGTGCGTCCATGATCGCCAGCGCGCCGCCTCCGGCGGAAACCGCCGAAGCGTTGATCAACGACAGTCCGTCCTTGGGCGCGAGGCTGATGGGGGCGAGGCGGGCCATCATCAGCGCCTTGGCCGCCGGCATGCGCCGGCCCTGATAGTCGGCTTCGCCTTCGCCGATCAGCATGCGTGCAATGGCTGTCATCATCACAAGGTCGCCGGCGCCGATCGAGCCGAGCGACGGCATCACCGGATGGACGCCGGCATTGAGTGCGTCCACGAGCGCCGAGTACACCTCTGGCGATAGTCCAGAGCCGCCGGCCGACAGCATGGCGATGCGGGCCAGCATGGTTGCGCGAACGGCGGCCTCGGGCAGGGCATCGCCGACCGCGCCGCTGCGTCCCTCCAGCAACTGGCGCTGGAAAGCTGACGCGTCGCCCTCGACCGAGGTGCCGAGATTGGCGCCGAGCCCGGTGTTGAGGCCATAGATCTGCTGGCCCGAAGCGGCGGCCTGGTCGAGCACTTTTCGCGCCTGTTCCAGCCTGCCAATTACATCGGGCCCTATCTCTACCTTGCGGCCACTACGGGCAACCGATGCGACATCGCCAACGCTGACGCCGGCCCCGGTGAGGACGAGCGCGGTCATGCGAAGCGCAGCCTCTGGCCAATGCCCTGCGCCTGCGCCTTGGCCAGCATCGCCTTGCCCAGTGCGATGTCGGACAGCGACAGGCCGCGATGCCAGAACAGGATCGTCTCGCTGTCGTTCTCCCGGCCCGGCTTGAGGCCGGCGGCGATCTGGCCGAGTTCGGCATGCAGCGTCTTCTCGCTCAGCCTCCCGGTCTCGACATGGGCGCGCAACGAGCCGAACTTGCCGCCCTTGCACTGGCCCCAGTCGTCGACGACCATCTTCTGCATGATGTCGGTCAGCGACAGCTCCACCGCGCTCATCGTGCCATAGGGCACGACCAGCGCGCCGGGCTTGATCCATTCCGTCTTCAAGAGCGGCCGCGGCTCAGGCAGGCGCGAAGCTTCCACGACGATGTCGGCACCCTTGACGCAGCTTTCCCAGTCGGTGACCGCTGTCACCGGCTTGCCGAGGTCGGCAGCCAGCTTCGCGGCAAAGCCATCGCGGCTTTCCGGGCGGCGCGAATGGACGCGGATTTCTTCGAAGTCGAAGAGGTGGTCGAGCAGCCGTACATTCCAATAGGCGGTGCCGCGCGCGCCGATATGAGCCAGCACCTTCGAATTCTTGCGCGCCAGATGTTTGGCGCCGATGGCGGTGACGGCGCCCGTGCGCATGTCGGTGATGACGGTGGCGTCAAGGATGGCGCGCGGCGTGCCGGTGCGCGGATCGAACAGGTTGAGGATGCCGAATTCCGACGGCAGGCCGTGCAAATAGTTGTCGACGTAATCGCCGACGATCTTGACGCCGGCCGTATCGAGCGGCGCCACATAACCGCGCAGCACATTGAAATGGCCATGAAAGGATGGATCGGGCTCCAGATGGACGCGGGGCTCGATCACTGTCTGGCCCTTGCCCTGCGCCACCAGTCCCGCCTCGACCGCGTCGATGATTTCGCCGTCGGTCATCGCCAGCGCCTCGATGTCGAGGGCGTTCAGATAGTCGATATAGATGGGTTTCATGCGCAAGGGTCCTGCTCGGAAGAAGCGAAACGAAATCGCTGGTGTCATCAGCCGGCTCGGCGGCGAGGCTGCATTCATTGCACAACAGTGCGCGATGCAACAGGAAGGATGCGACACGAAAGTTTGTTGATCCGTTGTCTGGACGGCTCCTGTCGAATGCTGTTCAAACCGGTTCGTCGTCGCCCGCCGACCATTCCGGCATTGGCGCCACGGAAGCCCTTGGACCATCCATCCCATGAACGTCACGCCAAAAAAAGAAGCCTTTTCGAAGCCCGATGCGGCGAATGTGCGGCGGGTGGCGTTGATCGTCGCCATCGCCTTCTTCATGCAGTTCCTGGATTCGACGATCATATCCACCTCGCTGCCGCAGATGGGGCAGTCTTTCGGCGTGCCGGCGGTGGCGATGAGCATCGGCATCACCGTCTACATGCTGACCATGGCGGTGTTCGTGCCGCTGTCGGGCTGGCTCGCGGACCGCTACGGTGCGCGCAACATCTTCCTTGTGGCCATCGCCATGTTCACGCTGGCCTCGCTCGCCTGTGGCTTCTCGCAGAACCTGACGGAGTTCGTGGCCGCACGCGCGGTGCAGGGCCTGGGCAGTGCGCTGATGACGCCGGTCGGCCGCATCCTGGTGCTGCGCAATGCATCGAAATCCGAGCTGCTCAACGCCACCGCGCTGATCACCTGGCCGGCGCTGTTCGCGCCGGTGATCGGGCCGGTGCTGGGCGGCTTCATCACCACCTATCTGTCCTGGCACTGGAACTTCTTCATCAACATCCCGCTTGGGCTGGCCGGACTGGCGCTGGTCGCGCGCTTCATCCCCGGTGACCGCGAGGCCGACCCCAAGCCGCTCGACTGGCCAGGGTTCTTTCTCACGTCGCTGGGCCTCGCCCTGCTGCTCTACGGCCTCGAACGGATCGCGCATCCGGAGGACGGCATCCTGCCGACACTGCTGCTGATCGCCGGCGGTATCGTCATCGGCTGGCTGGCGGTACGCCATCTGGCTGTTGCCCGGCATCCGCTGCTCGACCTGTCACCGTTCAAGGTGCTGACCTTCGCCATCTCGACACTTGCCGCCGGCACCATCTTCCGGGTGGCGATCAACGCCACGCCGTTCCTGCTGCCGCTGCTGTTCCAGGTCGGATTTGGCCTGAGTCCTGTCGATGCCGGCATGATGATCCTGGCCTATTTCCTCGGCAATCTCGGCATGAAGGTGGTGACGACGCCGACGCTGCGGCGCTTCGGCTTTCGCTCGGTGATGGTCGTCAACGGCGTCATCGCTTCCGCGTCGATCATGGCCTGCGGTGCGGTCTCGCCGCAGACGCCGCAGCCGCTGGTGTTGGCGCTGCTGCTGATCGCCGGCCTGTCGCGTTCGATGCAGTTCACCGCGCTCAACACGCTGGCCTTCGCCGACATCGCCGCTGAGCAGCGCAGCTCGGCGGCGACACTGTCCTCGATGCTGCAGCAGGTGGCGATGCTGTTCGGCGTGGCGGTGGCGGCGGCGATCCTCAACCTGTCGCAGATAGCCAGGGCGCAGCCGGCGCTCGATCTCGTCGATTTCCGAATCGCCTTCCTGGTCATCGGCGCCATCGGCCTGGTCACATCGTTCCGCTTTATGGTACTGCCACGGCACGCCGGGGCCGAGGTTTCCGGCCACAGCCCAAGGAATTGAAATCGGATTTCTGCTGATAATGCGGAGACAAATCCCATTGCTTGCCCTGGCCATGGAGCGAAGCTTTCGCGAGGCGTGCGATCCGCGCAACCAATTGCCAAAAGTGCTGGATTTTCCGGGCATTGCGCCAGTTCCGGTAATCAATCCGGCCACCCCCGGAATATCGCCGCGCGCCGGGCCTGTTGAACGCGGATTCATTTGACGAACCGGCGTTGCGCCGATTAGCTTTCATCCGGATGGCAGCGCTGCCATCGGGGTGAAAGACATCAGCAATGAACATGAGCGGCTGGCCAAGTTTGAGGCGCCTGAACCAGGAAGGCATTGTCTTTGCCATCGCGGTGGTTCTGTTCGTTGCCGCGGCAATACGCTTGCCCGGCTTCATCGATCCCAACAACCTCGTCGCCATCGTGCGCTCGGTGTCGGTGCTGGGCATACTGGCGCTCGGCATGGCCGTCGTCATCATCGGCCGGGGTATCGACCTGTCGGCGGTGGCGATCATGGCGATGTCGGTCGCCTGGTACCTGCAGCTCCTGAATACCGGGACGCCTGATGGGCTGGCCTTCGCCTATGTGCTGGCCGGCGTTCTGGCCATCGGGCTGCTCAATGGCTTCCTCGTCGCCTATGCCGATGTGCCCGCGATCTTCGTGACACTGGCCACCGGTTCCTTCGTCTTCGGCTATGTGCGCTCGCAGCTGATCACGCAGGATGCGGTGCCGGTTCCCGAAGGGCATTGGGTCGAGCTTCTGGGCGGCCTGCGTTTCCTCGATATTCCCATCGAGGTCTTCGTCTTCGCGGGCTTGGCCTTCGTCTTCTTCCTGTTCCTGCGCTACACGAAATGGGGCCGCTACATCTATTTCGCCGGCGACAATCCGGTCGCGGCGCGCAACATCGGCATTCCCGTGCGACCGATGCTGGTGCTGCGCTATGTGGTGTCAGCCGTCGTCTCGCTGGTCGCCGGCCTGCTGACCGCCGCCAGCCTGCATTCGATCAACACGCGCGTCGTCAATTCCACGTTGCTCTACGACATCGTGCTGGTGGCGGTGATCGGCGGCATCGGGCTTTCCGGCGGGCGGGGAGGGGTGCGCAACGTGCTGGTGGGCGCGGCGCTGATCGGCATCCTGCTCAACGCCATGACCATCATCGACATTCCGCTGCTTTATCAAAACCTGATCAAGGCTGCGATCCTGCTCGGCGCCATCATCGTCGACGGCATCATCAACCCGCGTGACGAGCAGACTGCCCAGCAGGGCGACATTTAGGGGGTACCCGGTCCGTTCCATCCTGGGCGGCCGGCAATGAAAATCGAACCAGAGGATCCGACATGAAACTGATCAGGACATTGATGGCAGCGGCCACGGCGCTTGCCGTCACCGCCTTCGTGGCGCCAACCTTCGCCGCCGACGATCCGGGCCCGGCCGCCTACGCGCAGGCACTCAAGGGCAAGCGCGTCATGCTGGTGCCGCTGGCGATGGGCTTCGATCTCGCACAGGGCTGGTCGCATTATCTGAAGAAGGAAGTCGAGGGCTGGGGCGGCGTGTTCGAGACGCGCGACCCGAACTGGGTGGTCGATGCCGGCGCGCAGGCGATCACCGATGCCATCTCCTCGGACACCAGGCCGGACGTGCTGATCATCCACGCACCTGACCTCAACTCCTATTCCAAGCTGATGAAGAAGGCGCAGGCCGCCGGCACCTATGTCATGCTGGTCGACAATCCCGCCAACTTCCCCGCCGATGCCTTTGTCGGCAGCGACTGGGACCGGCTTGGCCAGCTCGAGGCCGAAGCGGCGATCAAGGGCTGCGGCCCGAATTCGTCGAAGAAGATCGGATTGGTGCAGGGTGACCAGGCGAACTCTTCCAGCCTCTACCAGTATGCCGGCATCATGAAGGTGCTGGACAAGAATCCCGACTTCAAGGTTGTCGCCAAGCCCGACTCCAATTGGGATGCAACGACGTCGCGCAACGTGACGACGACGATGCTGCAGCAGAACCCGGACATTTGCGCCATCATCGATTTCTGGGATGGTGATGCCACCGGCGCTTCCGCGGCGATCCGCGACGCCAAGCTCGACGGCAAGGTGTTTCTGGTCACCACCGGCGGCGGTGAAAAGGCTGCTGATTGCGACAAGCTCGCTGACGGCACCTATGGCGCAGTTGTCATGACCGATCTTGCCCGCCAGTCGGGCGACATGAACGCCATCATCAAGTTCCTTCTGCAGAGCGGCCAGCCGGCCGGCACGTCTCACACCTACATCTACACGCTGGAGAAGGCGACGACGAAGGCCGACCTCAAGCCCGACAGCTGCTGGGACCTGAAGGCGCTGCAGGCCGAAGCGGCGGCGAAGTAAACCGCACGCCCCAGGACCGATATCAACGGGGTGGCCGGATTGTCCGGCCGCCTCTTTCTCTTGAAATAGCAGCAGCCGATGTCCTTTCGCGAACGCCTCAAGTCCTGGCGCTACAATCTCGTGCCCGACCATGTCGTCGGCGAGATTCTGACCAAGCGCTGGACCGACAACGCCATCCCGTTCCTGGCGCTGGTGGCGACGCTGGCAACCTTCGGCTCGATCATTCCCGGCTTCTTCAAGCTGACGGCGCTGCAGGAATCGACGCGCCAGCTCGGCGAATTCTCCATGGTCGTCACCGGCATGACGGTGGTGATGCTGGGCGGCGGCATCGACCTGTCGGTCGGCTCGATCTTCGCGCTGTCCTGCTTTTCCGCCGTCTATGTCTTCTTCATCCTCGAACAGTCGATATGGCTGGCGCTGGCGGCATCGCTCGCCACAGGCCTCATCTTCGGCGCCATCAACGGCTACCTCGTCGGCTACCTGCGGCTGCGCGCCTTCCTTACCACGCTGGTCACCTTCATCTTCGGGCGGGCGCTGTTCGATATCCTGGTCACCACCTATGCCGCCGATGTGCAGCTTTCGACAGCCACTTCCAAAGTGCTCGACTTCATCGGCGACAGCACGTTCTGGGGGCTCTCCGTCTCGGTCTGGCTGGCGATCATCCTGGCCATCGTCACCCATATCGCGCTGACGCGCTCGCGGCCCGGCTGGCATGTGCTGGCGGTCGGCGGCTCCCGCCGCTCGGCCCACAATGCAGGCATCCGCGTGCGCCGCACCGTGTTCATGACCTATGTCTTCTCCGGTTTCTGCGCTTCGATCGGCGGCTTCCTCATCGCCTGCCGCTTGAGCGGGGCAGGACCGGGCACCGGCCTCAACCTTGAGATCATGGCGCTGACAGCGGCGGTGGTCGGCGGCGTCAGCCTCGGCGGCGGACGCGGCTCGGTGATCAAGGGGCTGATGGGTGCGATAATCGTGCTCACCATGACCAACGGGCTGATCCGGCTGGGTTACGGCACCGGCACCAACCAGATGGTGCTGGGCATCATGCTGGCGGTGGCGGTCACCATCGACATTCGCTGGCTGAAGAACCGCCACAAGGTGCTGAACGAGGTCTATGTCGCGCCGGTCTATCTCAAGATGGGCGCAACGCAGTCGGCCGCACCCGGCTCGGGCACGCCCTATGAACTCGACAACAGGCTGTCGGCGGCCGACCATATCGGGCTTGGCGAACTGGAAGGGCCGGAAGACGTCATCCTCGACCGCGACGACAATCTCTACTGCGGCACCCGCCATGGCGAGATCGTCCGCTTCTTCGCGCCGGACTATGTGAAATCGGAAGTCTTTGCCCATATCGGCGGCTTCCCGCTGGGCTTGGCCTTCGACAGATCGGGCAATCTGATCAGCTGCGTCGGCGCAATGGGGCTCTATTCGGTGTCGCCGGAGCGGGACGTAAAACGCCTGTCGGCCGAGACATCGCGCTCCTGGACGTCAATCGTCGACGACGCGCGGCTGCGTGATCCCAATGATTGCGACATCGCGCCCGACGGCCGCATCTACTTTACCGACTCGACCAAGCGCTATGACGCCCACGATTGGGCGCTGGACTCGATCGAGAACCGCGCCACCGGCCGGCTGCTGGTCTACGACCCGAAGGACGGTTCGACGAAAACGCTGCTCGACGGCTACCGCTACACCAACGGTGTCTGCATGGCGCATGACGGCAAATCGCTGTTCTTCGCCGAAAGCTGGGCCTGCCGCGTGCACCGCTATTGGCTGGAAGGGCCGAAGGCTGGCACCGCCGAATGCGTCATCCGCGACATGCCGGGCTATCCCGACAACATCAATCGGGCATCCGACGGCAATTACTGGATGGCGTGGCTGGGCATGCGAACGCCGAGCTTCGACCTGTCGCTGCGCCACCCCGACATGCGCAAGCGCATGACGCGGCGTCTGCCGCAGGACGAATGGCTGTTTCCCAACATCAACACCGGTGGTGTGGTGAAGTTCAACGAGACCGGCGGCATCGTCGAGGCGATGGGAGACCTCTCCGGCGGCGCGCATCCGATGGTCACCTCGATGCGCGAGCACAAGGGATATCTGTTCGTCGGCGGCATCCTCAACAACCGCATCGGCCGCTACAAGATTGCCGGCGCCGACCCCAACTGGACCAGCCCTGCTTCCTACTGGGGGGCAAAGTCATGATCCTCGATCCGATCCTCGATATGTTTCGCGGCAAGGCCGTCACCATCCCGCCGCTCGACGGCGCCTTCCGCCCCAACACGCGGCTGGATGATGCGCCGGCTTTCGCCAGCCTGGCCGAGCCCGACAATCTACTGGTTGCCAATGGCCGTCTGCTCGCTTCCAGCGGCAACGTCATCTACGCGATCAAAGCCGGCGCGGAGCCTGCCGTGGTCGAGACCTTTTCGTCCTCGGTCACGGCGCTGGTTTTGTCGCCATCGAGCGAACTGGTGGTCGGGATCGAAAGCGGCAAACTGCTGATCGCAGGCAAGGAGGTTTCGCTGCCGGCCGGGATCTCCTGCATCACCGCACTCGCCTATGCCGATGATGGCGCGCTGTGGCTGGCCAATGGTTCGGCTGAGCACGCCCCGTCGCAATGGACCGCCGACCTGATGAAGAAGGGGGCTTCCGGTTCGCTATGGAGATGCGGACCCGCCGAGATTCGCTTCCAGAAGATCGCTGGCGACATCGCATTCCCTTACGGTCTTCATCCCATGGGGCGGGATGTGCTGGTCAGCGAAAGCTGGCGCCATCAACTCGTGCGTTTCGATGGCGCGACCGGCAATCGTTCGACGGTGTTGACGCATCTGCCCGGCTATCCGGCGCGGCTGTCGCCGGCCAGTGATGGCGGGGCGTGGCTGAGCTTGTTTGCGCCGCGCAACCGGCTGATCGAATTCGTGCTGCAGGAAACGCAGTACCGGCAGGACATGATCGATCAGGTGCCGCCGGCCTACTGGATCGCGCCGGCGCTGGCTTCCAACCGCAGTTTCCTCGAGCCGCTGCAATGCGGCGGCATCCGCACCATGGGCATCCACAAGCCATGGTCGCCAAGCCGCTCCTACGGGCTGGTGGTCAGGCTCGACCCAAAAATGCAGCCGCAATTCAGCCTGCACAGCCGCGCCAACGGCACGCGTCACGGCATCTGCAGCGTGGCGGAAAAGGACGGCCGGTTGTTCATCGCCTCCAGGGGTGGCGACCGCGTCCTAGCTGTCGACCTCGCATCGGGAGGTTTGTGATGGAAGCGATCGTTCGCCTGGAAAACGTCACCAAGAATTATCGCGGCGTGCCGGCGGTGAAGAACGTCACCTTTGAGCTGCGCAAGGGTGAGATCCACGCGCTGCTCGGCGAGAATGGCGCCGGCAAATCGACGCTCACCAAGATCATCGCCGGTGTGGTCGACGCCACGTCCGGCAAGATGTTCCACAAGGGCCGGGAGATCGCCTACGCATCACCGCATGCCGCGCTCGAAGCAGGCATTGCCATGGTGTTCCAGGAGACCAGCCTGGTGCCCTCGATGACGGTGGCGCAGAATCTCTATCTCGGCACCGAAAAGTTCCTCAACCGGCTGCGCGGCACCTACATTTCGGCGCAGCAGTTCCTGCAGTCACTGAATTTTGCGGTCGACCCGAACGCCATGGTGGCGACGCTGGGTGCGGCCAAGCGGCAGATGGTCGAGATTGCCCGCGCCGTCCACCACAATGCCGAGATCATCATCTTCGATGAACCGACGGCGACGCTGACGCCGGAGGAGAAGCGGCACTTCTTCGCGTTGATCCGTCGGCTGAAGGCCAGCGGTGTCTCCATCGTCTTCATCAGCCACGCGCTGGAAGAGGCGCTTGGCATCGCCGACCGCATCACCATCCTGCGCGATGGCGAACTGGTGATCACCGACGACTCGTCAGCCTTCGATCGCGATAGGATCGTCGCCGCCATGGTCGGGCGGACGCTGTCGGGGCAGCTCTACCAGCAGCGAGACGAGGCCAAGCTGCGCAAGGCGGGCCGGAAGGTGCTGTCGGTGCAGGACATTTCTATGAGCAACGTCGTGCGCAACACATCGTTTTCGATCTTCGAGGGCCAGATCACCGGGGTGTTCGGGCTGATCGGCTCCGGCCGCACCGAGACCTTCAAGATCGTCTCCGGCATCTACAAGCGCGATTTCCTGCGCGGCGGCGCCATCGAACTGGACGACAAGCCGGTGCGCTATCTGGTGCCGAGCGAAGCGGTGGCCGATGGCATCGTCTACGTCACCGAGGACCGCAAGAGCGAAGGCATTTTCGAGACGATGGGTGTAGCCGAGAACCTGTTCGGCGGGCTGCTGGCGGCCGGCCATGAGAAGGCCTGGGTGATCAACCAGCAGGAGATGCGGCAGCTCTCAGCCGAATGGACGAAGACGCTGAACATCAAGGCGATCAACGACAATGCGCGCGTGGTCGAGCTTTCCGGCGGCAACCAGCAGAAGGTGGTGATCGGCAAGGGGCTGGTGCAAAAGCCGCGCATCGTCATCTTCGACGAGCCGACGCGCGGCGTCGATGTCGGCGCGATCGCCGAGATCCACCAGATCATCAACGGGCTGGCCGACGAGGGGCTGGCCGTCGTCGTCATCTCGTCCTACCTGCCGGAGATCATGAACCTGTCCGACCGCATCCTGGTCTGCCGGCAGGGCCGGATCGTCGAGGAGTTTTCACCGGCGGAGGCGACGGAGGAGAAGATCATGTACGCGGCGGTGCACTAGGGTGTGTCGATATTCAGGTGAGGCCGGCCTGCAAACGACGGCTTCCTGCGCTTCCGGTGCTCACGTACGAAAAGTACGCTCCGCTCCGGTTCTCGGAACCCGCCGTTTTCGACTCGGCCTGACCTGAATCTCGATACACCGTGGCGATGCCGTCTGCAGCGTGAAAGGGCGAATATGCGAATTAAGTGAATGGATTAGCGGTAGCTGCTCAGCGTCCGATTCAATTATCTGGCATCAAGAAACGAAGGGAAAACGCATGGCCACCACGAGACTCCTGAGCGATGCCGAGGTCGAGAAAATCCCCGCCGTGAAGGCCGTGTTCGACGACATCCGCGCGACGCGCAAATCGGATTTCGTCAACAATTTCTGGCGTGGGCTGGCCAACGATCCGGCCTCGCTGAAGCGGACCTGGGAACAGCTGAAGGCGGTGATGGTGGCCGACAGCGCCATCGACCCGCTGACCAAGGAGATGATCTACATCGCGGTGTCGACCGCCAATGGCTGCTCCTACTGCGTCCACTCGCACACGGCGGCGGCGCGGGCCAAGGGCATGACCGATGCGCAGCATGGCGAGTTGGTGTCGATCATCGGGCTGGCCGGGCAGACCAACCATATGGTGACGGCGCTGCAGATTCCGGTCGATCCGCAGTTCGAGGTGAAGTGAGCGCGCCGCACTACGCGGGTCTATAAACTCTCTCCGTCGTGTTCCAGAAAATGTCCGCCACCGCCGGCGCGCCATGCTTGTCCACTGCATCGCGATGCGCCTTGATCAGTTCGGCATGGTTGGTCCACAATTTCTCGATCGGGAAGTTCGAACCGAACATCAGGTGGTCCGAGCCCAGAATATCGATCGCGTTGTCGACGATGTAGGCAATCAGTACCGGGTCGTTGCGGTGGACGAAGGTGCCAAGGCCGGACAGCTTGGCGTAAAGATTGGGCGCGGCGGAGAGAGCGCGCAGGCCGGCCTTCCAGGCTTCGGTGGTCTCGGGCTCCATGCCGGTCAGCATGCCGGCATGGGTGAGGACGAAATTGGTTTCGGGGTTCTCGCCGACCAGTGTCAGGCCATCCTTCATCTGGGCGGGAAAGAGTTGCAGGTCGAAGGACAGGCCGTAGTCTTTCAGGCGGGCGACATTGGCGCGCACTTTGGGGTCGATGACCTGGTCGGGTGAAGCGGCAAAGCGGAAGGCCGGCGTCTCGTGCCAGTGCAACTGCATGCGCACGCCACGCAACAGAGGATATTTTTTGAGCCGGTCGATCTGATGGCGCACGTCATCCACGGTCATGTCGGCATAGCCGACGATGGCATGCGGCCAGCCAGTCTCGTCCGCCGTCTTCTGCAGGTAGGCGACTTCCTTCTCAAAGTCTTCATTCGCCCAGTTGGTCTGGACATAGACGGCCTTCTCGACGCCCGAGCCCTTCTGGTCTTCGAGGAACTCCCCAATCGGATAATCGCGGCGGATCGGCTCGTAGGGGCCGAAGATGCGCGGCACCATGGGTCCGACCAGCCAGGGCTGATCCCGCTGGCGCCAGATGTGAAAATGCGAGTCGATGGCTTTCTGCATCACGAAATCCCCCTCCAGATTGTCGCCGCCGCTGGGGCCGAGCGGGCGAGCGACAGGATGAAATCGGTCAGGCCGGCCAGCGACGAGCCGTCGACGAGATCGTCGAGCACCGGCAGGATGGCGGTGAGCGCCGCCGTTGCTGGGCGGAAGCGCGGATCGCCGGCCAAGGGTGTGGCCAGCGACAAGCGGAAGGCGCGGGCGCTCAGCCGTCGCATGGCCGTTTCGAGTTCGGCATGGTCGCCGCGCTCCAGCGCGTCGGAGAGGATGACGATTGCGGCTCCGCGTGCGAGGGACGAGAAGCGCGGCACCGAGAGGAAGGCGAGCAGCGTCGGCCCCATGCGGGTGCCGCCGTCCCAGTCGTCGACCTGGGCCGCCGCACGCGCCAGCGCCTGGTCGCGGTCGCGGATGCGCAATGCCGTGGTGATGCGGGTGAGCCGCGTGCCGAAGGTGAAGATCTCGGCTCGGACCGCGCCTTGCACAGTGGCATGCGCCAGCTTGAGGTAATCGGATGTGTGCAGCTTCATCGAGCCGGAGACATCGATGAGCAGCAGCAGCTTGCGCGGCACGGTCTGGCGGCGGCGCAGCCGCGGCGAGGGAACGTCGCCATCGGCGCTGACGATTTCGCGCAGCGAGCGGCGCAGATCGAGCTTGCCGCGTGAGTGCGTCCGCACTGTGCGGAAGGAACGACGGGCGGGCAGGGCCGACGACAGTTTCCGGCGAAAGGCGGTCAGCCCATCGTCGTCGCGCTCGAAGTCGCGTGCGCTCAACTGCTCCAGGGCCGAGGATAGTTCGCCGCCTTCTTCTTGTTGTTCGGCTTCGATCCGCTCTTCGTCGGCGCCACCATCATCCTTGATGCGGGTTTCCTTGTCGGCGTCGCCTTCGACCACGGCGGATGTGCTGCCGTAGAAATGGCTCTGGAAATGCGCTTCGAATTCGCCGCGGCGATCGGGCGTCGGCGCCAGCGTGGCAAGGGCTGCCTCACGGATGTCGGCCATCGAGCGCGGCCCGAGCAGCGTCACAGCCTGCATGAAGCCGGAGACTTGCTCGGGCGCGACGGCAAAGCCGTAGCGGCGCAGCAGGCGGCCGAAGCCGAGGAAGGGTGCAGCGGCGCGGGGCAAGCTCTTCTCTCCCCGTTCACGGGGAGAGGATGCCGGCAGGCAGGTGAGGGGCAGCGCCGACGCCCGATTGTTGAGGTCGCGCGTCACGCCAGCGCCTCCTCGACGATGCGGCCAAGCTCCGGCGCGATGTAGGATAAATCCTCCTCGTCCTTGATCAACACGCCGATGGCGCGGCGGAAGGCTTCCGGCCACGGGCTGCCGCCCTTTTCCAGAATGGTTGCGGCGTTGGCCCATTCGACCGCCTCGGCGATGCCGGGCGGCTTGGCCAAGGGGCGGGCGCGGATGGTCTGCACTGCTGCCGCCACAGCGCGCGCGGTGGTTTCAGCGACATCGCCGACACGCAGCATGATGATATGAGCCTCGCGCTCGGCGTTGGGATAGCCGATCCAGTGATAGACGCAGCGCCGCCGGAGAGCTTCGGCGAGTTCGCGGGTGCGGTTCGAGGTCAGGATGACGATCGGCTGGGCGGTGGCGCGGATGGTGCCGCGCTCGGGAATACTGATCTGGAAATCGGAGAGGAATTCCAGCAGCAGCGCCTCGAATTCATGGTCCGAGCGGTCGATCTCGTCGACCAGAAGCACGCGCTGCGCAGGTGCCCTCAACACCTGCAGCAGCGGCCGGGCGATCAGGAAGCGGTCGTCATAGATGTCGATCTCCTGATCGCCGGCATGGCGGATGGCGAGCAGTTGGCGCTGATAATTCCACTCGTAAAGCGCGTGCGCCGCGTCGATGCCTTCGTAACATTGCAGCCGCACCAGATCACGGCCAAGCATTTCAGCGATCGCCTTGGCCGCTTCCGTCTTGCCGACGCCCGGCGCGCCCTCGAGCAGCAGCGGCTTGCCCAGCCGGATCGCCAGGAAGATGGCGGTTGCCAGGCTGTCATCGGCCAGATAGCGCGAGGCGGCGAGATGCTGCGCCACCGCCTCCGGCGAGGTCGTTGATGTCTCGGCGTTCATCCCGGGCATTTCCTCAGTGCGCCGCTTGCGCCTTGAGCGCGCGCAGAATGCGTTCCGGCGTGATCGGCAGTGTATCGATACGCACGCCCACCGCGTCGAAGACGGCATTGGCAACGGCGGGGATCTGCGGGTTGGCGCACATTTCGCCAGGCCCCTTGGCGCCATAGGGACCGTCGGCCGAGGGCCGCTCCAGCACGATGATTTCGGTTTCGGCGAGATCGCCGGGCCCCGGCATCAGGTACTGGTTGAAGTCGGTGCCGCCATGATCGCGGTTGGGATAGTAGGGCTCGGTCGTTTCGTAGAGCGCGTGGCTGATGCCCATCCACGAACCGCCGACCAGTTGCTGCTCCACCATCTTCGGGTTGAGCGCACGGCCGATTTCGAACACGTTCTTCACCGTCAGCACGGTGACTTCGCCGGTCTCGTCGTCGACCTCGACCTCGGCCACGGTGCAGGCATGCGCGTAGCAGGTCGACGGCTTCATCGCGCCGGTCTCCTTCTCCGGATAGGAGCGTGGAATGAGGAACATGCCCCGACCGGAGATCGAGCGGCCGCGCTTGAAATGCGCGGATAGTGCGACATCGAAGATCGAGATCGACTTCTGCGGCGCGCCCTTGACCAGAATGTTGCCTTGGCCGTCGGTCTCGAGGTCGGAGGCATTCACTTCCAGCTCTTCCGCCGCCACTTCCAGCATCACCTGGCGGGCTTCCTTCGCCGCCTGGATAACAGCATTGCCGGCGCGGTGCGTGCCGCGCGAGGCGAATGTGCCCATGCAGTGCGGGCCGGTGTCGGTGTCGGCGGTATCGACGACGACGCGGTCGGTGGGCACGCCGATCGTCTCGGCGCAGATTTGCGCCATGATCTGCTTCATGCCCTGGCCGAGATCGACCGAGGACAGCGTCACCATGAAATTGCCGGTTGGCGTCGAATGCACCAGCGCCTGGGTCGGGTCGCCGCCGAGATTCATGCCCGTGGGATAGTTTATCGCGGCAACGCCGCGTCCACGCCGGATCGCCATCTCAAGCTCCCTTCACGTAGGACGACATCGCCATGTATTTCTTGGCCACCGGCCAGTTGGCGGCGCGCGAGGCTTCCTGCATGCATTCGATGAGCGCTGCCCCCTCTGTCGGCTGGCGATGCGCTTTCATGTCGCCGTCGCGATAGGCGTTGATGAAGCGGAATTCGAGCGGGTCCATGCCGATCAGCCGGGCCAGCTTATCCATCTGCACTTCCAGCGCGAAGTCGCCGATGGTGACGCCGAAGCCGCGCATGGCGGAAGACGGCGTGCGGTTGGTGTAGACGCAGTAAGTGTCGATCCAGACGTACGGGATGGTGTAGGGGCCGGGATAGTGGCCCGCGCCCTTCTGGGCGCCATAGGGCGAGTGGCGCGAATAGGCGCCCGCATCGGTATAGCCGGTGACTTTGCGTGCGATGATGCGGCCGTCCTTCATGACGCCGTCCTTGATGACGACCTTTTCGGCGGCGCGCGGCGAGGAGATCTGCATCTCCTCCTCGCGGCTGTAGACGAAGGAGACCGGGCGGCCGGTGAGCTTGGCGCCAAGAATGGCGATCGGCTCGACGATGACGTCGACCTTGCCGCCAAAGCCGCCGCCGACCGTGCCGCCGACGAAATGCAGCTTGCTGCCCGGCATTTGCAGTATGATCGAGGTGTTGTCGAGCGTGAAGAACATCGCCTGCGTGTTGGTGTAGCAGGTGAAGCGGTCATTACCCTCGGGCATCACCACGCAGCCGGTGGTCTCGGTCGGCGCGTGCTCGATGGGCGAGGACTGGTAGCTCTGCTCCAGCAAGTGATCGGCCTCGGCAAAGACCGCCTCGACATCGCCGAAGCGCACCTTGCGGCACTCGCCGCTGTCATACAGGTAGTAGTTCTGGCCGTGATATTCGTTGACCAGCGGCGCGCCGGGCTTCAGCGCCTCCTCCATGTCGAAGACCGCCGGCAGCACTTCGTAGTCGACCTTGACCTTGGCGGCCGCCTCCTGGGCGGCGCGCTCGGTCTCGGCCAGCACCGCCACCACGGCCTCGCCCTTCCAGCGCACCTTGCCGTCGGCCAGCACGGTCTCGTCTTCCGGCCCGACCTGGATCAGGATCAGGATGGTGTAGACATTGTGCGGCACGTCCTTGGCGGTGAGGATTTTCACCACGCCCGGATGCTTTTCGGCCTCGGACGTGTCGATCGAGCGGA
The DNA here is from genome assembly GCF_020616515.1 of Mesorhizobium sp. PAMC28654. GTDB lineage: Bacteria > Pseudomonadota > Alphaproteobacteria > Rhizobiales > Rhizobiaceae > Mesorhizobium. The sequence goes on from NZ_CP085135.1 coordinate 6,414,219, forward strand.
TGCGGGCATGGTGATGCGGGCTGCGCACCATCTTCAGATGCAGCATGCCGGGAAAGTTGCGGTCGGCGAAATAGGCGGTCTTGCCGGTGACGTGGCCAGGCGAGTCCGAACGCGGCCTGGGCTGGCCGATCTCATGCAGATCGTCCTTGCGGACATCGGCGAAGTAGCTCTTGCGCAGTTCCATTTTAATCCCTCAGGCCGCGTTCTGCGAGTTGGCGCGGGCTGCAAGCAGCACCGCCTGGATGATCGGCTCGTAACCGGTGCAGCGGCAGATATTGCCCGACAGCGCCTCGATCACCTCGTCGCGGCTGGGATTGGGCGTGTGGTCGAGCAGCACCTTGGCGGCGATGATCATGCCCGGCGTGCAGAAGCCGCATTGCGTGGCGAAGGTGTCGAGGAAAGCGCGCTGCAGTGGATGCAGCACGCCGCCTTCGGCAATGCCCGATGTCGTGGTGATGGCCGCGCCATTGCAGGTCTCGGCCAAGGTCAGGCAGGATAGCCGGAGCTCGCCATTGATGATGACCGAGCAGGCGCCGCAGGTGCCTTGATGGCAGCCGCCTTTCGGCGAGGTGTCACCGATCTTATCGCGCAAGGCATTCAGCAGCGTCGTACCGCTGTCAACGAACTCGGCCTTTTCAGAACCGTTGAGCGTGAATTGGACGGGAACCTTTGCCATTCTTCCTCCTTGCGCGCCTGCCCGACGGATCGGACAGACGCGCGCCCCCCGATGGATGTTTCAGCTAAGCAGCAGCCGGCCGAGATGGACCGGCAGGACTTCCGCGCGATACCAGGCGCTGGCGATCGGGTCGGTGATGGGCGACGTGCCTTGACCCGCGGCGGCCAGCGCTGCCGCGATACCGTGCCGGTCAAGCGTCCTGCCCAGCAGCACCTTTTCCGCAGCCTTGGCGCGCATCGAGCGGTCGGCCATGCAGCCGAGCGCGATCCGCGCCGAGGACACGGTGCCGTCACCGGCCCGTTCGAGCACGGCGGCGATGCTGAGCACGGAGACGCCCTTGGGTTTGACCCGCGACACTTTCAGGAAGCGGAAGCCCTCGGCCTTTTGCAGCGTGAAGCTGACCGAAGTGACGATGGCGCGGCTGTCATTCCTGTTGGCGAGAAAGATCTCGATCGGCAACTCGCCATCATCGGTGCTCACCGTGGCGTCCAGCGCCAGCAACGCGACGGCGAAGTCCCCATAGGGCGCGGGCGCGAACAGATTGCCGCCGACGGTCGCCATGTTGCGGATCGCCGGGCCGCCGACGGCGCGCGCGGCCTTGGCGAGTGCGCCGAGGCCCGGATGGCCAGCGATCGCCGCCATGGTCACCGAAGCGCCGATGCGGGCCTTGCCGCCGGCGACCTCGATGGCCGACAGGGCCGGGTCGGTCGAGCGGACGAGGCCGGAGACCGAGACATCGCCTTCATTGGCGGCGCGCACCACCAGCGTGCCGCCGCCGAGATAGCGCGTGCCGGTCGATCTCAGCGCCGTGTTGGCGTCCTTCACTGTTGCAAAAGTCCGAAGTGCCAGCGCCATGGCCCGCTCCTTCAGCCCTGTCCGGCGAAATAGTCTTTCAGGGCGTTGAAGCCGCCCTGGAAGACATTGGTGCCCATGCCCGCGGCCAGCTTGTCGGCTTCCTCGGGCGCGGCGTCGAAGCTCGCGGTCCATTCGGCATATGTGCGGTCGCCATCGCTGACGCGGCGGAGCCGCAGCGTTGCCTTGTGGTTTGTCAGAGGCTGCGGCGTCTCAAGGATGGAGTAGCTGACAAGGAAATTGTCGTCGGAGAAATCGAGCAGCTTTTCACGGATGCGCGCCCCGCTGGCGAGCTGGAAATTGCGCACGCAACCGATGGTTGATGCGTCCTTGCCGTCCTCGATATGGCTTTCCACCATGCGCGGATGCCAGCCCGGCAGGCCGTTGAAGTCGCGTATGCGCGCCCAGACTTTTTCGACCGGCGCATCGATGACGCTGGAGATGGTGATATCAGCCATATGATGTTCCCTTGCGAATGATCGTTGCGGCAAGGGTAGGGCGGTGATCCGGGCGACGCTTATCAATGCGTCTTGGGCGCGTATCAAGGAGTCTGAAAAAGCAGCCCGGCAGGCCCGCTCAGGCGATCGCCCGCGCGGCCTCGCGATAGAGCGTCGGCGGCACGCCGACATGGTCGCGGAAGAAGCGCGAGAAATTGCCCTGCGTGGTGAAGCCGAGATTGCAGGCGACCGAGATCAGCGGCTCCCGAGACCACTGCAACTGCCGCACCGCTTCCTCCATGCGCAGCGTGTTCCAGTAGACATTGGGCGTGAGATTGGTCTGTTCCTTGAATAGCGCGAAGAAATGCGGCCGCGACAGGCCGACGCTGCGCGCCACGTCGTCGAACGAGATGCGCTCGCAGACATTGGCCCTCATCAGTTGGATCGCCTTGCGGACGCGGAAATCCTGCATGGTGTTTATGCGGATCCGCACTTCCTGAGGCGCCGAAGCGTCGGCGGCATCGAGCGCGCTGTCGACGAAACGCTCGATCTCGTAATTCGCGACATCGTCGACGCTTTCATTGTCGGTCAGATGGTCGAGCAGGCTGGCGGCCGCCTGGTGCAGCCACGGCTCCAGCGTGATTGCGGCCTGTGAAAACAGCGGCGCGGAGGAGGGCAGGTCGCGGCGGCGCCTCGCCCAGTCCGGATCGATGTAGAAGGCGAGGAACAGTCCGGACTTGCCGTCCCGCGACAGCACGTGGCTGTGTGGCTGGAGCGAGTTGATGCCGGCGGCGGTGCAGGGTCCAAGCCGAACCGTCTCGCGACCAATGGTCATTTCGCCGGCCGTGCCTTCGAGCCAGATGATCAGATGTGCCTCGACATGGGCATGGGTGACGAAGTCGCTTGCGACATTCAGGACAGAAACATGTCCGAACCGGCCCCAGTAGAGCCTGATCGCTTCCGTCATGGGTATATCCTCCCGCAGGCGACTGGCCTCCCTTCGCCTGCAAAGGGGATTGTGTGGCCCAGTCTGGGGTCGCGTCAAGGCGCGGGCCTAGACGGGTGCGTCTTGCGGGGCCGAGAAAGTGGATTTTCAGACTGAGCGATAGGCACTGAAACGAATAACGGTTGCCGCGGCAGTGCGACTTCCCGTGCTCCCCTTGTGGGAGAAGGGGAGGCCACCGCTCACACCGAAGCTGTCATGCCGCCATCGACATAGAGAGTATGGCCGTTGACGAAGGACGATGCGTCGGAGGCGAGGAACACGGCGGCGCCGATCAGTTCGTCGACATTGCCCCAGCGGCCGGCTGGCGTGCGCTTTTCCAGCCAGCTGGAAAACTCGGGATTGTCGACCAGCGCCTGGTTCATCTCGGTGCGGAAATAGCCGGGCGCGATCGCGTTGATCTGCAGACCGTGCCTGGCCCAGTCGGCGCACATGCCCCGGGTCAGGTTACGGATCGCCCCCTTGGTCGCGGTGTAGGGCGCGATGTTCGGCCGGGCCAGTTCGCTCTGCACCGAGCCGATGTTGATGATCTTGCCCTTGCCGCGCGCGATCATGTGGCGGGCGACCGCCTTGCCGGCGTGGAAGGCGCCGGAGACATTGGTCTTGAACAGGCGCTCCCACTGCTCTTCGGGAAAATCCTCGAGCGGGGCGCGGAATTGTATGCCGGCATTGTTGACGAGGATGTCGATGGCGCCGATCTCTGCCTCGATGCGGGCAACGTCGGCGTTAACCGCGTGAAAATCGGTCACATCGAAGACCGAGGCATGCGCGTTGAAGCCGGCATCGCGCAGCCTCGCCACGGCGCCGTCAACCTTGGCTGGATCGCGGCCGTTGAGCACCACGCTCGCGCCGTGTTCAGCGAGGCCGCGCGCCATCGCAAGGCCAATGCCCTGGCCGGAGCCGGTCACCAGCGCCAGCCGCCCATCGAGGCTGAACAGGGAGTTCGTCATCACATCATACCGCATTGGCCGCCGGCGTCTCGCCGGTCGGCATCAGTCGTTGCGCCTGAAGTTGCGGATACGATCGAACAGCACCGCGAGCAAGATGGCGCCGCCGATGAACACGCCTTGCCAGAAGGCGTTGATGCCGAGCAGGCCGAGGCTGTTGCGGATCACCTCGATGAGCGCCGCGCCGACGATGGCGCCAAAGGCGGTGCCGACGCCGCCGGCCAGGTTGGCGCCGCCGATGACTGTGGCGGCGATCACCTGCAGTTCCATGCCGGTGCCGATGTTGGTGGTGACCGCGCCCAGCCAGCCGGTTTCGATGATGCCGGCAATGCCCGCCGACAGCGCCGAGATCATGTAGACGGCGACCTTGATCTGGCGCACCGGGACACCGGTCAGCGTCGCCGCGTGCTCATTACCGCCAATGGCGAAGATATGCCGGCCGAACTTGGTCCAGCGCAGGATGAAGCCGGTAATCAGCGCCAGCACGATGGTGTAGAGCACCGGATTGGCGATGCCGAACACCCAGGCGCCGCCGCCCAGCGCCAGAAGCTTGGCGTGATCCGGCCCGAACTGGAAGACGACCGTGTTGTTGGAGGCGACCATGGCCAGACTGCGCGCAATCGACAGCATGCCGAGCGTCACCACGAATGGCGGAAAGCCGAGATAGGCGATCAAGATGCCGTTGAAGGCTCCGATGGCGAGCGCGGTGGCGATCGAGGCGAGGATGCCGACCTCGATCGAGTAGCCGGCATGCATGGTTACCGCCAGCACCATTGAGGACAGGCACAGAACCGAGCCGACCGACAGGTCGATGCCGCCGGTGATGATGACGAAGGTCATGCCGAGCGCGATGATCGCGACGAAGGTGACGTTGCGGGTGATGTTGTAGAGGTTTTTCGAGGTGGCGAAGGCGTCGGTGGCGAACGACAGGAACAGGCAGGCCAGGATGACGGCGATCACCACCCAGAAGGTCTGGCTGGCAAAAAGCCTTGTCAGCAGCGACTGCTGCTTGTGTTCGATCGGCTGGTCAATTGTCAGTGCCATCGTCGACCCTTACCTGCTGCAAACGTTGGAAACACCGGTCATCATACCTGTTCGATCGCGCCGGTGATCAGCCCGGTGACTTCCTCGGGCGAACTCGAGGCGATCGTCTTGTCGGCCACCTTGCGGCCGCGCCGCATGACAATGACGCGGTCGGCAACGGTGAAGACATCGGGCATGCGGTGGCTGATCAACACGACGGCGATGCCCTGGTCGCGCAGATGGCGGATCAGGTTCAGCACCTCGGCAACCTGCCGCACCGAGATCGCGGCGGTCGGCTCGTCCATCAGCACGATCTTGGCCTGCGACAGCATGGTGCGGGCGATCGCCACCGCCTGGCGCTGGCCACCGGACATCTGCTTGACGAGGTCGCGCGGGCGGGTCTCGGATTTGAGTTCCGCGAAGATCTGGCCCGCGCGCTTGTACATCGAGGCGTAGTCGAGGATGCGAAAAGGCCCGACGCCGCGCCGCAGTTCGCGGCCGAGATAGACATTGGCCGCGGCGGTCAGGTTGTTGCAGAGCGCCAAGTCCTGATGGACGATCTCGATGCCGTGCTGGCGCGCCTCCACCGGCTTGTGCAGGATCAGCTCCTTGTCGTCCATCCGCATGGTGCCGTGGCTCGGGCGGAAATTGCCGGCGATCATCTTGACCAGCGTCGACTTGCCGGCGCCATTGTCACCCATCAGGCCGACCACCTGTCCGGCCTCGATCGACAGCGACACGTCGTTGACCGCCTGGATGGCGCCGAAATGTTTCGAGATGTTGGTGAGTTCGAGAACCGCCACCAGCCTTTGCCTCCCCGTCATGTTCGGTGCCGCCGCTGTTCCCGTCGTCATTGCGGGTTAAGCCTTGGCCTTCGCTCTCCCCAGCTCCTCCCGGAAACAGCGATGACTTCATTTACGCAAATGCCCGCGCGGGCGTCAATTGTCAGACGAATAAGATATGGCAATTGTCGGATGAATTGGGTTTGACGGTTTTGAAAAATCCGTTTTGTAGGACAAATGGCATTGACGTCGGCGGCGCGCCGTTATTAGCTAAGACCGGAGGAGTAACATGCAGATCCCCATGCCGGTCCGCCGGGCGGGGATCACGCCATGCCGGCTTTGGTTGGGCCGACATGACCGCATCTGAAAATGCTTATCGATCTGGCTTGGCGACACGAGCGCTCGCGTAACGATCCTCTGTCGTCTTGTATCCGGGTCGGTCTGTGTGGCGGGCACGCCGTGTCCGTCTTGTTTCCAGGGAGGACTGACATGAGGAAATCACTTCTGCTCGCCGCCGCCGCCATGATGGCACTGGGCGCTGGGCCGGCTTTGGCCAAGAAACAGCTCGTCATCGTGGTGAAAGGGCTCGACAATCCGTTCTTCGAAGCCATCCACCAGGGCTGCGAGAAATGGAACAAGGAAAACGCCAGCTCGGAATATGAGTGCTTCTACACCGGACCTGCTTCGACTTCCGACGAGGCCGGCGAAGCGCAGATACTCCAGGATATACTGAGCAAGCCGGACACGGCTGCGGTGGCGATCTCGCCATCCAACGCGCCGCTGATCGCGCAGACGATCAAGACCGCCAATCCGACGATCCCGATCATGACCGTCGATGCCGACCTGACCAAGGCGGATGCCGCGCTGCGCAAGACCTATCTCGGCACCGACAATTATCTGATGGGCGTCAAGATCGGCGGTTATATCGCCAAGGCCAAGCCGAAGGGCGGCACGATCTGCACCATCGAGGGCAATCCCGCGGCCGACAATATCCTGCAACGCGCGCAAGGCCTGCGCGATGCGCTGTCGGGCCAGAAGGGCCTGGCGAAACTGGCCGGCGAAGGCGGCTGGACGGAAGTCGCCGGCTGCCCGGTGTTCACAAATGACGACGGCGCCAAGGGCGTGCAGGCGATGACCGATATCCTGGCCGCCAATCCCAAGCTCGATGCGTTCGGCATCATGGGCGGCTGGCCGCTGTTCGGCGCGCCGCAGCCCTATCGGGACCTGATCGGGCCGCTGAAGGACAAGCTTGCCAGCAACGACTTCGTCATCGGCGCCGCCGACACGATCGGCGACGAGGTGGCGATCGCCAAGGATGGCCTCGTGACCGCGCTGGTCGGCCAGCGGCCTTTTGAAATGGGCTACAAGGCGCCGTCGGTGATGATCGACCTCATCAAGGGCACCAAGGTCGCCGATCCGGTCTTCACCGGTCTCGACGAATGCACCAAGGATACGGTCGACACCTGCATCCAGCGGTAAGCCACGGTTCCGGGGCGTCCGGTCAGCGGACGCCCCGTCCACCGGTTCACAACAAAAGCGGCATTGTTCGGGGCAACAGGCTCCCGCTTTGGCGTGCCCTTTGTTCAGGGCAGACGGCCGATGCATTGGAACGTGGATGCCGGACGATAAATCAAGCAAGCGAACTGCCGGGGTTATGGCGCAAGCCAGCCAGCCGGCCGCCCTTCGCCGGGCCGACTTGACAAGGTTCGCCGGTTCGAGCGTGCATTCGTCGCTCGCCAGCGAGATTGGCCTTAGGATCGTGCGCGGCGATTATCCGCCGGGAACCATTCTGCCCAACGAGACCAAATGGGCCGAAACCTTCAATGTCAGTCGCTCGGCGGTGCGCGAAGCCATCAAGATGCTGATGGCCAAGAGCCTGCTGGCGTCACGCCCCAAGATCGGCAGCTGGGTCGAGCCCAGGGAGCGTTGGAACCTGCTCGATCGCGACGTGCTGGCCTGGTACGCGACCGCGCCGGACCGCGAGGCTTTCCTGAGGACCGTGCAGGAGTTCCGCCACATCATCGAGCCGGAGGCATCGGCCTTTGCCGCGATGCGGCGCAGCGATGAGCAGATGGCCGAGATCAGCCAGGCCTGCCGCGAGATGGGCGAGGCGATGAGCCTGCAGGAGCGCACGCGCGCTGATACGCGCTTCCACCTGGCCATCCTGCGGGCGGCCGGCAACGATCTGCTGGTGCCGCTTGGCGTGCTGATCGAATCCGCGCTTGACCATCTGTTTGCGTTCACGACCGTTCAGGTCAACGACCATGATCACGCGCAGAAGCTGCACGAAGCGATCGAGAAGAACATCCGCCTGCGGCGTCCGGCAGCGGCGCGCAACGCCGTGCACAAGCTGCTGGAGAATACCGATCAGGGGATCGGGCGCTGGCGGCGTTGATTTATGGCATAGGTTGGCGCTGCCCCTCATTGCCCTGCCGGGCATTTCTCCCCGTAAACGGGGAGAAAGAGGCGGTGGCAACATCTGCGCCCTTCTTGCAACGATGGTGTTTGGCGAAACCATCGGCGAGAGCGTCTTCTCCCCGTCACCATACGGGGAGAAATGCCCGGCAGGGCAATGAGGGGCGGCGCCAGCCTTCGCCGGGAGCTTGTGCCAAAATTCTCAAATCGTCTGCTTCTTCCCATCCTTCATAGGCATCAAATCCACGCCATTGACCTTGCCGATATGCGTTGCCAGCATCGGCACGAACTGTTCGTCAGGGCCGGCGGCGAAGGCGCCCGCGAAGGAGTTCTTCGTGGCATTGCCGAGCGGGTTGGCGATGCCTGCGGCACCGGCCATCGATTCCAGGTAGGTGAGGTCCTTGAAGGCGTTGGCGATGGAGAATTTGTGGGCGTCGCGGTCGCCCTCCAGCGTCCAGCGCATGAAGGTCTGGTAGAAGGGGCAGTCCATGCGGCCGTTGCGGATGACGCTGTCGAAGCGCGGCGGCGAGATGCCGACTTTTTGCGCCAGAGCCAGCGCCTCGGAATAAACGGCGGCGTAGCCCAGCGAGATGAAATTGTTGAGCAGCTTCATGCGATGGCCGTCGCCGGTGTCGCCGATATGGACGATGCGGCCGGCCCAGGTTTCGATCACCGGCTTTATCCTGGCAAAGACGGCGTCGGGCGCGCCGACCATGGCGTCGAGCGTGCCTTCCCAGGCTTCCTTGGGCGTGCGGCTCAGCGGTGCATCGACATAGTCGACGCCGAGCGCCTTGAGTTCGGTTGCCAGCGCCACTGTCGAGACTGGATCGGAGGTCGAGCAATCGACAACTACCGAGCCCTTCTTCAGGCCTTCCTTGAGGCCGCCGGGACCACGGATGATGGCTTCCACCTCGCGCGAGCCGGTAACGCAGATGAAGACGATATCGGATGCTTGCGCCACCTCACGCGCGGTCGCCGCTTCCTTGGCACCACGGCCCAGCATGTCTTCCGCCGGCTTGCGGTTCTTGCGGCCGAGAAAGGTCAGGCTGTAGCCCTTGTCGACGATATTCTTCGCGATACCGTGCCCCATCAGGCCAAGGCCAATGAAGCCGATCTTTTCGTTCGCGGCGCTCGTGCTCATGTCTTCAAGTCCTGTTGCGGTGATTGATATTCAGCGCTGCCATTTTGCAGGCGAGAGTGGTTGCGGAATGCCATATTGTCTGACAATACACATAAATCCTAGGCATTGGAGAGCAAAATGACGAAGCGGATCATGTTCACCGGTGGTAGCGGGAAGGCCGGACGCCATGTCGTTCAATACCTTGTCGAGCAGGGCTGCCAGGTGCTCAACATCGACACCAAGCCGCTCGACAATCCCAAAGTGCGTACGCTGATTACCGACATCACCGACAGCGGGCAGGTGTTCAACGCGCTGTCGAGCTATATGGGCCTGCACGAGTTCGACCCGTCGCTGCGCGCCCAGCCGGTCGATGCCGTCGTGCATTTCGCCGCGATCCCGCGCATCATGATCACGCCCGACAACGAGGTGTTCCGCATCAATGCAATGGGCACCTACAATGTCATCGAGGCGGCGGTGAAGCTCGGTATCCGCAAGGTGGTGATCGCTTCCAGCGAGACGACATACGGCCTCGTGTTCGCCAACGAGCCGCGCAATCCCACGCATTTCCCGCTCGACGAGGACTATGATGTCGATCCGATGGACAGCTATGCGCTGTCCAAGATCGTCAACGAGAAGACGGCGCGCGCTTTTGCGCTGCGCAGCGGTATCGACATCTATGCCTTGCGCATCGGCAACGTCATCGAACCGCATGAATATTCGCTGTTTCCGAAATGGTTCGCAGATCCCGGTTTCCGCAAGCGCATTGCCTGGAGCTATGTCGACGCACGCGACCTCGGCCAGATCACGCTGCGCGCCATCGAAAAGGATGGGCTCGGCTTCCAGGTGTTCAACGCCGCCAATGACGACACCTCGTCCGACCTGCCAACCGCTGAGCTCCTGAAGCGGTTTTATCCCGGCGTGCCGGTCAAGGGCGAACTCGGCGAATATGAGACGCTGCTGTCAAACCGCAAGGCCAAGGATATGCTGGGCTTCCGCCCTGAGCATAGCTGGCGCAAATACGTCAAAACGGCCTGACGGCAGGTAAATCTGGCCTGATCTGTGCACAGCGGCCGGCTTTGCGGGTGAACCCGCTGGCCGCGCTTGACAGCTTGGTGAAACCGGACTTTCTGGAGCCCATGCGGGACGCAAAGCTGAACAAGGAAAAATCGCCGAAGAAAACGGCCGCCGCCGAGCGTCCGGCCGGGGTTCGACGAGCCGATGCGGCGCGTATTCCGGGCGCCAGCGTGCATACGTCGCTGGCCAGCGAGATTGGCCTGAGGATCGTGCGCGGCGACTATCCGCCTGGAACCATCCTGCCCAATGAAGCCAAATGGTCGGAGACCTTCAGCGTCAGCCGCTCTGCGGTGCGCGAGGCCATCAAGATGCTGATGGCCAAGAGCCTTCTGGCATCACGCCCCAAGATCGGCAGCTGGGTCGAGCCGAAGGAGCGCTGGAACCTGCTCGATCGCGATGTATTGGCCTGGTACGCGACGTCGCCCGACCGCGAAGTGTTCCTGAAGACCGTGCAGGAATTCCGCCACATCATCGAGCCGGAAGCGACCGCTTTCGCCGCCATGCGGCGCACCGACGAGCAGATGGCCGAGATCAGCCAGGCATGCCGCGAGATGGGCGAGGCGGCCAGCCTGCAGGAACGCACGCGCGCCGATACCCGCTTCCACCTCGCCATCCTGCGCGCTTCGGGCAATGATCTGCTGGTGCCGCTCGGCGTGCTCATCGAATCCGCCTTCGACCATCTCTTCACCTATACGACACGGGCCGTGGACGATCTCCAGCACGCGCAAAAGCTGCATGAGGCGATCGAGAAGAACATCCGCCTGCAGCGGCCGGATGCGGCGCGCAACGCCGTGCGCAAGCTGCTGGCCAATACCGACGGCGTCATAAAAAGCCGGTAGGTCTGGGCTTTCGACAGATTTTGCGTCGAACGGGCGCTGTTCCAGCGGATCGCGATGAAGCCCGTCTTCAAAACCCTGGAGCCACGGATTTGCCTGTCGTGGCGCTGCTCGGCGCCGTGGATAGGCCGATAGTGGCTGATACGGTGGCCGATTTGCCGAGCCGCCGACAGGAAACGCCTTGACCCAAACCGCTTCCAGCCAGGCCAGCCCTGGCATCGACAGTGCCTATGCGTGGATGCGGCTGGGCATCTCGATGCTGCTGGCCACGATCGGTGGCGTCGGCATGTGGGCGGTGGTGATTGTCCTGCCCGCCGTTCAGGCTGAATTCGTCGTCGATCGCGCTGCGGCATCGATGCCCTACACCGCAACCATGGTCGGCTTCGCCGCCGGCAATGTGCTTGTCGGCCGCGCCATCGACCGCATGGGTTACTGGATACCGGCGCTGTTCTCTTCGGTTGCGCTCGCCGCCGGGTTCCTGCTCGCGGCGCTGTCGACCTCGATCCTGCAATTCACACTTGCGCAAGGGTTGCTCATCGGTGTGGGCACATCCGTGATTTTCGGGCCGCTGATCGCCGACATATCGCACTGGTTCAATCGCCGGCGCGGTGTCGCCGTGACGGCGGCCGCGGCCGGTAACTACATCGCCGGAACGATCTGGCCGACCATCATGCCGACGCTGATGAAGGCGGAAGGCTGGCGCTTCACCTATGCGGCCATCGGCGTCATCTGCCTTGTGACCATGGTGCCGCTGGTGCTGATGCTGCGGCGCGGTGCTCCGGAGGCGGCAGCCGCCGGTTCGCCGGGAAGCCGGGCGGTGCAGCCGATCTCGCTGTCGCCGGCGGCGCTACAGGTGCTGCTGACCATCGCCGGCCTTGGCTGCTGCGTGGCGATGTCGATGCCGCAGGTGCATATCGTCGCCTATTGCATGGACCTCGGCTACGGCGTGGCGCACGGCGCCGACATGCTGTCGATCATGATGGCGGCGGGGGTCGTCAGCCGGCTTGCCTCGGGCTTTCTCGCCGACCGCATCGGCGGGGTGAAGACGCTGCTCATCGGTTCGGTGCTGCAGTGCCTGTCGTTGTTTTTCTACATTCCGTTCGACGGGCTTGCTTCGCTCTATGTCGTGTCGCTGGTGTTCGGCTTGTCACAAGGCGGTATCGTACCCTGCTATGCGATCATCGTGCGCGAATACATGCCCGCCAAAGAGGCCGGACAGCGTATCGGCATCGTCATGATGGCGACAATTTTTGGCATGGCGATCGGCGGCTGGATGTCGGGCTGGATCTACGACCTGACCGGCTCCTATGCCGCCGCGTTCCTGAACGGCATTGCGTGGAACCTCATGAACATACTGGCGATCGGGTTGTTGTTGTGGAAGGCAAGGCGCGGTGCCCCAGTGATGGCCTGAGGCGCCGATCTCCGTCCCCTCGCTTGACAAGCACCGAAGGCTGCGCGACGCCAGAGGGCGAGTGGGTGCGGCGACGGTCGGTGTGACATGGCGACAGTGGCAAGGACGCTGAACATGGTTTCGCGAGTGCGCGGCGGTGCGCGCCTGTATGGGGCGTTTCCTTGATCAAGCCGCGTCCACGCCGTGGCGGTGGCCGCCCGACCATCGCCGATGTCGCGGAAAAGGCGGGTGTCGGCGCCATCACCGTGTCGCGAGCCCTGCGCGAGCCGGGGCGTGTCTCCGAGGAACTGCGCCGCCAGATCCAGGCCGCGGTCGACGAACTCGGCTATGTGCCAGACCCCAATGCGCGGGCTCTGGCCTCGGCGCGCGCCGAGGTGTTTGGCGTGCTGGTGCCGTCGCTCACCAACAATGTCTTCGCCGAAGTGGTGCGCGGCATCTACGACAGCCTGTCGGCCAGCCCGTTCCGCATCCAGCTTGGCAACACCCATTATTCCGGTCTCGAGGAAGAGCGGCTGCTGCAGGTGTTCGGTTCGCAGCGGCCGGCGGCGCTGATCGTGGCTGGCATCGACCAGACGCCATCATCGCGAAAGCTGCTGGAGACGGCGGGCTGCCCGGTGGTGCAGGTGATGGAAACCGGGCATGACCCGGTGGACATGATGGTCGGCTTCTCGCATTTCGACGGCGGCAGGGCGGCGACGGAGCATCTGATCGAGGCCGGCTACCGCCGCATCGGCTTCATCGGCGCGCGCATGGATCCGCGCTCGCAACGGCGCCTGGCCGGCTATCGCGCGGCGATGGAGAAAGCCGGCCTGTTCGACCCGCGCCTAGTCACCACCACGCCGGTGCTGTCCAGCGTGTCGCTCGGCCGTGAACTGTTCCGCGATGCGCTGGCCAAGATGCCGACGCTGGATGGGGTGTTCTGCAACAATGACGATATCGCGCTCGGTGTGCTGTTCGAGTGTCATCGCGCCTCGATTGCCGTGCCGAAGACGATTGGCATTGTCGGCTTCAACGATCTCGACATGATGCAGGTGGCGTTTCCATCGATCACCAGCATCCGCACCCATCGCTATGAGATCGGCCGCCGCGCGGTGGCCATGGCGCTGGCCGCGATTGCCGGCAACAGGCCGGAGCAGCGTGTCGTCGATCTCGGCTTCGACCTCATGCGCCGCGAGAGCACGGCGCGCTGAACACGCTTTCGAGACCACCTGCAAATGCCGCTTTACACTACGTCATGGTAGCGCTACCATTTTCCTTGAGCAGGCGTTGAGGCAAGAAGCCAAAGCCTGTTTATTATATATAAGTAACAGCTCATGCTTGTTTATTATGTATAATATGATAGTTTTTTCCCGATTGGTGGGGCGACAAAGGGGAGGGATCGGGCTGGGGTTGGCCAGCCTGAAAGGCGTGATCGGGCAGGCGGGAGGTCCCGGCCGGAGGCGCCAGATTTCACAGAGTGAAACGGCAATTCAGAATCGCAAATGGGAGGAATATCGATGATCAAGTCACTTGTTGGTGGCATCGTTGCCGCCAGTGCATTCGTCATGCTCAACTCCGCCGCCATGGCCGCCGGCCCGGAGGTCGTATCAGGCCCCGCCGCTCAGGCGGATTGCTTCGCGCCATGGTCCGCCGACACCAAATTCTTCAAATACCCGAAGAAGACCGGCCCGTTCCGCATCGCCTTCGCCAATGGCTATATCGCCAACACCTGGCGCATCCAGATGGTGCAGACCGCCAAGGCCTATGCGGCGCAGCCCGACGTCAAGGCAAAGATCAAGGAATTCAAGGTCGTGTCGACCGGCGAGGATGTGCCGGCGCAGATCTCGGCGATCAACAATTTCATCGATTCCGGCTATGACGCGATCGTCACCGACGCGCAGAACCCGACCGCATTCGGCCCGGTCATCAAGCGTGCCAAGGAAGCCGGCATTGTGCTGGTCGCCTTCGACAACATCCTCGACACCAAGGACGCCATCAACGTCAATGTCGACCAGAAGGGGCTCGGCGAATTGTGGGCCAAGTGGCTGGTCGAAAAGGTGCCGAATGGCGGCAAGATCCTGGAAGTGCGCGGCGTTGCCGGCACCTCGGTCGATACTGATCGCCACAACGGCATCCATGAGGCGTTCGCCGCGTCCGGCAAGAAGTGGGATGTCACAGAAGTTGCCGGCAAATGGGATGACGGCGTGGCGCAGAAGGTGACCGCCGATGCGATCGCCACCAACGGTCCGTTCGATGGCATCACCGGGCAGGGCGGCGACACGGGCATCGTGCAGGCGATGATGGATGCCAAGCATCCGTTCGTGCCGTTTGGCGGCGAGACCGAGAACGGCTTTCGCAAGTTCTGCGCGGCGCATTCGGCAGACGGCCTGAAATGCACTTCCGCCGGCTCGGGCCCGGCCCAGGTCGCCGTTGCCATCAAGACCGCGATCGCGGCTCTTGAAGGCGAGGTGGTACCGCAAGAGGTCAAGCTGCCTCTGGCTGTCGCCACGGATCCGAACATGAAGGAAGGCACGGATTATTTCCCGAAGGAATCCGACAATTTCTTCGTCGGTAATTCCTTCCCGACCTGCGGCATCAACTTCAGCGCCCAGGAAATCATGGGGCAGAGCAAGGAAAACCAGTAACCCGCCCCTGGATATCATTCGGCGCCGCGGCTCACCCCGCGGCGCCCCGCCGTGAATTAAAACGCCTTGGGAGGGTTGATGGACGGTGCGGCTCCACTCTTTCGAATGGAAGGCATATCCAAGCGCTATGGCGGCGTGCGGGCGCTGGAAAAGGCCGAGCTTACGGTCGAAGCCGGCAGCATCCACGCCATTCTCGGCGAGAACGGCGCCGGCAAGTCGACGCTGATCAAGGTCATGGCGGGCGTGGTGGCGCCCGATGAAGGCCGTATGACCCTGGACGGCCGCGAGGTGACGTTCGCTTCGCCAGGTGCCGCCAACAAGGCCGGCATCGTCTGCATCTTCCAGGAACTGTCGCTGGTTCCCGAACTCAGCGTCGCCGACAACATCGTTATCTCCGATCCGCCGACGCGTTTCGGCATGATCGACCGCAAGGCGCAGCGCCGCATCGCCGAAGAGGCGCTGGCGCGCGCGGGTGCTGAAGACATCCACCCGCTGGCGCTGGTCAAGGACCTGCCCTTGTCGCGCCGCCAGATGGTCGAGATCGCCAAGGCACTTGCCAGAAAGCCGCGCATCCTGATCCTCGACGAGGCGACCTCGGCGCTGACGGCGGCCGATGTCTCCAAGATCTTCGGCGTGCTGAAGCGGCTGCGTTCCGAAGGGCTGGCGCTGCTCTACATCTCGCACCGCATGAACGAGATCGCCGAACTTGCCGACCAGTGCACGGTGTTTCGCAATGGCCGCAACGTCGCCAGCTACAAGGCCGGCTCGAAAAGCGACAATGAGGTGGTCGAGCTGATGATCGGCCGCGAATACAGCCATATCTTCCCGCCAAAGACCATACTCGCGCCGGCCACTGCCGCGCCTGTCCTCGAAGCCCGAAAGCTCAGTTGGACCGACCGGCTGGACAACATTTCATTGAGCGTCAGGGCAGGCGAGGTCGTAGGCCTTGGCGGTCTCGACGGCCAGGGACAGCGTGAATTACTGCTCGCCTTCTTCGGCGTGTTGCGCGGCCTCACCGGCCAGGTGCTCATCGACGGCAAGCCGGTCGCGATCGGCAGTCCCGCGAAGGCGCGGCAGGACGGCATCGGCATGGCGCTGATCCCCGAAGATCGGAAGACCGAAGGGCTGATGCTGCCGATGACGGTGCGCGAGAACCTGTCCTTCGCCGTGCTCGACCGATTGGCCAAGGGCGGCATCATCGACCGCGCGGCCGAACAGCGGCTGATCGACGACATGGTCGGCCTGCTGGCGATCAAGACGGCTGGCCTCGATATTCCGGTCGGCGCGCTGTCGGGCGGCAACCAGCAGAAAGTGGTCATCGCCAAATGGCTGATGCGCCAGCCGCGCATCATCCTGCTCAACGATCCGACGCGCGGCATCGATGTCGGCACCAAGCAGGAGCTTTACCAGCTGATGCGCAAGCTGGCGGACGCGGGTGCGGCGATCCTGTTCTATTCGACAGACTATGACGAGCTGATCGGCTGCTGCGACCGGGTGCTGGTGCTCTATGACGGGGCAGTCAAGCGCGAGCTGGTGGGCGCCGAGATCACCGAACGGGCGCTGATCGCCAGCGCGCTCAACATCCAAGGCGAAGGAAACCCGATGAGCCAAGGAGCGGGCGCGTGAAGGATTGGCGCTACTGGCTTGCCGAACAGCGCGGAACGCTGCTGGCGCTCGGCATCTTCATCGTCATGTTCGTCATCTACACCTTGAACCATCCGGCGGGCTTCACCGCCAATGTCGTCCAGACGGCGGCGAACAAAGGCGTGCTGCTCGCCTTCGTTGCCATGGCGCAGACGCTGGTGGTGATCACAGCCGGCATCGACCTGTCCGTTGGCATGATCTTTCTTTTGACCAACTGCCTGGCTTCCTGGCTGGTGGTGGGCACGCCGCTGGAGACGGCACTTGGCGTCATCGCCGTGCTGGCCGTTGGCTTGTTGTGCGGTGCGATCAACGGCGCCATCGTCATCTATGGGCGGCTGCAGCCCATCGTCGCCACCATCGCCACCGGCGCCGTCTATTACGGCATCGGGCTGCTGCTGCGGCCATTTCCGGGCGGTTCGGTCAATGAGGACCTTGCCGACGCGCTGACCGGACGCGTGTTCGATGTGGTGCCGGCCAGCCTTGTCGTGCTACTGGCCGTCGTGCTCGTGGTCTGGGTGCCTTTCAGCCGCTCGGTGCTCGGTCGCGCGGCTTACGCTGCCGGGTCGTCGGAAACGGCGGCCTATATGTCGGGCGTGCCGATCCGCCGGGGTAAGTTTGCCGCCTATACGCTGGCCGGGCTCCTGGCCGCCATCGGCGGGCTGTTCCTGACCTTCTTCACCTATACGGGAGAGGCTGCCTATGCGAGCGGCAACTCCTACACGCTGTTTTCCATCGCCGCCGTGGTGCTCGGCGGCGTCTCGCTGTTCGGCGGCAAAGGCAGCGCCATCGGCGCGATCTTCGGCGCGCTTGCCTTCCGCACCATTGGCGACCTGCTCTTCGTGTTCGATTTCGATCCGCTCTGGCAGCCGCTGTTCCAGGGCGTTATCCTGCTGATCGCCGTCAGCCTTGGCGCCTTCGCGTTGTTTCGGGTCCGCAACCGGCTGGAGTGGTTCTTGTGAGCGAGACGACATTGGGCGGCATCGCCGGACATATGCCAAAATTCCTGCGCCGCGCCGATCCGGCGGTGCTGACCGCATTCGCCTGCATCGTGCTATTGCTGTTCCTGGGCAGTCTCTATTCGCGCAGTTTCCTATCGCCTGAATATCTGCTGCAGCAGCTCAAGGTGGCCTCGTTCCTGGGCGTCATCGCCACCGGCATGATGCTGGTCATCCTGCTCGGGCAGATCGACCTGTCGGTGCCTTGGGCGGTGGCTGCGGGCGCGATGATGGCCTGCGCGGCCGCCGCCTATGGTCCGGTCGGGGTGGCGCTGGCCATTCCCTTCGGCATTTTCTGCGGTGTCTTGATAGGCGTCGTCAACGGTATCGGCGTCGCCTATCTGCGCATCCCTTCGATGATCATCACGCTGGCCACCAACGCGGTCGCGCAAGGGCTGATGGTCGTCTATACCGGTGGCTTCTCGCCTCAGGATTCGGCCACAACAGCCATGCGCTACCTTGCGACAGGTTTTACCATTCCCGGCGTTCCCAATGCCGTCATCATCTGGGCTGTCATCGGCGCGGCAACCGTCTTCGTGCTTTCGCGCACCAGCTTCGGCCGCACCGTCTACGGCATCGGCAATCGTGAGCGCGCGGCCTATCTGTCGGGCATCGATACGCGCCGCGTGGTGATGATCGCCTTTGCCGTTTCCGGCGGACTCTCGGCCTTCGGCGGCGTGCTTCTGGCCGGTTATGCCTCCAAGGCGGCGCAGTCGATGGGGGATGCCTACCTGCTGCCATCGATCGCTGCCGTGGTGCTCGGCGGCACTTCGATCCTCGGCGGCCGCGGCTCCTATCTCGGCACGGTGGCTGGCGTTATCCTGATCACGCTCCTGCAATCCATCCTGTCGGTCATGCAGATGCCGGAAGCGGGGCGACAGATCATCTATGGCGTGGTCATCGTCGCCATGCTCCTGCTCTACGGCCGCGCGCCGGCAAGCCGCTGATCCGCATCGTGGGTGAGGAGCTAGCGCAATTGCCGACGAGGCCTCTTGGTTCGCCATTGGCCATCGTGGTGATGGGCGTTGCCGGTTGCGGCAAGTCGATCGTCGGCAAGGGGCTGGCGGCCAGGCTCGGCGCCGTCTTCGTCGAGGGCGACAGGCTGCATCCGCCTGAAAACGTCGCGCGCATGACCAGCGGCGAGCCGCTCACCGACACGTTGCGGGCGGGCTGGCTCGATGCCATCGGCCAGCAGATCTCGGCATCCGTCCACGGCGGGCAAAGCGTGGTGGCAACCTGCTCAGCCTTGAAACGCGGCTATCGCGACCGCCTGCGCGGCTTTTGCCGCGACATTGTTTTCCTCTATCTCGAGATCGACCCCGCCACCGCGCGGCGGCGTGTGGCCAACCGCAAGGGTCACTTCATGCCGGCAAGCCTGGTCGATAGCCAGTTTGCCATTCTGGAAGCGCCAGCGGTCGACGAGGTGGCACTGACAGTCGACGCGAAGCGCCCGGTCGCCGACATCGTTGCCGAGGCCGCCGGCCTATTGCGACAGCCGTGAGCCAGCATCATCGCCGGGCGCGGCGCGGCCCTGCCGCTCGGTGAGCCTCTCGTGGCCGGACCATGACATCATCTGTTCGGGATACAGCTTCAGCGCCTCGAGCAGGCGGTCGCGCTTGAGCAGTATATACTCAGCCAGCAACGCCATGTTCTTGGCGTCCATCGTTGGTGTTTCGGGCGCCTGCCTCGCCGCCGGCAACAGTTCGGGGCTGATGACGGCGCGATATTCGCGAAACGGGATGGTCTCGAAGGTCGACATGGCAAACAGCGATGTTCCGGCCCTGGCGGCGAAATTCGCCGGCGCCGAGGCAAGGTGGGTCCAGCCGCTTTCTCCCATTGCTGCTTCCGCGAAGGTGGAACCAGCCTGGATGGTGTTGGTCATCAGGACAATGCCGTTGTTTTTCAGGATCTTCTGGACACGGGCGGTGACCTGATAGGCGTCGTTGCGATCGAAGACGATCCTGCTTTCGAGGAAGCGGTTCTCGACCTCGATCAGCATCGGGTTCAGGAAACGCAGGCCGAATATCGTGTCGGAGATGCCGTGAGAGTTCATGCTCACCTGATGCGCGTCGACGCCGGCTTCGTGCAGCGCCCGCTTGCCGATGATGGTCTGGGCGGTGAACTGATCGCACCAGAGGATGGCGCCCCGACCGCGCCGCAGCGCTGCCTGCAGGCCCTGCACGCCTTCCAACTGGATCAGTGGCGACCAGCGCGTGCGGCACAAATGCGCGGCAAGCGTCAGGCGGCGGCGATGAATGGCGGCGAGTAGGCCAAGAAACAGTGCTTCCGCGTCGATGCCGTTGCCGAGCACGGCGCGCATTGCCTCGGCGTAGCGCGCAAAGTCCTTGCGCATATGGCGCTTCAGGCGAAACCTGGACACTTTCTCGCAAACAGGTGTCCACCATTTGAGTGGCAGCAAGGCCGCCACGCCGAGGTAGAAGCCGAACAACAGGCCTTCGCGCAGATCCCTGTTCGAGAACCGGCGCAGCCTTGCTGGCCTTGTCAGCTTCCGGCTGAAGAACCGGACCGGCTCTTCACGCCCGGGAACCGGGACGTCGGCGATGATCTCGGAGCGATAACGGTCGCCGGACGATCGTTTCCGACGGGCTGTCCGGGATGGGAACCACGGCAGCCTCATCAGGCAACTATATCTGCGAGGTCAGTTCGACCGGGAAATCGTCATTGTCGGCATCGCGCATGGCGGCGAGGCTGCGGTTGTCCAGCACCTCGGCGATTGCCTGGCGCACCTCGAGCATCATGTGCCGGACCTGGCAGGTTGCCTCGTCGCAATCTTCACAGCGCTGATACTGCGTGCGGCTGGCGCAGGGAATGGGCGCCAGCGGCCCATCGAGTACACGCACGACATGGCCGATCTTGATTTCGGCGGCTGGACGGGCGAGGCGGTAGCCGCCTTCCTTGCCCTTGCGGCTCTGGACGAAGCCGGCATTGCGCAACTCGCCCAATATGGCATCGAGGAATTTCTTCGGGATATTGTTGGCCACCGCGATGTCGTTGACGAAGGCCAATTGGCCAACCGGCAGGCCGGATAGATGCACGAGGGCCTTGAGGCCGTATTTGCCTTTTTTTGTCAGCATGCCCAGATCAACCCATAAAGCCCCAACCACTCGCATCTGGCGACTGTTTGTGTGCAAATAATGACGTTTTGACCCCGCGATGATGTTTCGCGAAAACAAGCCCGCCCGGTGGCACGTTAGGCACAAACGCGTTGATTCTTCGTAACGTTTTTCACAGATGAGGCCGATATTGCTGTGAGGACCGGGTTGCCGGCGCATGAAACGGAAAAGCCGGCAAAGCGCCGGCTTTCTCATTGAGTTCAAATGCTGCTGATGTCAGCGGCTGCCGTAGGTCTGGTCGAGCAGGCCGCCGGCGGCGAAATGCTCCTTCTGTACCTTGTCCCAGCCGCCGAAGACGTTTTCGACCGTCAGCAGCCGGACATCGGGGAACTGGTCCTTGTACTTGGCGGCGACAGCGGCGTCGCGAACGCGGTTGCCATTCTGCGCCAGGATATCCTGTCCCTGCGGCGTGTAGAGGAAATCGAGATAGGTCTTGGCGAGATCACGTGTGCCATGCTCGTCGGCGACCTTGTCGACGATGGCAACGGGGAATTCCGCGAGCAGGCTGACCGATGGCGTGACCTGCTCGAACTTGTCGTCGCCATACTCCTTGCGGATGCCGCGCGTCTCGGACTCGAAGGTGATCAGCACATCGCCGATCTCGCGCTGCACGAAGGTGGTGGTCGCGGCGCGTCCGCCCGTGTCGAAGACCGGCACGTTGTTGAACAGCTTGGTGATGAACTCCTTCACCTTGGCGTCGTCGCCCTTGAAGGCTTCCTTGGCGTAGGCGGTGGCCGCTAGATAGGTGTAACGCGCATTGCCCGACGTCTTCGGGTTAGGGAAGATCACCTGCACGTCGTCGCGCACCAGATCGTTCCAGTCCTTGATATGCTTGGGATTGCCGGCGCGCACCAGGAAGGATGGCAGCGAGTAGAAGGGCGACGCGTTGTCGGGAAAATCCTTCTGCCAATCGGCGGATACAAGCCCTTTCTTGACCAGGAAGTCGACATCGGTGACCTGGTTGAAGGTGACGACATCGGCGCCAAGGCCTTCGGCAATGGCGCGCGCCTGCGCCGAGGTTCCGGCATGCGACTGGTCGACGGTCACGCCCGGATGCTCCGCGATGAAGGCCTTGTTGACCTGCACGAACAGTTCGCGGCCGACATCGTAGGACGCGTTGAGCAGCTTGTCAGCCGACCAGGCTTGGGAGGATGTTAGCAACAGGCCGGCCAGGGCGGCGGTAGCCAGAAAAAATCGCTTCATGAAAATGGGTCTCCAGTGCAATGCGTTAATCGCGCGAACATAGCCGTGGCGCATGGTGCGAGACGAGGCACGCGTAAGGGCCGCGTGACCTTTCGGCGAGAAAAAGTTATTGCTGGAACAGGCAGTTGTTAGGATTTTCTTCCAAACTGAATCATTTTGCATCCCTAGGCGGCCGCGTTGCAGGCGTCTGGGTGCACAATCGTTCCAGAACCAGCCGATGCGAATGTGACCGATTGCACAATGGTTATTCGGCATATACATTTGGCATATACAAAGGAAGATAGCATGCCCCAGCGCCGCCATTCACCAACGCCACCGAAGGAAGCGAGGCTCTTCCGCAACAACCGTAGCCAGGCGGTGCGCATTCCCGTCGAGTTCGAGCTTCCCGGCGAGAAGGTTCTGATCAGCCGCGACGGCGACCGCCTCATTATTGAGCCGGTCCGCATGGCTGGTCTCGCGGCTCTGCTCGCTCAATGGGCGAAAGAGCTGCCGCTGGGTCCTGAGGACGACTTCCCCGAGATCGACGACAAGCCCGTCGAACCAGAGGATATCTTCTGAATGCGGTTCATGCTGGACACAAACATTATCAGCGACATGATCCGAAATCCGACCGGCAAAGCCGTCAGCGCCATGTTGCGCGAGGGAGAGGCCGCCGTGTGTACCAGCATCGTGGTCGCCTCGGAGCTCCGATATGGCTGCGTCAAGAAGGGATCGAGCAAACTACTCAAGAAGGTCGAGGAACTGCTGGCCGAGATTCCTGTCTTGCCGCTCGATGTACCGGTGGATGTCCAGTACGGCGCACTGCGCGCCGAACTGGAAGGCATGGGCCAGCCCATCGGCTATAACGATCTTTTCATTGCCGCCCATGCCTGCGCCCTGGGGATCACTCTGGTGACCGCAAACACCGGGGAGTTCAGGCGGATCAAGGACTTGAGCATCGAGAACTGGCTAGCATAGCGCCGGATCGAAGATCAGGCGGCCGGAAACAGATTCCAGCGCCGTGGCCGAAACGCGACGCGGCTCTTCTGGGCGGCAGGGTGGTCGACAGGCAACTCGATCTCGACGCGCTGGCGATCACCGCCGATCTCAAGCTCTACCCGGCGGGTGCCGGCGACGCGACGGCTGGCCGCGACCGTGCCGGCGATGCAGCCGCTGCAGCCATCCACCAGCTCGACATCGTGCGGGCGGAAGTACAGCGTGGCGTCGCCCGAAGGCGCATGCGGCGCGGAAAGTCCGATCGGGCGGTCGGCGAGCCAGATTTCGCCATTGTCGACCTTGACGGGGAGCGAGCTCGATTCGCCGATGAAGCCATAGACGAAGGGCGAGTTCGGCGTATCGTAGATATCGTCGGCGGTACCGACCTGCTCGATGCGGCCCTGGCTCATCACGACGACGCGGTCGGCAAGCTCAAGGGCTTCTTCCTGGTCGTGCGTGACGAAGACGGTGGTGTGGCCGGTGGCGTCATGGATCTCGCGCAGCCAGCGGCGCAATTCCCGGCGCACCTGCGCATCGAGCGCGCCGAACGGTTCGTCCAGCAGCAGCACCTTGGGTTCGATGGCCATGGCGCGGGCCAGCGCCACGCGCTGGCGCTGGCCGCCGGAAAGCTGCGCCGGATAGCGCTTTTCGAGGCCCGAAAGCTGGACGAGGTCGAGAAGCTCCGAGGCACGGCGGCGGATTTCCGCAGCCGGCGGACGCGTCGATCCGTGGCGGACCTTCAGGCCGAAACCGATATTGTCGGCGACGGTCATGTGCCGGAACAGCGCGTAGTGCTGGAAAACGAAACCGACATTGCGCTCCTGGATCGACTTCTGCGAGGCGTCCTCTTCGCCGAAGAAGATCTTGCCGCGCGTCGGCCGCTCCAGCCCGGCGATCAGCCTGAGAAGCGTCGTCTTGCCGGAACCGGATGGTCCCAGCAACGCGATCAGTTCGCCCGACTTGATGTCGAGCGACACGTCGTGGAGCGCGGGAAACCGCTCGAACTCCTTGCGCACGTTGGCAACGCGAACTTCCATCAATAGTCCCTTTTTTGTCGATGCATGCCGTTATCCCAAAACCGGTTCCCACTTTTGGGCGGCGTGTCTTTTAGTTCATGCATGTCGTTGCCCCAAAACCGCATTCCACTTTTGGGCGACATGCATTTAGTGTCCGCGCGTCGCGGCGAGCTCGGCGCCGTAGCGCATCTCGAGAAGTGTTTTCAAGACCAGCGTGACGAGCGCCAGGCCCGCAAGCAATGAGGCGACGGCGAAGGCGCCGACCGCGTTGTACTCATTGTAGAGGATTTCGACATGCAGCGGCATGGTGTTGGTCAGGCCGCGTATGTGGCCCGACACCACGGACACCGCGCCGAACTCGCCCATGGCGCGCGCGTTGCACAGGAGCACGCCGTAGAGCAGGCCCCATTTGACGTTGGGCAGCGTCACATACCAGAAGGCCTGCCAACCATTGGCGCCGAGCGAAAGTGCCGCCTCCTCATCGCCATTGCCCTGTTCCTGCATCAGCGGGATCAGCTCGCGCGCGACGAAGGGGAAGGTGACGAAGACTGTGGCCAGTACAATGCCGGGCACCGCGAACAGGATGACGATGCCGTGCGCCTTCAACCAGCCGCCGAGCAAGCCTTGCGCGCCGAACAGCAGCACATAGACGAGGCCGGAAATGACCGGGGAGACGGAGAAGGGCAGGTCGATCAGCGTGGTGAGGAAAGCCTTGCCCTTGAACTCGAACTTGGCGATCGCCCATGCGGCGGAGATGCCGAAGACGATGTTGAGCGGCACGGAGATCGCCGCCACCAGAAGTGTGAGCCGGATCGCCGAGCGGGTGTCGGCATCGCCCAGCGACTGCAAGTAGGCGCCGATGCCTTTGGCGAAGGCCTCGTGAAAGACGATGATTAGCGGCAGCAGCAGAAAGATGCCGAGGAAGGCAAAGACAATGACCATCAGGACGGCTTGCGCCGGCCTGCTCTCAGTCACCGCCGCTGAGCGGCTTTCGTGATGCGGTTCGTAGGATTTGATCTCCGGGTCAGCCATAGCGCTTGCGGCTCCATGTCTGTGCCAGATTGACGACCAGCAGCATCACGAACGACAGAGCCAGCATGATCGCCGCGATCGCGGTCGCCGCCGGATAATTGTATTCTTCCAGCCGGATGACGATCAGAAGCGGCGCGATCTCGGATTTGTAAGGCAGATTGCCGGCGATGAAGATGACCGAGCCGTACTCGCCGACGCCGCGCGCGAAGGCGAGCGAAAAGCCGGTGATGATGGCCGGCGCCAGGCCTGGAAACAGGATGCGGGTGATGATCTGGAAGCGGCTGGCGCCAAGCGTTGCCGCGGCTTCCTCCACCTCCTTGTCGATCTCCTCCATGATCGGCTGCACGGTGCGCACGACGAAGGGCAGGCCGATGAAAACCAGCGCGATGACGATGCCGAGCGGCGTGTAGGCGACCTTGATGCCGAGCGGCGCCAGGAGGTGGCCGATCCAGCCGTTTGGCGCGTAAAGCGTGGTCAGTGCGATGCCCGCCACCGCCGTCGGCAGGGCGAAGGGCAGGTCGACCATGGCATCGACGACGCGGCGGCCGGGAAAGCGGTAACGCACCAGCACCCAGGCGACAAGCGTGCCGAAGACGACGTTGACCAGGGCGGCGATGAAGGCGGTGCCGAAGCTGATCCGCAGCGCATTGAGGGTGCGGCGGTCGGTTGCGATCGCCCAGAATTCAGGCCAGCCAAGGGCGGCCGAGCGCCATATCAGCCCGGACAGCGGAATGAGGATGATGAGGGTGAGGTAGGCAAGCGAGAAGCCGAGCGTCAATCCGAAACCCGGAATGACACTCGGCTGTCTGAACCGCCACCCCGCCTGCGCGGGTGCTGTACTCATGGAATTCTGGATCGTCCCTTTTATTCAACCAGATTGCTTGTCACCATGGCGCCATGGTCCGAAGGCTTTTGGGAAGAAGCCCGCCCAGGCCTCTTCCCCAGCCACTTACTGGGCCGGCTTGTAGATCTGGTCGAATATACCACCGTCGCCGAAATGATAAGGCTGCGCTTTCTTCCAGCCGCCAAAGAGCGGATCGTCGATGGAGATCAGCTTGATCGCAGGCGTCTTGGGAAGATCCTCGGCCGCGACGAGTTCGGGCTTGGCCGGACGATAGTGGTTCTTGGCGATGATCGTCTGCCCTTCCTTGGAATAGAGCCAGCCCAGATAGGCTTCGGCGACCTTGCGCGTGCCCTTGGCGTCGACATTGGCGTCGACGATCGCCACCGGCGGCTCGGCCAGGATCGATGTCGGCGGGTAGACGAGTTCGAAATTGTCGGCGCCGAATTCGTCCAGCGCCAGGTAGGCATCGTTTTCCCAGGCGATCAGCACGTCGCCGAGGCCCTTTTGCGCGAAGGTCACCGTCGAGCCGCGTGCGCCGGTGTCGAGCACCGGGGCGTTGGCGTAGAGCTTGCCGACGAATTCCTTGGTCTTGGCCTCGTCGCCGCCGTCATTGGCGTTGGCATAGGCCCAGGCGGCGAGATAGTTCCAGCGCGCACCACCGGAGGTCTTGGGGTTGGGCGTGATCACCTGGACGCCGTCCTTGACCAGGTCGTTCCAGTCATGAATGCCCTTGGGATTGCCCTTGCGGACAAGGAAGATGATGGTGGAGGTGTAGGGGGCTGAATTGTTCTCGAACTTGGTGCGCCAGTCGGGATTGATCTTCTTCGACTTCGAGACGATGGCGTTGATGTCGCCTTCGAGCGCCAGCGTCACCACATCGGCATCGAGGCCGTCGATCACGGCGCGAGCCTGTGCGCCCGATCCGCCATGCGACTGCTGGATGGTGACCGTCTCGCCGGTCTCCGCCTTCCAATGCGCGACGAAGGCTTCGTCATAGGCCTTGTAAAGCTCGCGCGTCGGGTCATACGACACGTTGAGGATGGTGGTGTCGGCAAACGCGAAACCGAGCGTGCCGAACTGGACAGATGAGGCGATCAGCGCGCCGAGCAGTTTCTTGAAATAAGGTTTGGTCATTCCCGCCTCCGTTGAACTGAGGCGAACTCTACCGAATTGATAGAATTTAGATGCATTCAATGTTGCCTTTTTTGCCTCTTCGAAGCAAATTTTCGCCGCTTATTGGCTGCATGGAGAAATTTCTTCCTCATGCGGGCGAGGCGGTGAGTCCGATCGCAGATCCCCGCAACGTCGACGATTGGCGAAATCGGCGGTGACAGCCGATCTCCCCACTCGTGGGGGAGATCAGCAGGTCGCGCCGTCGCGCAAAAAACCTATGCGGCGAATCCCTTGCCGGATTCTATTCGACAAACACTTTCACGCTTGCGGCACGCCCCGCGGCATCGATGACTGTCAGCGTCGAATAGCCGGTGCCATCGGGCAGCCAGGTCGCCGTGCGCGTGCGGTCGATGCCGGTGAGCGGCTTGCCATTGGCAAGCCAACGGAACGGCGCGCGGCCGCCCTGCAGCTTCAGCACCAGCGGCGTGGCCTCGGCCGAATTGGTGGCGAGATCGACGCGTGCGCCGTCTGGCGGGAAGATGATGGTCGGCGCGGGCTCCGTCGGCGTCGCCTCGACCAGCCCATCCGAGCCCGCACCAAACCGGGTGAGCGTGACCGGCAACTCGTCGCGCTTCGGGTTCTGGACGCCGGGCGGCCTACCCGGCAGGGGCACGGCGGCAAGGCCGGAACGGACAAAACCCTCGAACAGGATGGGGGCGGCCGAAACATAGCCGGACAGGCCGGGAACCGCGCCGGCATCGGGACGCCCGACCCAGACACCAAGTACGTAGCGGCCGTCAAAGCCGACCGACCAGGCGTCGCGATAGCCGTAGGAAGTACCAGTCTTGTAGGCGATGCCGCGCTGGATGGCGCCTTCCGGCGGCTTGACGCCCGACAACATGTCGATGATCTGCCAGTTCGCCTGATCGTCTAGGATCGTGGCAGTCGAGCCTTGGGCATTGGCCGGCTCGCTGCCATCATGCAGGGAGTGCGTCTTGCCGCCATTGGCAAGGCCCGTATAGAGCTGGACGAGATCGCGCAGCGTCACGCCAACGCCGCCTAGGCCGATGGCAAGACCCGGCGCCTCGTTCACCGGCAGCACCGGCGTCACGCCGGCCTGGCGGAAGCGCGCCATCAGTCGCGCCGGGCCGACCGCATCGAGCACACGGATCGCCGGCACGTTGAGCGACAGCTGCAGCGCCTGCCTTATACTGACATCGCCCTGGTAGCCCATGTCGAAATTCTTAGGCCGATAGCCGCCGAAATCGGCGGGACTGTCCTCGATCAATGTTTCCTGCGCCACCAGCCCCTGTTCGAAAGCGAGGCCGTAGATGAAAGGCTTCAGCGTCGAGCCGGGCGAGCGGATGGTCTTGGTCATGTCGATCCAGCCGGAGCGGCTGGCGTCGAAGAAATTGGCCGAGCCGACTTCGCCCAGGATATCGCCGGTGCGGGCGTCAGCCAGCACCATGGCGACGGACAGGCGGGGCCCGAGTTTGGTCGCGGCGTCGCGCGCCACCTGTTCCAGCCCGGCCTGGACGCTCCTGCGGATCGTCAGTTTCAGGGGCTGGCCGGGGACTGCCTTGGGCAGCATCGCATAGGCGGCGTGCGCGGCCAGCGCCGGAAGCCTGCGCCGTAAGCCTACGACATCGTCGAGCGCGGCGCGCGCGGCCTCGCGATCGCCGATGAGGCCGGCCGAAACCATGCGGGTCAGCACCCGGTCACGGGCGGCGTGCGCAATCTGGAGGTTGCGGTCGGGCCGCCGCCGTTCCGGCAATTGCGGCAGGGCGACGAGCAGGGCGGCTTCGGAAACGGTGAGCCGTTTCGGTTCCTTGCCGAAATAGGCGAGCGAGGCGGCGCGGACGCCTTCCAGATTGCCGCCATAGGGCGCGAGCGTCAGGTAGCGTTCAAGAATCTCGCGCTTCGACAGCCGCCGTTCGATCTGGATGGCGCGCAGCATCTGCTTGATTTTGGAGCCGAGGCTGCGGCTTTCGCGCGGCTCGATCAGCCGCGCCAGCTGCATCGACAGCGTCGAGCCGCCGGACACGATATGGCCGCTAGTGGCGAATTGTCCGGCGGCACGGGCCAGCGCCAGCACGTCGATGCCGTCATGGTCCCAGAAGCGCTTGTCCTCATAGGCGACCAGCATATCGACGAACTGCTTGTCGACCTGGTCGAGCCGGGTTTCGAGCCGCCAGTAGCCGTCCGGCGTGGCGAAGGCGCGCAGCAGAAGGCCGTCGCGATCCTGGACCTCGGTGGAGACCGTGAGCTTTGCCGGGAGCGGAGGCGGGAAGGCGCGGTCGAGTTCCCAGAGGGTGGCGATGGCGATGGCGAGAATGCCGGCACAAGACGCTGCGGTTATGGCCGTCCGACGGAGAAATTTTCTGGAGAGCATGGCGCCGCCCCTCATTGTCCTGCCGGACATTTCTCCCCGTATAGTGACGGGGAGAAAGACGCTGTCGCGGATGGTTTCGCCAATCGCCAAGGTTGCAGAAAAAGTGGCGAAATTCGCGACAGCTCCCTTCTCCCCGTCACGATACGGGGAGAAGGTGCCGGCAGGCGGATGAGGGGCAGCGCCATCGTTCCGTTCATATTCGCACTATCGGCGCCTTACGGCGCCTTCACCTCCATCATGCCGGTGGCGGTGCGGGCCGAATATTGCGGACGGTACATGTCCTCCACCGTTGCCGCCGGATGCGCATAGGTTCCCGGCGTCACGGCGCGCACGACATAGGCGAGGGTCAGATTGTGGTCGTGATCGCCGTCGGCCGGATTGAACGCCGCGACGAAACGGTCGTTGCGGAATTCGAGATGAGCGGCGTCGGTCTGGGTCAGCCAGGAGAAGTTCGACAGTTGGGCGCTGGACACCAGGCCGGGATTGTCGATCTCGAAGCCGGCCGGCAGCAGGTCGGTGATCAGCAGCCGGGATGGCCAGCTGTTCTGTTCGGTGACCTTGAGCACGACGACATAGCGTTCGTTCTGCTTGACCTCCGTCACATTCGCCTCCGTACCATCGAGCCTGTAGTAGGTGCGCTGGATGGTGAAGCCGTCGCCGCTGGCCGGCAGGGGCTCGACTGGTGCGGCCACCGTGGTGACGACCGCCTGCAGCGGCTCCTTGCCGGTGTTGGCGATGGTCAGCGGGCTGTCGGCCAGGTCGGTGCCGGCCAGCTGTTCCGAATAGCCGCCGGCATGAGCCGCACCATTGACGGTCAGCGCGATCGAGTCGTTGCCTTCCTTGAGCGCGCGGGCCGCCAGCAGCATCCAGGATTCGTCCTGGGTACTGGTCCAGTCGGCCTGGGCGCGTTCCCTGGTCACCAGCTTGATCAGCTCCGGCACGATCGACGACACCGGCTTCGATTCCGCTGCCAGCGCCAGCATCGCCGCGCCGTCACGCAGCGGCGAGCCATAGTCCGACCGATAATAATCGTACTCGGTGGTCGTCTTGGCGAGTTGCAGCGCCGTCTTGAAGGTGGCTTCGGAGCGCTGGGTATCGCCATAAAGCGCAAGGCTCGCCGCCAGTTGGCCAACCGCCATCGGACTGGTGAAAGCTTCGAGCTGCGTGTCGGCGTAGTAGCGCAAGTCGCCGATCGAGGCCTTCTTGTTGCGGGCGAGCACATAGAGCGCGTAGG